>CAYZZH010000067.1:0-1501 GCA_964483005.1 uncultured Candidatus Saccharibacteria bacterium | reverse complement strand
ACTCGCGCCGCCTCTCGGAAGTTGTCGAGCCTAACAACAGCTGAGCCGGGAGCTTCCGCAATGGCCCCATCTAGCTATTCCTTCTTCGCTAACGCTACGAAGGATGTTTTACTCTCGCGGCCTACGGCCGCGGTTTGGGACATTGTATTTATAGTATTTGGATTTGTTTAGAGTTTAGAAATTAGGATTTCGGATTTATCTACGTGTCCTCCGTAGTTTCCGCTTCTCGGCAGTCTGTAATCAGATTGATGAAACGGATGAACGTAAGCGGAGGCTTTGAGCAGAGTTGTTTTAGGTAACAGAGTTGTTTCGAGCGGTTGCAGCAAGGCGCGTGGTGTGGGACAATGGTGGGTATAAACATAAGCAAATCAACCAGCAATGAAAAAGGGGTGGGAACGGTGACAAAACGAGAACAAATCGATGTGTTGTGTGTCGGCGATGTCGTCACAGACGTATTTATCAAACTACTCGACGACCAGGCGCATACCTACACAAACGAAAAGGGTGACTGGCTGGCCGTGCCATTTGGTATGAAACTACCATTTCACCACGCCGAAACCCTGCACGCTGTGGGCAACGCAGCCAACGCGGCGGTGTCGTTTAGCCGGCTTGGGCTGGACGCGGCGTTTGAAACAGAGGTAGGTGGCGATCAAGAGGGGCGCGAAATAGTGCGCACGCTTAGCAAAGAAAAAGTCGACACCCGTTTTGTGCACGTCAACGGCCGCAAAAACAGCAACATCCACTACGTGTTGTGGTACAAAGAAGAGCGCACCATACTTATTAAGCACGAGGAATACGTCTACCAGTGGCCGCATTTTCGCAAGTACGAAATCCCTCGCTGGGTGTATTTTAGCTCTATTTCCGAAAACGCGCTTGAGTACACCGACGACATCGCCGATTGGCTCGAACAAAACCCAGACGTTAAACTAGCGTTTCAGCCCGGAACCTTCCAAATGAAAGTTGGGGTCGAGCGGCTAAAGCGCATTTACGCCCAGACCGAAGTGGTAATTATGAACCGCGAAGAAGCTGTGCTGGTAACGGGCGGCGAGTACGACAATGTGCACGATTTGCTCGACCGTTTGCACGGCTACGGCTGTAAAATTGCCGTAGTAACCGATGGCCCGGCCGGTGCCTACGCCTCGGACGGTACCAACCGCTACAAAATGCCGCTGTACCCAGACCCGGCGCCGCCTTACGAGCGCACAGGGGCGGGTGACGCCTATGCCTCGACGTTGGTTGCGGCACTCGCCAAAGGGCACAACCTAGAAAGTGCTCTGCAATGGGCGCCCATAAACTCGATGAGCGTGGTGCAAAAGGCGGGGGCTCAAGCGGGGCTGCTCACCGAAGAGCAGCTGGAAGCGTGGTTGCGTAAGGCGCCTGATTGGTACCGCTGCGAAAGTTTTTAGAAACGCGCCTCTTCTTTGACTTTCCTGAACCACATGCCCATTTCACCGCACTGACCCTTTTGTAAAAATAAGCAAGCACTTTTTCTGGCGTTTTC
>CAYZZH010000066.1:0-1606 GCA_964483005.1 uncultured Candidatus Saccharibacteria bacterium | reverse complement strand
CGTACTGCAACTATTGTCAAGCCACTGTCTTTCGATGAAATTGCCGCAAATGCCAAAAAATACATGAACCCAAAGGCTACACCTGTGACGAACGTAGATGAGTATTACCAAAAGTACCGGCACGAAACAATTCGATGACACAGTACAACGGCTCACTTGACACAAATATTTTGCTACGGCTGATAACGCTTGATATACCTGACCAGCACGAAGCTGTGGTAAAACTGCTCCATAAGCCAAATGCTAAGTTTATTGTTGGAGACGCCGCTTTTATTGAGACGGCATTTGTGTTGGGCCGAAACTACGAAATGCCGCGTGAAGCTATAAAAGATACCTTTAGCGCTATACTTCAGCACGACGAGCTACAGTGTAACGGTGAAATTATATATGCTGCAATGGACTATTTTGTCGCGCATCCGGCGCTGAGTTTTGAGGACTGTTGTTTGGCGGTGTATGCACGGGTAAACCAGGCCGAGCCACTGTATACTTTTGACCATAAACTTGCCAACCAGTTGCCAGAAGCCAAGCTTCTCACGTAGCGACTTACACAACAACGGCCCCGCTACTTCGGTGATACAATGGTGTTATGGAAAACGACAGAGCGCCAGTAGAAAACCCCACACCGCCACCCAGCGACTACCAAGAAACAGATGTTTTTGCCTGGGCAAATAACCTTGTGCAGTATAAAGACGAGCTTAAGATTGAGCTGTTTTTTATTTCGAAAAACTATGTGTTGTACAAAACGGCGTTGGCAGAGGGGCTGAAAAAACAGCTCGAACCGATTTTTATCGACGAGATTCTCGACTATATACTCGAAGGGGCAGGTAACGGGCTGATTGTGAGAGGCTTTGAAGACGCCGAGGCCGAAACGGGGGTGCTGCAGCGGACGCAAGTGGCCAAGGTAGAAAAACTGCAAGAAACGCTCGGCTGGTTGCGCACTCAGGAACGCGAAATTGTGCTGTTTAAAGACGACGAGCACGACATAAACCACATGAAAGGTGTGCTCGTGCGGGTGAGCCATGCCGAAATGCCCAAGCCATTTTACGTTGCAAAGGTGCTGCCCAGGTCGCAGGTCATGAAGGGCAAACAGGGGTGGATGCTGCGTTCAGACAAATTTATCCCCTTTGATGCCGAAGCGGCGCTGCGGCTGCCGACCGATCCGCAGCTGCTGGTGCTCGAGCAGGACCTGTATGTTTTTAACCAGAGCAAGCTTAAAACGCTCTTTGGGTACGACGCCAAAGAGGCCGCGATTGCCGAGAGTAAAGTGCAAGAGATTATGGAGACGTACGGCCTGAGTTTTCCCGAAGGTGTCGGGCTCAATGCCTTGCTGAAGGGAAAAAAACAGCTGATTCAAAAGCTACAAAAGCTCGAGGTCGGCAAGGTCACGCAAGAAAAGGCGCTTGAGTACGCCGAAGACATGGATCTTGAGCTTATGCCTGACGAGCAGGGGAAGATTATTATTATGGACGACGAAAGTTTGACGACGTTTGTGAACATAATCAACGAAGACTATTGGGAGTCGCCGCTTACTGGTGAGCGCTACGAAATTATCAAAAAACGTCCTCTTAAGGTCAAAGACGACGAGGCTCTTGCAAAAATCTGACTA
>CAYZZH010000065.1:0-1742 GCA_964483005.1 uncultured Candidatus Saccharibacteria bacterium | reverse complement strand
GGTGACATTGTCGAAAACATCAAACTAGAAAGTCTCGATGTACGCACCGCAGAAAACGCTACTTCTGCCAACGCGTTTTTTACAAGCAACAAAGGGTTGTATGCCGTTGCACGTTTCAAAAATAGCGGCAACGTACACGAGCAGCCATTCGGCAAAATAGTGCTCAAAAAGGGTACAAAAACCCTCCAAACCACCGAGATCAACAACACAGACCCTCGTGGCAACGCACTCCCCGACAGCATACGACGTTTTTCGGTGAAGCTCGACAAAGTTGGCTTCTGGGGTAAGTACACTATCGAAGGCAATTTTGGCTACGGTTCGAATGGCCAGTTAATAACAGGTAAGTCAAATTTTATGGTCATACCGTTGCCGTTAATTATTTTAGCTTTACTACTCGTAGTAGGCATTATTGGGGCGATTGTGGTGGTGCCTCGGGCCATCAAGCGGTACAACGCCAACGTGTTGCGTAAAGCCGGCCGACGATAGTCCCATTTGCTGCTTGGGCCTATGTGGGGAATGCGGTATGCTATAGGCATAAGCATAAAAGCAACGCGTTATGAGACACATGCATAAAAATAATTTACTTAAGGTTTGTGCCGCACTGTGGCTTGTGTTTGCACTGTGCTTTACACCGCTAGTGGCTGCCCAGCTTGGCAGTCCCGACCCAGAGCAGTCGGCCACAACTGGCTTGCAGGGAAAGATCTCGAGCCCGCCGCCAACGACGCCAGCCACCATTACCACGCCAGTGTCGGGGCGTACCTACGACACGCTACCCATAACCATTAGCGGACTGTGTAAAACCGGTCTGTTGGTCAAAATTTTTAGCAACAACATTTTTGTAGGCTCGGTAGAGTGTGTCAACGGCAGCTACACCATACAGGTCGATCTTTTTGGCGGCCAAAACGAGCTGGTCGCACGGGTGTTTGACTCGCTCGATCAGGCTGGGCCAGATAGCAACATCGCAACCGTGACGTTTCAAGATAGCAAAATTGCGCCGTTCGGTCAGCGTATTAGCCTTACGAGCACCCTTGCCAAAAAGGGCGCTCCGGTTGGGTCGCTGCTGTCGTGGCCGATTGTTTTAAGTGGGGGTAACGGGCCCTACGCCATTAGTATTGACTGGGGTGATGGTACGGCGAGCGACCTCAAAAGCCAGCCGTTTGCCGGTAGTTTCGAAATATCGCATGTCTACAAAACGGCTGGTATATATCGGGTGGTTGTTAAAGCGACAGACTCAACGGGGGCAACGGCGTTTTTGCAGCTCGTTGGGGTTGGGGCGGGGCAGGTCACCCAGACTGGCACTGGCACAAAAGACGGTAAAAATACTAGTGGTACAGTGCGGATTGTGTACATTTGGTGGCCAATTTTGCTGATGATACCGATTTTGTTTGCTATGTTTTGGGTTGGTCGCCGCTACGAGCTCACCGCCATTCACCGTCAGCTCGAAAAACAAGCCCAAATGTACAACACCGAAATCCAAAAATAATCATCCGTTCACCCTCGTTTCCAGATAAGGCACTCAAACCACTCCAACCACTGCAACCACTGCAACCACTGCAAGGAGTCTCCCTGTAACAGGGAGACTCCTTGCAGTGGTTGCAGTGCAGCGGAGCGCTAGAGGCCGCCTCTTAACTCTGAGTGCTAGAGACTGTATCATATGAGTATGAAAGTGTATGTTGGTATGAGTGGCGGGGTGGATAGCTCGCTAACGGCGGCACTGCTGGTCGAGCAGGGCTACGATGTCA
>CAYZZH010000064.1:0-2051 GCA_964483005.1 uncultured Candidatus Saccharibacteria bacterium | reverse complement strand
CATACGTATTGTACCCCTGTTCAACAGATTGGGGTACTGGGTTTAATATACGAGAGCTTTATAAACGATCCCCCATCTTCCCCACTATAACCGTGTGTAAAAGCAAATTTTAGTCTGCGAGTTTCTTACTCGTTGTACTGCTAGTACGACTCATAAACTGTGACTAAGAATTTGCTTTTTAGGCAATTGCTGTGCAGACTACGGCCCAGTGTTATATTTCTGTGGCATAGAACCAGTTGCTTTCCCATCTGTTCCATCAAGCGGGGCCATGATTTGCAACACCTGATGTGCAGATATGGCTCGAGAGTGACTTGCCTGAGGCGCCATGTAGTCTACGAGCAGCTCATCACCTGGCATGAGCCGTAGGTCGGTCGGTAAGTAGCTTGAAGCATAGATGTCGTTCCACTGCTTAAAACCCGGCTCATCGAGATTTACCGTGTATATCTCTTGGAGCGTTCGAGAACGTAGGGTAACGCTGTTGTCGTTAAACGCTATAATGGTGCCGCTGATTTGCCGCATTTCGTCGCTCGGCAGACCTTTAAAAGAAGGGTTCGTATGACTTTCACTACTCATCCGTGGGTAAATGTCTACAGCGGCACCTTGTGGGCAAAGCTCTTTTGGATTTCCTGAGCAGGCAGGGAGATGCATAACAAATTGTTGTTTAGACTGATAATATTCAGCAGGCAGCGATAGACGTACGAGCCCAACTACCGTGGATCTTTGTGGGCCATTTGTTTGGGAAAAAGAACTCGCGTCAACGGCACTAATTGTTGCCACCGTGTCACCTTTGGCGATATGATCAATCTCTTTGCCGCTGCTAACGCTAAAATATCTAAGCTTTTCCCCGTGCGTTATATAGGCGGTAGTTGGCCCGCGATCACCGGCGTAGGTGGCTGCCGAGTTATCAAATGTCACACTTTGTGGAGTCTGAGACATAAGAACGGAGGCCCCAGCTCCTATGTATGGGGATGACATGCCAGTCTTTGGAGTACCGCGATCGGTTGCTTCGCCGCTGTAGTACTTATCTACTATACGTTGGGTAGCGACGAGCTCACACGCAGCTCGAAGTATTTTTTGTATTTCAACAGGGTCTTGTAGGGGCATGTCTTTGCGTATTTCGAAATGTGCTGCCTCAGTACTTTTTGGTAAACAGTTTTCTGCCACATCAACTACGTATTGAGTACGCCCGCTGTGGTTTGTTCCCTCTGAGCGGACAGTAAGCCACCGCGTGAGGGCATAGGTTGCTGCAGGAATGGCAAAAAGTAGCAGCAATATAAGTGAAATGAGGATTGGTTTTGTAAGACCAAGCAGTCTTTTATGACTGTTAATTATTTGTTGGTTAGAG
Source organism: uncultured Candidatus Saccharibacteria bacterium (assembly GCA_964483005.1). Taxonomy (GTDB): domain Bacteria; phylum Patescibacteriota; class Saccharimonadia; order Saccharimonadales; family UBA4665; genus JAGXIT01. The sequence goes on along the minus strand of CAYZZH010000064.1, from coordinate 706 downwards.
ATAGTTGCCATTACCCGTACAGTGAAAGTGGTGCGTTTTTGGGGGGCGCTCGTGGTGAGCATAAAGTCTTGTCGGTTCATGCTAGGGCTCCTTTTAGTTGCAATTTGGCACGCCGTAGGTTAGTGCGTACGGTGTTTAGTGGTAGGTCAAACTCGCGAGCGATGTCGTCGTAGCTTTTGCCATGCCAGTAGTAGGCTTCGATAACGCGGCGGTATAGAGGAGGTTCAAGCTGCTCTACTGCTGTGCGAATTTCGGCTTTTTCGGCAACGGTCAGCGGTTCGGTGAGTGCCGCGAGGTTTGGTAAGGTGTCTATGTCGATGTGCGTTTTTTGACTGCGGCCTTCGTCGAGACACCGCGAGCGTGCCAGCTGGTACAGCCAGGTCGAAAACGCGCCGCGTTTCGACCGATACTTTTTTAGGTGTTGATACGCAGCGATAAAAACCTCCTGCGCTAGGTCTTGCGCTGCTGCGCGGTCGTGCACAAACTGCTCGCAGTACAGTATGACTCCCACGTGATAGCGGTCGACGAGCGGCGCAAATGCATCGTGGTCACCGGCGAGTACGCGAGAAACAAGTAATTTTTCGTTCATGCTCATTATACGTAGCATACGTCAAAAAAGTTTCAACGGTGCTACAATATTGGTATCCGGGCGAGTGGCGGAATTGGTATACGCGTTTGACTTAAAATCAAATGACCAAAAGTCTTG
>CAYZZH010000063.1:0-2068 GCA_964483005.1 uncultured Candidatus Saccharibacteria bacterium | reverse complement strand
GAAAAAACGGTGAGTTGTCTTTGTGTTTTACTGGGGTATCGTCGATTTTACCGGTGGTTTCGGTGGCGTTTTCGAGCGAATTGTCGGTTGACTCGAGCGAGCTCGAGCCGCCACTTGACTCAAGGCTATCGCCTTCTTTTGCGGCTGCGTCTTCGGGGGGTTTTGTTTCGTCTGCCATAGTACTTGTGGTTATCTATCTCTGTAATCATACCGCACTCTGTAATAAAAACAAACAGACGTTTCCAATACTAGCCAGACTACCCGACAGGCCAATTACCCCCAACCCATGTAAATCTTTTACGCTATAGCGTAAAAGATTTACATGGGTTTGAAGTGCTCGACGGGTTATGACAGTGACGAGCGGAGTAGTTAGGGTAGTGGGTTAGTGCCTCACCACACCTACGGGTCCAACTACCCAGAAACAGCGCTCGTAGCACTTAGCCAGTCTTCAGCGTAACTACGGTTACGCTTCAGACCTGCCTAAGCACCCCGGCACTATTTCTGAGTAGTTGTCTGGCCGAAGGGTGAGGCGTGGCGAGGCACTAGGGATGGTCTGGGGCCGAGCACGCTGGCTTATCGCGGTAGACGCAACAGTGAGCGACAGGGGCAACCGTGCCAGGGGTGCTTGCGTCGTAGCGGGAAATAAGCGAAAATAAACATAATGACTATACGTGCACGAGCAATGTTTTGGGTGGCAGGGGTCGGTGTGGTACTTGGCACCCTGCTAGCACCAGCAGCTTCGGTTTGGGCGGTCTGCGCCACCAATCCCAACCAACAGTCGTGCAGCGGCAATCAGTACGGTGTGAGCGAAACGTTTTTTGGTTCGGGCGGCGAGCTCGAAGCCTGTTCGAGCGGCGGCACGGGCTACTGCTCAAAACAGTCGGCTGGCGAACTAACCGTTGGCAACACCAAGGGCACCGCCTATCAGGCGCAAGCCGGCTTTAACACCGACCGCACAGAGTACGTAGAAGCGGCAATTGTTGGCTCGCCCGCGGTAGATTTTGGGGTGCTCGACACTGCTTCGACCAAGTACGGAAGCACTCAGTTTCGGGTAAAATCGTACCTTACTCACGGGTATGTCGTGCAGCTGTACGGCACGGCGCCGACAAACAGTGGCCATGCCTTGGCGGTGCTAAATGGCGGGGCGCTGAGCCCTGGCACCGAGCAGTTTGGTTTAAACCTTGCGGTCAATACCGCGCCTGCAGTTGGAGCTGCACCAGTCCAGCACACCGACGCTGCGTTTCCAGCGGCGCCATTTGGCTTTGGGGCGGTTGACGCAAAGTACAACCAGCCCAATGTTTTTTATTTTGTTAGCGGTGACACCATTGCCAGCTCGAGCGTAAGCTCTGGGTACACCACGTACACCATTTCGTATGTCGCCAATATTTCGCCGGTTACTCCCGGCGGTAGCTACGTTGGCTACAACTCCATCGTCGTCACCTCTACGTTTTAGCTTTTGCCTGAACTGCCGTGTATTCTCGAGTGTTATCTTGAACATTGCAACCAGCAGCCAACGGCGACATGCCGTGGTCCAGCACGACAGGTAGCCTACTTGCGTGATTTTTTACACCGGCGACAGTGCACCGTAACCACTCCCCCGTTACAAATAACTTGCACATACGTGCAAGTTATTTGTAACTAGTGCCTCTGCATGCCGCAAGCTACGGCCGGGCAGCTTAGCAGGAATAGTGTCGGAGTGTCTGAGACAGGGGTGAAGCGTAACTGTTGGTACGGTGAAGACTGGATAAGTGCTGCACGTGCTGTTTCTGGGGAGCTGGGTCCGTTGGTGTGGGCGTGGAGAGGCCGCTAAACATGTAATGTACCCGACGGAAGATCGCCACAAACACCGTCTCGTGTGGTGACACAGAGTCGAGATGAATGGGAGTGCGTATAGTTCAGAGCCCTTGCTTTCGACGAGAATTACAGTTGCATACATTCAGCTTTGTCAGTGCTGCCAAACTTATTTACAACGATATTAGGTATTTATTACAACAAAGTGGTAACTTTATCTGTGAAAAGCATTGATTACCATACCAGCAGGTGATACATTAGGTGATGTAAATATTAA
>CAYZZH010000062.1:0-2090 GCA_964483005.1 uncultured Candidatus Saccharibacteria bacterium | reverse complement strand
CGAGCGACAGTACCGTACTAAATATAAACTGTAAAAAGTTGTTGCTGAATGCCTGCGCAAACGTGGTTATTTGGTCTATGCTGCGGTTGAGCTGGTTCAGCACCTTGCCACTGAGCTCGGTGTCGAAATAGCGCTGCGGCAGTTTGAGTAAATGCGCAAAATACCGCTCGCTAAGCGTCTTGCGCAAACGAGCCTGCAGCTGGTCGCCGATGATACCGCCGATGTTGCTAAACAGGTTTTGCCCCAAATCGGCCACAAAAATCCCCAGCACTGCCCATATAACCACGTTGGTGCGCACTTCGTGGCTTCCGACCAGTTTCGTGACCTCATCGACAATGGTCTTCGTAAGCAGTGGTTGTACCTGCGTGGTCGCGGCCACCAACACCGAAAAAGCCGCCACACCGACATAGTACGGCCAAAGCTCACGCGTAAACTGCACAATCCGCCACAAACTCTTCATAGTGCCTTTAGTATACCTGATTACAGAACAGTGTGGGGCCGATGTCGCCGCATAAATGGCAGCTGTTCATGCGCATAGAGGCTTGCATCAATGCCTTCGGTGCCACGCTCAACCCACATGCCCAAGTATGCGCCGAGGAAAAGGGCCGCACATACCGGCTTTGAATACTCTCGGCCAGCGGCTTCGACTAACCTGAAGTACCGTGATTGCTCGTGTTTTGACCACTTCATAAGCGGTATCGTTTGCTGCGTGAGGGGCGTGAGGGGCATACCACGCAAAACTGTAAGTCTATCGTTGAATTTCACTGTGTCTAACACTGGTAGCGCAGGCACATGTGCTATTTTGGCCCTATAGTACGTATCAAGTCCAAGTTGCCGAGCGACTGGCAACGTCAGTGCATTTGCAGGTGGTGCAACCCGCCCGCCCAAAGCGTGTGAAGGCGAAAGTGGGTTGGTTTGTATACCCCGTTCAAGCTGCTTCAGTGCGCCACACATCAAGGCATACTGCTCTCCCGCAAGAGTCTGGCCAAGTCGCGTAGCAATAGACACTTCTACTCCGCTAGGTGACACGAAATTTCTGTATGCAACATCTGACATATCCCCAAATGGGAAAGATTGCTCCGGATGATTCATTCGTATAATTATACCATGGATTCGTTATTTATGCTCGCTCTGGGTTTGGAGTTTGCGCACTGATTTCAGAAAGATGGCAGCGCATTCGTGCTATGAGCCACTCACAATGTATGTCATGCGCTGGGCGAGGCTGCCGTCAAGAAAATGACCAACCACAAATGGCGCTGAACCGGCCTGGTCAAACTGCATAGTGCGTACCTCACCTACCGGCAACCAAGTGAGTTCGTATTCGGCTCCTGCGCCCTTCAGGTCAGCCGGCGGATCTGCCGCGTATATATCGATAAGCCCGTGGTATTCGCGTACCGGCGCAATGGTCTCAAGGCTCGTAAGCAACTCGCCCGCAACAAGCCCACGCGATTTTGCGATCTGCTTCGCGCTCGTCCGGCTGGGAGCCAAAAAATAGTGCATACCACCGGGCAACATGTACGTATTGAGCTGGTCTGCAATCGCGCTGGTGCGCCGAGAAAGCAGCACCATGCCATCGTGAATAACTAAAAATTGTATGAGAGCACGCGGCTGCCGAAGCGGCTTGGCGAGCTGGTAGCGAGCATTGTACAGCTGCGCGCCTCGCATGGTGAGCCGGTACATTTGGTCGTCTTTTTCGACAATTCCCAGTTTGAGCAATTTGCGCATGTGGTACATAAACATACTGTGCTCCATGTCTTCTGGAACCAGGTCAGAAAATCGTCGTTCCCCTTCGACGAGCTGGGCAATTATTTTGTCCTGTATATGATGGTCAGTAAACGGCATTGTCATGTGAGTAAGTATACTGGACTTACACAAAGCTCCCACTACCCCAGGCTCATCACCAGCGTTCATAAGCCAGTTTTCTCTCGTCAAAGTAGCTATGGCTACTTTTCCTCCAGATAAACTGTCTTCTGAATCACTGACACATGACTCTGGACGCAGCGCGATTTTGCGTAAGTCCAGTATAGCCCAAATCAGGTAAAAATGTTTTTACTAGATATATTCTGGCCGTTCACTATACTGGCTAGTGA
>CAYZZH010000061.1:0-2142 GCA_964483005.1 uncultured Candidatus Saccharibacteria bacterium | reverse complement strand
CCGTTACCTTTGGCCATAGTGCAATCTCACCAGACAGGTAACCCACGTGTTTTTTCACCGCTACCGTATCTGCCACGATATCTTTACCCATTATGCTCGCCTTGCCGCTGGTAGGCTGGATGAAGTTTAGAAGTAGTCGTATGGTTGTCGTTTTTCCCGCGCCATTTGCGCCCAGGAACCCATACACCTCACCGGCCTGAACGTGCAGCGTTAGTTTGTCTAGCGCTGGGGTTTGACTGCCCGGGTAGCGTTTGGTGAGTTTTTGTATGTCTATTGAGGTGTCGCCCATGTCTTCCCGTAGTATACTCCGTTCTTTGCCCGCGTTCTAACCATCACCATTTTCTTAGATTATGCTATAGCATGAGTTAAGAAAATGGAAAATGAAGAGGAGAGACCGGTGGTATACTGGGCTATATGAGACAAATAATCCTGGCTAGTACATCGCCGCGGCGCAAAGAACTGCTAGAGGAAATGGGGCTAGATTTTACCGTCGTTCCGAGCGATTTCGAGGAGTATCTCGATGATTCGCGTCCGGTTGAAGACATTGCTATGGAGCTGGGAGCTGGTAAGGCACGCGCTGTGGCAGAAAAATATCCAGAAGCCATAGTGATTGGCAGCGATACCATCGTAACTATTGGCGAAGTACAGCTCGGGAAGGCGGCTGACCTCAGCGACGCACGCCGCATGTGGCGGCTCATCACCACCGCGCCAAATAAAGTAACCTCGTCACTCGCTGTTATATGCAAAGCCGAAAACTACGAAAAGATCACCTGCGACAGTGCGTGGGTGTACCTAAAGCCCTACGATGAAGCCGCCGTCGAAGCCTACCTGGCCACGGGGGACTACACCGATAAGGCCGGCGCCTACGCCATTCAGCACATAGGCGACCTCCTCGACCACATAGACGGCTCAGAGCACACCATCCTCGGCCTCCCCACCGAGAAATTGGCTGACATACTACATAAAGACTTCGGCGTGGGTGCACGGTAGCCTGCTATAATGTGCCTATGCTAAAAGCAGCAAAACTACTCCTTGCAAGCCAAATTGTACTCGCAGTTTCAGTAGTGGTTTGTACCATCATATTGCCACAGTTCCTATTTAGCCGTGATCAGGGAGGGATGAGTAACTACGGTGTCAACAGCGAAACAATCATTCCATTTACGATTGGATTTGCTGGTGCTGGTATACTCATATGCTACGCAGCGTGGGTCCTGCCCCAAAAAACCGCACATTTTAAAAGCCTACGGTTCACCCTTTGGCTTATTGGTTTACTGTGCCTAGTGTTGGTTGCGACAACCTACGCGTACAAGCTAAACCATGTGCTCGACCTGGTTCATGTCTACAGCGCGCAATTTTTAGCTTTGGTTGAGGCTGTTGTTGGCGTTTGGTACGCGCGCCGGCTCGTTAAGGACAGGAAAAACCAGATATTGCTTGGTATTTTTTGGTTTGGCTTTGCTCTTGGTCTTTTGACTGTGGGCGGTGTGCTGCACGTTCTCTTTTTCGCAGAAGCGCTGACAGCGTTCAGCTTTGGGGCAATCATGGTACACACAGTGTACACACTGACTAACCAAAAAGGGTAATATTCCTTGGGCTTGTTCGGAAGAAATCTATCAGGGTGTCGGGGGGTAAAAAGGCTCATCCTTTCAGCCCATGGTGCTATTTGAAAAAGTCGGTGTCAGAGAGTTCTGGGGGGAGGAAGCCGTCGGGGTGTTTATAGCCAGCTTCCCACTTGGCGCCTTTGCCGTAGCCAAGGTCTTTCATGAGTTTTGTGGGTGCATTGCGCAGGCCAAGCGGCACGGGCAGGTCGGGGTACTGCGTGGCTGCCGCTTTTGCCTTGCCCCATGCGTCGTAACTTTCGCGGCTTTTGGGCGATTTGGCGAGTACAACGGCGCAGTGACTAAGGTTTATTTCGGCTTCAGGCAGGCCAATCCGCTCCACGGCTAAGAATGTTGAAACTGCTAGGTTGAGTGCGGCTGGCGCGGCCAGGCCCACATCCTCACTGGCAAATACCACCATGCGGCGCGCAATAAACTTTGCGTCTTCACCGGCCTGAAGCATGCGGGCAAGGTAGTACAGCGTGGCATTTATGTCGCTGCCGCGCATAGATTTTATAAAGGCGCTAATGACGTTATAGTGCATTTC
>CAYZZH010000060.1:0-2244 GCA_964483005.1 uncultured Candidatus Saccharibacteria bacterium | reverse complement strand
CGGCATTTGACCAAACAAAAACCGCCTCGCAGTGAGACGGTCTTTGTTTGGTGGGCGCTGAGGGACTCGAACCCCCGACCCTCTCGGTGTAAACGAGATGCTCTAGCCAACTGAGCTAAGCGCCCACGCTCAAGCCAAGTACTAAGCGTGCTTTGGTTCGTGTGTCAGTATAGCAAGCAATGGGGGTTTGCTCAACTGAAATTCGTTGGTATACTAGTTTTGCAGTCACGCGGACGTGCTGGAATTGGTAGACAGGCTGGCTTGAGGTGCCAGTGCCGTAAAAAGCGTGGAGGTTCAAGTCCTCTCGTCCGCACCATCCTCTGTTGCTCGAGCTCTCGAGCCATGGATGATTTTTTGTTAAGTCTGTTTGGAACAAAAATCATCACGTTCTGGGCTGGAGGCTTATTTGGGAAGAGGTCTATGACAGTATCGATTCGCCGTTTGTAGAACGCGGTGCACTAGGTGGGGTTGTTAGCTGCGGGGCATGTGGTTGTAGAGATGTTCGAGGCTGTAGCTGCTGCGCAAAAGTGGGCGAATGTCTTCGGTGGTGACATTTATTTTGACGCCGGGGTTGAGTATGCCAAATGGGTCAAAGATTTGTTTAACTTTTTGGAACAAACTGTAGGCTTGCTCGCCGTACAGTTTTTGGACATAGGGGCCGCGCAGTCGTCCGTCGTTGTGCTCGCCCGTTGTCGAGCCGCCAAGCTCGGTTAGGAGCGCGTAGTAGTCATCCATTAGTCGAAAGGCTTTTTGGCGGTCGCCGAGCTGCGAAAGGTCAAAAAACGGTTGGACGTGTATGTTGCCATCACCGGCATGACCCCAAATGGCGCCATCGAGCTGCGCGGCGTCGAGCAAACGATATATGCCCGCAATGCACGCGTCCAGTTGTGCGACCGGAACAATGCCGTCCTCAATAAGCGGCACCGGTTTGAGCGCGCCGTTACTGTGCGAAAGCCAGGTCGCCGAGCTATGACGTATTTTCCAAAGGGCTGCTTGGGCATGCGGCGCTTTTTCTTTGCGGTACTCTCGGGCCAACTTTTCAAAAATATGTTCGGCTTGTTTCAGCGCTTTTTTACGGTGGCGTTCGGTCGCGTCGTCAAACTCTACTAGTAGTGCCATGGCAGGTAGGGGCGAGGGGACGACGCCTTTTAGCAGGTTGGGGTTGAGCTCGTTGGTAGCGCGTAGCAAACGGCTGTCGACCATTTCGATTGCGCTCGGCACATGGCTGAGGTCTTTTAGCTGCTGGGCAGCCTCGCAGCCGGCTTGTATGCTGTCAAAAAAAGCGGCAAACAGGGTTGTTTCGGGGTTGTGCGGTTCGGTGTCGCACGTTACTTCGGTCACTATGCCCAGAGTGCCTTGCGAACCGACAAAAAGCGGTGTGAGGTCAAAACTACCGTCGCGATGTTTTACTTCAGCCAGTGCGTACCCAGCATTGTTACGGCTGACCTCACGTGGTAGGTCGTGTACCAACTGGTGGTTTTCCTCGATAAGCGTGTCGAGCGAGCGGTAGATTTCGCCTTCAAACGTGGTTAAACCGAGTTTTTTGCCCAACTCGCGCTTGGTAAGGCGTTTGGTTTCGATAACTTCACCGTTTGCCAGCACCACGCGCAGTGCACGAACGTAGTCGCGCGTAACACCGTATTTTACCGATTTTTCCCCGCTGGCGTTGTTCCCGACTGCACCGCCCAGCGTGCTGTATTCTATGCTCGCAGGGTACGGGGGCAAAAAACGCTCGTGAGTTTGCAGTGTTTGCTGTAGTCGGCCATAGTTTAGGCCAGGCTCAACCACGACAACCCCAGTTTTTTGGTCGAGTTCTAATATGCGGTTCATGTGAGCGGGAAAAACCACCACAATTCCCTCACCCAGCGCTCCGCCCGACAGGTCAGTGCCGGCACCCCGCGCCGTAATGGGGATAATACGACCTCTTTCGGCGAGCTGCCAGGCAAATCGAGTTGTTTTGCGTACATCGTTTTCGCCACGGGGGTACACGATAATGCTCGGCGTAACGGTAAATACACTGTTGTCGGTGGCAAAAAACCGTCGAGCATCGGCACTCGTCATTACCTCTCCGAGCAAATGCTCTTGCAAGTATCGTGCTACCTTACTCATGCCGACGTGCCCTCCTCAAGTCTTGTTCGCTCTAGTTCGCTTTGTCGTATCATAGCATAAACACTTTTGCGCTGTACACCCCCGCATTAGCTCATATAAATTGTCATCCCAGCCAAACTGGTTAGCTCATTAGCC
>CAYZZH010000059.1:0-2302 GCA_964483005.1 uncultured Candidatus Saccharibacteria bacterium | reverse complement strand
TCGTACATCATGGTCAGCAGGATGAAGAAAAGTCTTGACATGGTATACAAGGTCTATACGAACTAAAGCATAATCGATATTTTTTGCATCTTTTCGGTGATACGCTATGACTATGTTGTACAAGTCAAGGTTCGATACAATTCCTGGCACATCTCATGCATGCGTCATGCGGCTCGCGCGATACGAGTACCACCAAATGCAAAAACGAACTCCGAGACGACAACCGTACGTTCGTTCTCGCTATTTTCGACGCGACAAAGTATTTGTTAACCAGTTTTGGGATCATGTCAAGCAAAAACGGCCAGGAGATCAATTGCGAAGAGTAAAGCTCTATGTATGCGCCATAGATCTTATTCGCAACACAACTGCTAGCCCAGAGACTATTTTTAGTCGAGACAATATGAATATGAGCCTTCACCGTTTCTACGGACAAACGAAAAGTGGTAAGCTTTTTTGTGTGCAGATTAAGCAAGATAAGCGTACGGGTCGAAAAGATTTTATGTCTGTTTTCCCAAGTAAAGCTTTGCCTAAATAAAAAGGCCTTCCGCACTGGGTAGCCTAGAAACTACGGGCCGAAGGTCTTAGATACATACTAGCAAACCAGCCCTCTTTTTGTCAATACTAGATGACCTGAGTCTCAAAACCCCCAGTCATTCCCGCGCAGGCGAGAATCCAGTTATGAAAAATAAACTCCTCCCAGTCGGAGTGTATCCTCAGCTTAACTGGGGACTATGAAGATAGGTTTTGAGACTCATGTTAGGTGTAGAAGCACAGAAATCCCGACTCCGCAGAGCCACAGCGACGACACTACTTATCGTTAAAATCATATTATACAAAAAGAAATACGACCTGAGCTATTGCAGCAGAGGTCGTATTTCTATGCTTTAAGCTTACCACTGTTACCGTCCCAGTGTATGATGAAAGGTATGACAGCGCAAGATATTGTGAAGCTCGCAAAACGAAGCCTACTTACCAGCCGAAGGCTTCGGTGTGGATGTGGGCAGGGGGGACATGGAGGGCAGTGAGCGAGGCGGCGGCGGTTTGCATAAAGCCCTCTGAACCGCAAATGTAGTAGCGATAGCGGGTGGGGTCAGGCAGGTATTTGGCCAGCACCGTACTGTCGAGATGGCCGCGCTCGTCACAGAGCCCGCCAGGAGTGTCGGCTCGGCTCAAAATAGACACGTAGTGGGCACCTAGCTTTTTTTGGAGCTGGGGCGCAAATGGCGCAGATTCGAGCGTGCGGTTGGCGTAAAAAAGCCAGTTTTCGGACTGTGTATCCTGCAAGATAGGACCAACAAACGGCGTAATGCCAATCCCCGCTGCAATATACACTGTCGGAACACGGTGCTCCGACGTCGCTGCTTCCATAAACGAGCCGTAGGAACCGTCTACAAAAACAGTCGAACCATTTTCGAGTGTCGCAAGTTTTTTCGTCCACGCACCGAGTACTTTGTAGGCAACGGTTAGTTCACCTGTCTGCTCGTCGTGCTGCAGGACAGTAAATGGGTGCGTTTCACCCAGGAGTGACCACTGCAGGTAGACGTATTGGCCGCGTCGAACGCTAACCCTTCGACCTGCTGGTTTCAGGGCAATCATCCACACCCCCGGTGCAATTTCGGCGTGTTTCACCACAGTAAAACGCGCCCGACCAAGCGAAAACAGGTGGCGCAGCCGCAGCACACTAAAGAGCACCAGCAAAAACAACACGCTCATAAAATACACCCGCGGCGCGTCCAGCGAACGGTACGATGTGCCAATGCTCGGTACGTGCACCAGCGCCAAGGGCAGGGCAAGGTAGGCGAGATAGTGCAGGTATTTCCACGGCCGAAACGCCATTTGCCCACGTACCAGCGCAGACGTCACCCACACGACAAGCAGCGCGTACAGCGCAAACCGCCCCCACGTGACACTGCGCTCAAAACTGTGGCCGAGTTCGGGCAGCAGCGTGTACGAAATGAGGTTGTCGCCGTAGGAGATGGCGACCGCAATGGGATGAAAAAACACCGCCAGTGTGCCGTACGTACCCAGCCATTTGTGCAGGCTTAGCACCGGCGCCAAGTCCCGAAATACAGTCCCATCACCGACTTTGTGCCCAGTATGTACATCCACAGCAGCAGGACCAGCCCCGTGTAACCCATGACGGCCGAAACATACAGCCACACGGATGGCGCAACTCCCCAGTGCGGCGCTTGCACAAAAAAGGGTAAGGGTAGCAGAGACACCGCAACCAACCCAACCAGCATGCCGCGTTTTAGACCTCTTCCCAAATAAGCCTCCAGCCCAGAACGTGATGATTTTTGTT
>CAYZZH010000058.1:0-2327 GCA_964483005.1 uncultured Candidatus Saccharibacteria bacterium | reverse complement strand
TACCCCTACTCGACGCGACCAATTTCAATAAGTTTTTCTAGGCAGTCGTTTTCAGCCAGCCGCGACAGGTCTATTCCGTGCTTTTCGGCTGTCATCAAACCAAACAAGAGGTTTTTGGCGTACTGCGCCGCCCGAGTTGGCAGCATGGTAAGCGGCGCGGGGTTTTGCTCGAGCCCCTTTGTTTCGAACCGCAGCGTCGAAAGAAACAGCACCGAGTTAACCCCAACGTAGTTCAGCCGTTCGATCGGAATTGACACCGTATGGCTATGCCCAAAAAAAGTCCGGTACACTATGTCGACCTTGTTGTGGTCGATTACCAGCGAGTTTGGGAAAAGGTCAAACGGAAACATGGTTTTGCACGAAAACAGCATTGTAGTCGCTCGTTTATGTAACTGATCGAGCTTGTCGAAATCGCTGCCAAACAACATTTGAGGCTTTTTTGCGTACACCTGCATAGCTCAAGTGTACCAAGTACCCCGCAGCTTTGCTGTGATAGAAGTTACACCGCCCGCAGCACAGGGTACTCTAGATCAAGAGCTTGGCGAAGCAATTGCTGTGGGCGTCCCCGCAGGGGCATTGATTTGTACTTCAACCCCTGCAGCACCCATCTGAGCAACAGCTGTCGCAGCTGTTGGCGAAAGATAGACCCCGGCACTACCACCATCGACAACAGCGGTACAAAAGGCCGTACTTAGCCTGTCGACACTATTTCCACGATCTACATAATACCCATCAAGTAACCAATTGTGTGGAAGTAGAGTTTTTAGTGCCGGTTGAGCAGATTCACTTGGATGTTCGATCATGTCCGGATATAAACCAGACGTGTGCTCATGCGCAATAAGCTCTGCAACACCACCCTGTATGGCCATAAATGCTTCTTGTGTGTTTTCAACTTGAGTTGCATTTTTCAGCACGGCAGCGGGGTAATTTTCTGGGCATTGGCCAATTACGCCTACGTCATCACTCTCGGAACCACAACCAACAAGCGCTAGCGCGATCATACCTCCAGCAAATCCTGCTTGTATTTTTCTTGAAACCATTACTCGCTCGCTCACCGCAGCTCTCCTTACACAAAAAATTACTATCTGCCCCTAATGTACTCTCTCTGAACTTGTCAATACTAGGCAATGTTTTTTAGCATGTGCAAAAAGAGCCGCCGCGCCTAAACCCCGACGTGACAGCCAAGCTATACCCAAATGACTCAGACTACCGAATTTTCAGGCAGATGATCGCCGAGCTGAAATGGGCTGAAGCCGACAAAGCCTATCTGGATAGGCTGCGGAGGTTTCAGTCTATTTTAGCCGGGGAGGGCTGGCTAACAGTTCGGTAGTCTGGGTTGTTTGGGTATATAGCACAAGCTAACAAACACCTTTCAAACCTCCCCTCAAAACATAAGAGGGCAGTACCTACGCGCGAAATACATGAAAATTCCCATTTTTTACTCGATAGGAGTATTTTTGGGAATTTTAAAGGTCGTAGCCGGGAACCGTTTTTTAAAGCGAGCTATCATTGCAGGTGCGTTGTCGAGATTGACGGCTTCAAAATACGATATATAGGCACTAACGCCATAGTAGGTGCTCAGCGCTACCACATCGTTTCGGCAAGGGAATGGCGTAATCCACGTGCTTTTTTGAAGCATAATGCAGCCATAGCGCAGCAGTCTTTCTTGTAGAAGCCTGCGCGCAATCGCATGTTCTTCTGGGATGTCGTAGATCACAATCCGCCATTTGCCGTCCCACACATCTGTTGACTGTAGTTCGAGGCTGTCAAGATCAATCTTTGCAAGACGGCGACGTGCTTTGTCGGTAATCTCTAGCCCGTGCTCGTAATCGCCCACCAAAAGACCGCGAGCTTTCATACGGTACATTGCCTGGCGAACCTCGCGCTCACGCTCGCGTTGGTCTAGCTTGCCTAGAAGAGCGGCCAGGGGTTTATGAAATGCTAGTACTGTACCAGGCAGCAAGACGCCCGCCACAACAAACATACCACCCGTACTAAACCGAATAATCTCATCGATAATTTTTGCCCGCAGATCTTTTCTTTCATCCTCTGTCATTACCATATTTTACTCGATAGGAGTAAAAATGGGAATATGGCTGTGTGCGATGTATGGGCTAGTCAAGCCGAGTGGGGAAAGTTGGCGGTGGCATATTATGTGTCCGGCCTAACGCCGCAACCTCGCTGCTAAAGACTGCGCTTTTGTTCGCTGGTGCCTGATTGCGCCATAATCACCCAGCATAGATATAAAATACGACTTTTGTCAAATCTGTTTGACGTGAATCAAGAAACCCCCACCCAAACATAAAGCGTGCTACGCTATCTCTTGT
>CAYZZH010000057.1:0-2652 GCA_964483005.1 uncultured Candidatus Saccharibacteria bacterium | reverse complement strand
TTGCCGGGCTTGCGTTCATCCAGTCGCGCTGCGCCTGACTAAGGTTGTCCCACGCGCCGTCCGCCATAGTGAGTACGACGTGCTGCTTGCGGTTCACGGCGTCGAGCAGCCCAGCAAACTGTAGGCCGGCGTAGAGCTTGGTTGTGTTCGCATACCCATTCGTTTGCAGATACTGAGAATTAGTCATGTGCTGATAGTACAGGTCGTACTGCGAAGGATTCGTAGGCAAACAGCCCGTGGCACTGGCTGGGGGAGTCGCTGCACTAGGTGTAGAGGGCGCTTGCGGCGCGGTCTGCTGGGTCGTCGATGTGCCCGGGCTCTGCGTTTGCGTGCTGGGCGCCTGGGTAGCCTGTGGTGGCGTAGCAGGAGGCGTATCTTGAGCTTGGGTTGCTGTTTTCCTACTGGGCTGCGCGCTTTGCACAGTTTGCTGCTGTTCTACCGAGACGCCGCTATCCGATGTCTGTGTCTTACCATATAAAAACAGCGCCGTACCACCTACGGCCCCCATCAACATGACTATTACAGCCAGCGTAGGAAGCTTTTTGGCATGCCGTATATGTGTAAGCACCCTCTGATTGAAAGACGTAGGTAGTTCTATGGGACCGTTCGGCGCTGGGTGTGGTGGTTGGTGGTCGTGCTGCATACTGCTCTTTCGGCAAAGTGTAGCACTTATCTCCACGCAGTTCAAATCCACCCACGACCATATTTAGTACGAGCCACTCCCGGCGACCACACTGGCCATCTTCCTTCATTCTGCCTTTTCGCCAATGGAAGCATGCAAGATGCGCGGCGACCGTATGAATCCTATCCAAAATTGACTTGGCATATGATTTGCCTCATCATTATGCTTATGGCAAAGCAAACAAAGCGGAGGACGTCTCGTATGACACCATCAAAGAAAACGAGGAACAGCGCAAAGAAAAAAACAGGGTTATTCGGTTGGTTTGGTACCATATCAAAACGAACATGGCTCATCATGTGGATTGTTGCATTCGGGGCCGTAGGTGTAAAGCTCACGTTATTTTCAAGTGCAGCAACATTTCAGGACCTCGGAACGCACCCCCAGGCGGTATTGCAGTCGACCGATAGCGGTAAAATTATCAAATCACTCACAGCCTGGAATGGTAAAATCTACGCGGGCTACGGCGACTGGAACGACAACACCGGTCCTATTGCACTCACACCTTTTGACCCCGCAACAAACTCATTTGCAAACGCCCCAGAGTTCACCGCCGATACAGAAGCGATAGAGGTTTTTCGTCCTATGGGGGGCAAGCTGTACGTACCCTCCACCGACCCAAAGGTCTCGGCCGATTATAGCTGGGCCGATGCCTCAAGTGGCAAGGCCATATGGAGCGGAAAAACACCCGTTGGCATGATACATACCCTGGACATGACCACGTTTGACGGTAATGACCTCTGGCTCGTCGGCGCGAAAGGCTCAGATGCGGTTATGTACCGCAGTACCGATGGTGGCACTACCTGGGTAGAATCACTCAGGGTTGCTCCATCGGATCCGAACGGTTTTGCGCGCTTTTACAGTGCAGGTATGCTGAATGGCAAGCTCTATACCCAAGCGACCGATGTCCCGGCAAGTGGTTCAATAGGCTACTACGGCGCTGCCTCGAGCTCATGGGCGTTTGACGGCACGCGCTGGTCCAAAACACCGCTCATCACCTCTGGTATTGTCACACGGGCCGCGAACTTTGCTGGTAAGCTTGTTTACATATCGAACCCGAGCTCAAGCGGGTCAGCCAATGGCTATTTACAAACGTTCGATGGTCGTGCAACGGGCTCGACCGGCGTCTATGCCAAAGATTACACAATTGCTGCAGACGGGTACCTGTACGTACTTGGTAGCGGCAATAACACCTCTGGAATCTTACGTACAAAAGACCTCGCCACCTGGGAAACCGTGACAACCGTGCCTTCTACGGCCACGTCCATGACCGCCCTGGGCAGCTACCTATACATCGGCACCTACGACAGTCACCTCTGGCGCGCCGACATGAATGACCACAGCACTGACAACACTCCCCCAACGGTCGCTATTACCGGCCCAGCTTCTGGGGCAACCCTATCTAGCGCAAACGGAGTCTACAAAGCCACTGTGACAGCCACGGCTTCTGACGCATCGGGGCTCAGTGGTAGCCTTTTGTTCCGGCTTGGTACGGGAAATTACGCATATGGCACCAAAAACGCCGACGGCACTTGGACCGCAACCATTTCATACGACGGCCTACCTACAGGTCAATACAACCTAACTGCAACCATCCAAGATACGTTTGGCAATACCGCAACAGCAACTATCCCGGTAAATGTCGTTACGGCCACCTCAACCGACACCGTTCTGCCAACCGTAGCCATAGCCTCACCAACAAATGGCAGCAGAGTCAAAGGCAAATCCGTCACTATAACCGGTTCGGCCTCAGATAATAAGGGCCTGCGCTCTACCGTACTCTACCAAGACGGCGTCATGCTTGCAGACTTTGGCACCCAGCCATCCTTCTCGTACAAAACTGCACCTTCCAGGGGCGTACATACGCTGCAAGCAGTTACGACCGATACCTCTGGCAATACCAGCACCACAACCACCACCTACACCAAGTAGCCAGGCACTTTTCACCTGGGATGCTCATTTCTCCAGGGGTC
>CAYZZH010000056.1:0-3597 GCA_964483005.1 uncultured Candidatus Saccharibacteria bacterium | reverse complement strand
GAGTTGTCACGTCGGTTGTCAAAACGAACAACAGGGTACCGAGAGGTGGAGCCTTTGGCCGAGGTTTTTCGCTTCCTTTTTTCCGGAAAAAAAGGAAGTCGCCTGTGGGGGCGAGACCCCACATTCTTAAGTCGCTGTGCGGACACGAAAGCCCACATTTCACAAAATCAGGCAGTGCTAACTTGTCTTCAAATCATCCAAAATACGTTCGACCCACACCCGATAGCTCTTGTCTATCTGGTTTTGATCGTCGTCGTGCGCAATAATCCCCTCGGCCGAGTGCACTGCCTGCTGCAGGTCTTCGTTGACCAAAAAGTGATAGTAGGGCTGACTAAGCGCGTCTTCGAGCTCGGTAATAGCACTCGCCCGCCGTGCCGGCCACACCTCGTTAAACTCTGCTTCGCTATCGTAGCGAT
The DNA here is from genome assembly GCA_964483005.1 of uncultured Candidatus Saccharibacteria bacterium. Lineage (GTDB taxonomy): Bacteria > Patescibacteriota > Saccharimonadia > Saccharimonadales > UBA4665 > JAGXIT01. The sequence goes on along the minus strand of CAYZZH010000056.1, from coordinate 3,181 downwards.
GCTTTATCCGCTGCATCCACACCTCAAAGCTGGGCGGCACCACAAAAATCGCTACCACGTTATCGGAAAGTGATTTAAACGTGTGCACGCCTTGCACATCCACGTCAACTATGGGTGTTTTGCCAGCGGCAGCTGCTCGCTCTATTTCACTCGCCAGCACCCCATAAATGTACTCGTGCACCGGTGCTGCCTCTATATACTCGCCCGCCCGCAGCTTTGCGACCGCCTCTTCGTGCGTGAGAAAAATGTAGTCCACCCCGTTTTGTTCGAGCACCCCGTTGTTTTCACGTGGTTCGCGTGTGGTACTGGTAACAATGTCGTGGTATGCCCCGCTCTGCAGTAGCCCGTTCATAATGGCGTTTTTACCGGCACCGGCCGTACCGGCAAATATCACCAGTCGCTGGGACCGTAGGGTGTCGACTGTTTGTTGGCTTGGTTTGTAGTTTTGAAGCAGCTGTTTTACGTCGTCTTGCATGCTGTAGTTATAGCAGATGTACGCTGGCTTACAAAATCAATGGTCATTCCGTGCTATGGTAAAGATATGAAACAAGCACCCGACTTTACGCTACAAGATCAAAACGACCAAACACATTCGCTGAGTGATTACCGAGGTCGTTGGGTGGTGCTCTATTTTTACCCCAAAGACGATACGCCCGGTTGCACCAAAGAGGCCTGTGGGTTTCGAGACGCCCGTGAGGCCATAGCCGAGTTTGGCAATGCCGTTGTGCTGGGCGTAAGCAAAGACTCGCCCAAAAGCCACCGCGAGTTTGCCGACAAACACAACCTAAACTTTACGCTGCTAAGCGACCCCGACCACGCCGTTGCCGCCGCCTACGACTCGTGGGACCCCAAGTTTTTTTGGGGCAAAACCCTGCTCGGCACCAAACGTAACACCTTCCTCATCGATCCTGCGGGCTTGATCGCCAAAGCATACCACGGTGTCGACCCCAGCACCCATGCCGCCCAAATTATCACCGACCTAAAACACCTCCAAACCCCCTAATTGCCCCATATAAAACTACATTGGGAGGACTGTCCTCCCAATGTAGTTTTATGGCATAATATACCTAAGACAGCCTTGCGTGCTAGTCTCGCTTGAGCATGACGGTGAAGGCTTCGGCGGGGATGTCGACACGACCGAAGCGTTTCATGCGTTTTTTGCCTTTGGCTTGCTTGGCGAGGACCTTTTTTTTGCGGGAGACGTCGCCGCCGTAGAGGCCAGTGGTGACGTCTTTGCGGTAGGCGCTCAAGTCTTCGCGGGCGATAAAGCGGCCGTTTATACCCGCCTGCAACGCCACCTGGAAGTTTTGCCGCGGGATGACTTCCTTGAGCTTCTCAACAGTCTCGCGGCCCAAGCGCTGCGCTTCACTACGGTGTACCATAACGCTAAGCGCGCCAACTATCTCGCCAGCCACGTAAAAATCGACTTTTACCAGGTCTTCTACGCGGTAGTCGTCGAGCTCGTAGTTAAAGCTGCCGTAGCCGCTGGTGACGCTTTTGAGCTGGTCGTAAAAGTCGGTGAGCAGGTTTGCGAGCGGTGCCTCAAAACTCACCATGGCACGCTCGTCGATGTAGCTCAGGTTTTTTTGCAGTCCTCGCTTGGCAGAGATAAGCTGAATAACCGCACCGACGTACGCTTGCGGCACAACTATTTCGCCCTTGATCCATGGCTCACGAATTTCGGCTATTTTGGTAACCTCTGGCAGATCGCCGGCAGACTTGATGTCGACCTCTTCGCCGGTAATGAGCTTGATTTGGTAGTCGGTGCTGGGGTTGGTCACCACCAGTTCGAGATTGTACTCGCGCTCTAACCGCTCGCGTATGATATCCATGTGCAGTAGGCCCAAAAAGCCAATCCGCACCCCAAACCCAAGCACCGGCGAGTTTTCGGGTGCAAACTGCAGCGCCGAGTCGCTGAGGCTGAGTTTTTCGATAGCATCTTTCAGCTCCTGGTAGTGCTCGTTGCTCTCTGGGAAAAACCCAGCATACACAAACGGCTGCACATTTCGATACCCCGGCAGCGGCTCGACCGCTGGGTGCGCTGCAAGTGTGATCGTGTCACCAACTTTGGCTTCGCGAGTAGACTTAAGGTTGGTTACAATATAGCCAATTTCGCCAGCCTGCAAACTTGGGCGGGCGTTCATTTCTGGAGTAAGTGCGCCGACTTCTAGGGCAAGGCCGCGTGCGTTTGTGGCCATCATTTTGATCTCGGCGCCTTTTTTGATATCGCCATCAAAAAGGCGAACGTACAAAATCACCCCCCGGTAGTCGTCGTAGTAACTGTCAAAAATAAGCGCGCGGGTTACCCCCGAACCAGTTTGGGAGGACTGTCCTCCCAAAAGTAGGTTTTCGTCTGGGATTAGCTTTTTTCCTCTGTTCGTTTCACTTCGTTTTGGTGAGGGGACCTCAGAAACAATTCGCTCTAGCACTGTTTCGACACCTTGGCCGGTTTTGGCGGAAATGAGGAGGATGTCTTGTTGCGTGCAGCCCAGCAGCGAGATAATTTCGCGGCTTACTTTGGGCACGTCGGCGGCTGGCAAGTCTATTTTGTTGAGCACGGGGATGATGGTAAGATCTTGCTCGATCGCCAGGTACACATTGGCAAGTGTTTGCGCCTGGATCCCTTGACTAGCGTCGACCACCAGCAGCGCCCCCTCACAGGCCTGCAACGACCGCGACACTTCGTACGAAAAGTCGACATGACCCGGCGTATCGATAAGATTGAGCTCAAAGATTTGCGAGCTTGGAGTTGCGAGCTTGGAGTTGCGGGAGGAAGCTGCCTCGCTTCGCGACAGTTGACCGACTGGATTCCCACCGTCGCGGGAATGACGAGAAAGCGTGCCCTCGTCATGACTCGTGACTCGTGACTCGTGACTCGTTTCATACGTCATGCGTACAGGTGCGAGCTTAATAGTAATGCCCTTTTCCCGCTCTAAGTCCATACGGTCAAGCAGCTGGGCTTTCATGTTGCGTTTTTCGACGGTGCCAGTTAGTTCCAGCAAACGATCGGCCAGGGTAGATTTGCCATGGTCGATATGGGCGATAATACAAAAATTGCGTATATGTGTTTGTTCCACAAAAACTCTTACCTCTTAGAACTCGTGCCCGCGGCTGTCCGGCCGACAGCTCGCGCCTCGCGCCTCGCGCCTCGCGCCTCGCGCCTCGCGCCTCGCGCCTCGCG
>CAYZZH010000055.1:0-3713 GCA_964483005.1 uncultured Candidatus Saccharibacteria bacterium | reverse complement strand
CAAACCTTGGCTAGTCCACCAGTAGAACTGGTGGCTTACCGGATGGGGTAGTTACTTGTACACCACACACTCGACAGCTCTACTGCGCTACCAAACACAGGCAGGATCAGTATATTCCAGGGTGTTCCCAATGCATATTTCTACCGTAATGCACCCCGTATTGGCGAAGAAATACTGGTATGTCTGTTGGATCTTTCCAGCAAGGGCGCAACAACGACTGCAACCATGCAAGCAGCCTGGTCCAGCGGCTCATGCGAAGCCACTATTGTCGGGCGAGCCTTATCCCAACCAGCACTTACAAAGCTTTTATTGCAACCTGAGTCAGCTCGCACCGTGCCAGCTAGTGAAGCTGATAGCAACTTTTATGGTCGGCCAAACACTGGCCCTCTCAAACCAGGACACATCTCTAGCGAATTCGTTTTTGGCGAGCACTGTACCAAAGGGCATTTTTCAGAGATGCCGCTATTACCCGGCTGGAGAATGCTTGCGGGCATAGAGAGCTTGGCGCGTGCCACGCAACCTGATTTGGCACAAGCTTCAGGTGTGCGGTGGCGCGACGTCAAGTTTTCGTCTATGGTCAAACCAAACTCAACACTACACTTTTATCTAGAACCTACGCCAAGCGAGCCACACACCGTATTTACTGCGAGCGCCGTGGTTGGCGAGAAAGTAGCCTGTACCGCAGAACTCACATTCGAAAACATTGCCTGGTAGTGGGCCGTTTACGCCTTTCTCACCTGTTTCTGAGAAACTACCATTCGCTTTTTCCGCTCAGATCGCCATATCAAAACTAGCCATATCAAAACTATAGTTAAGACTAACAAAGCGTATCGAGGCATGGCGCGGAGGTCTTGGCTGGTTTTGGCTGGCGAGGACCGGCTAGAGGTTGGGAAAGGTGGTTTTTTGGGCATACCAGCGGGTTATCGTACCGCGACAGCAGTGTTGATGCTGACTGAGGTTGCGTGAATAAAGTCGGTGTTTTCGCAGGCCGTTGCTTTGACGGCAAGCAACTCGCCCGTGTTGTGAGCTTGCATACTAAAATAAGGAGTAAGCCGAACACGTCCCTGCATAGGAACCGTTTGGCCTGCACGGGCATACGAGAGCAAATGGTTTTTGCCCTTTTTTAAGGCTTGTACGACATACAAATGGTCTGTGTCTTTTTCTGCCAACCTCAATCTCTCTGTGTCCGCCGCCGCGCTTTTTTTGCCCAAAAAATAAACTCCCTCTGCCCAAGAACTCACCGCCGAAAACCCAGACGATTTAAGCACAAAAGCTCGCTGCCGTTTCGACAAACCTGCCAGCTCCGTGGTAGTCGTGTATTGGTTTGGCAGACCAGGAGCAAAGTGTTTTTCCTCTCCTACAATCCAAGTTGGCGGTATACCCTGTCTTAAAAGGTTAAACGCCGCGGACCCAAGCTCACGTTTTAACCGTTTTTCAAACCGCTTGTCCCATATAAACGAAAGAAGCGCTTTTTCTTCGGCATGCGGCGTTGCAGAGGGAACAAGCGTTTTAGTTTTAGGGTCGGACGCATGCGTATAAAGCAGCTCCGCAACGCGCGAGTCAGATTGGGCTTCAGATAGATAAAACCCTCTGTACACTGCACTCGTACCGCTGTGTAGAGATGTATTTTCGTCGATATGGGTAGCCGCCCAAGATCGACCACTCCCAGAAAGCAACTTCTCTGCCAAATAATGCATTTGCCCAGCATACGCCTGGGTCTTTTTACTGTATACTACCGTTCCTTGAGCGGGTGTCGTATGGTGTAGGTGCTGCTGCAGCGCTGCTTCGCCGACGAGCGTGTCACAGCCCGCCGCTCTATAGCCTCGAGTAAGTATATCGGCCAACGCCAAACCAAAAGGTGACGTTTCTAGTTCGCAAATTGCAAAGCCATTATCGGTAATAATCATATCGGGACGTACAAATAAATAGTCAGCCCGCTGGTCACCAGTAAGACTCGCTGGTTTACCCCTGTCGAGCAGCTGTCTGACCATTTCATCGGTGTGGTACAAGTCGGTTACAGCGGTAAAATACGCACAAACTGCTTGCCCAATTTGGTTAATCTGTGTACGTTGCTGCGTCGTTACCCAAAAAGGTTCGTCTGAAACGCGAAACGGAATAGTCTGCTGGGTGTCAAACTCCTGTCGTCTCGCTGCATATACTTCGTATCCGTCTGCGACTGTTTCAAGTATGCTTCGCGTATTGAGTTGCGTTTTCATCGTACGACTACCCGAGGTTACACAGGCAAATGACCAGGTTTAAGGGCTTGGACGAGGGCCGTGGAATCTTTGACAACGAGGTCAGTTGCCAAAAGGTTGTCGGTGTTGTGCACTGAACCGCCGTAGGCAATGCACCGCATGCCGGCCGCTTTGGCCGCACGCACGCCGTTTTCGGCGTCTTCTACCACGACACAATTTGCTGGTTTTTCGCCCAAACGCTCGGCCGCCAACAGAAAAATATCTGGCGCAGGCTTTGGGTGCTCCACCTCATCGCCACACACAATAACCGAAAAGTACGACGCAAGCTGCAGCTTTTGCAAAAAGAAATCAATCCGCCTCTGCGAAGCCCCCGAAGCAATCGCAAGCGGGTGCCCCGACTTTGCCAATTGTTTGACAAACATAGTCACACCCGGGATTTCAGGGATATGCTCGAGAGAAGACAGGTGCTCAAAATACGCCGCGCGGTGCTGAGCAGAAAAATCCTCGGCCACAATGTCCAGCGCGTACGAATCTACCATAAGCTGCGACATCGTCAAAGAGTTCAAACCTTTGAGCGCACCGTGGCTCACCTGAGTCGGGTCTGCCACGCCCCGTTCAACCAAAAAAAGCTGCAAATGCGCATAAAACAACGGCTCACTATCCACCAACACCCCATCCACATCAAAAATCACCGCCTGCATACGTGTAGTATAGCAAGGCCACAACGTTTTTTTACAAAAATAACAAAGTATGTTTTATAATTGTTTTATGCAAGCCTTTCATGAAAAACCCAGAACGCTCATTGCCATGGATTTTGATGGTACAGTCGCAAATACGTTCTCGGCTCCATCAAGCGGCATTGGCGTATGTGAAGCGTATATGTATGCTGTTGAGGAAACGTTTGGCTTGGCTGCCCTGGAAAAATACGTGGCTGAGGGGGGGCTACGCAACCGTGCGCCAGTTGAGGTCGTTCGTCAGCTTGCGCCAGATGCCACAAAAACAGAAGTTCAAACAAAGCTCGCGGAGCTTGATGCAGCCAAACTACGCGTTCTTATGGACCAAATTGGCCCGACATGGCCAGAACCACTGCCGGGCTACCTAGACTTTGCGCAAAGAATGACTGTACTAAACCAACGATCTGGCTCAGAACCTGTGACAGAAGGCATTATTTCTTCCGGACACGCACCATTTATTCAAAGAACGTACGAACAGTGGGGTGTTCGAGCTCCAGCGTTTATACTGGCACAAGAAGCAATTGCAGCAAATGCAAAACGAGAGGGTATACCCCTGCCTTCCAAGCCAGATACCCGCCTAATGTTGTACGCCTACAACTGCTGGCGAGCCCTACACAATCAACAGCCCACAGACTACATTGAACACGAGGACGTACAACACATACGGTATATTGGCGATGATATGGTGAAAGACGGCATGCTGGCTCATCACCTCGGCATCCGTTTCCACTGGCTTACTTTGCCGAAAGCAGCCCGCGTTTGGGGGCGTCTCGCCTTTGAGATA
>CAYZZH010000054.1:0-4060 GCA_964483005.1 uncultured Candidatus Saccharibacteria bacterium | reverse complement strand
GGGCATGGGGACACCCCGAGGTTTACATATTGGTGCTCCCGGCGTTTGGTATGTACAGTGAAATTGTTGCAACGCTCAGTCGCAAACGTATATTTGGCTATACCAGTATGGTGTGGGCGCTTATGTGTATAACGGTGCTGTCTTTCCTGGTCTGGGCGCATCACTTCTTTACCATGGGCGCGGGCGGCAATGTGAATGCGTTCTTTGGTATCATGACTATGATTATTGCTATACCAACAGGAGTGAAGGTGTTTAATTGGTTGTTTACGATGTATAAAGGTCGCATAGAGTTCATGACGCCCATGTGGTGGTTTATGGCGTTTGCCACGACCTTTCTCATTGGTGGGGCGACAGGGGTAATCCTGGCTGTGCCGGCCATAGATTTCCAGGTGCACAATAGCCTGTTTTTGGTCGCCCACTTTCACAATACGATCATTAGCGGGGTTGTGTTTGGCTATCTGGGTGGCTTGGCGTACTGGTTCCCTAAGATTTTTGGCTTTAAACTACACGAGCGCCTGGGTAAGGCCGCGGTGACCTGCTGGGTGGTGGGCTTCCTGGTGACGTTTATCCCTATATACATACTTGGGTTTATGGGCGCAACGCGTCGACTCGACCATTACGACCCAAGCCTGGGCTGGCAGTCGCTCTTTGTTGTCTCTGGCATTGGCACGGCTATCATTGGGCTCGGCGTGGTATTCCAGCTGCTGCAGCTTGGTTATAGCATTAGAAAGCGCAAAGAACTTCGGGATAGTACCGGCGACCCGTGGGATGGTCGAACGCTCGAGTGGTCTGTCCCCTCGCCCGCTCCGCACTACAACTTTGCGCGGTTACCGGTTGCGGCCGACCGTGACGCATTCTGGGAAGCAAAGCAGGCCAAGCGGTCGCTGTACAGCGGGGCATACACCGCATTTGAGCTGCCGCGCAACACAGGTATGGGTGTGTGGATAGGTGCATTTGCCTGTTTGTTCGCATTTGCGGTGATTTGGCACTTGTGGTGGCTCATGGTGCTTGCTTTTGTGGGTATTGTGGTGACTTTGGTGCGCCGGACCTTCGACGAAGATCTTGAATACACGGTATCAGCAGCCGAAGCGAAGCGACTCGACAACGCAGCACTGAAAGGAACCAAACGATGAGCGCTACCACTGGCGTAGAGACCGAAGGCAAACTGGCCTTTTGGGTCTACCTTATGACCGACTGTATATTGTTTGCAAGCCTGTTCGCGACATTTATGGTGCTGCGTGGCGCTACGGCTGGTGGCCCCGATGGCAAGGAAATCTTTGAACTGCCCTTTGTATTTGCAGAAACAATGGTGCTCCTTCTGAGCAGTCTTGCGAGCGGTTTTGCGCTGCTTGCGGCCCATGCCGGCAGTAAAGTCGCTACGCTCCGCTGGCTGGCCGTTACCGGTCTACTGGGCGCGGTTTTTCTGGGTATGGAGCTCTATGAGTTCAATGCGCTCGTTGCTGAGAGGCATAGCTGGACCAAAAGCGCGTTCCTTTCGTCATATTTTGGGCTGGTGGGGACACACGGATTACATATATTTGCGGGGCTTGTATGGCTGGCTGGAACGTGGCTGTATATATTCAAACGTGGGCTCAAGGGCCGTCTTATGAGCAGGCTTACCATGTTTACGATGTTCTGGCATTTTCTTGATATTGTTTGGATAGGTATATTTACAATCGTCTATCTACTGGGGGTTCTCTAATGAAGGTATCGAAACACATTCAGCCGCTGCCAAACTTTCGCGAGGCCAGCAAAGAAACCTACCTGGCCGGGTTTGCATTTTCAGTTGTACTCACCATGTCGTCGTTTGCGCTTGTCTGGGCGTACCGTGCGGCCGAAGATATTGTGTTTAGTCGGGGGTTGCTGATTGGTCTGCTTGCAGTTGCAGCGACTGCGCAGATACTGGTGCAGGTTCTGTTTTTCCTGCATGTTTCATCGCAGCGAACGGTACGAATGAGCCTCTACGCGGGTATATTTACCGTATTTGTCGTGCTATGTCTGGTTGTTGGCTCTATTTGGATTATGCAGAATCTCGACTACAACATGATGCCTACCAACATGACCGACGCAGTTCAGTACAGCGAGGGTATTTCGCACTAAATGGTTCACGCACACGGTACCACAGCGCCGCGCATAAGGCTGAAAGACTTTGTTGTTGTCGCCAAACCGGGGATTGTCGTAGGCAATGTATGTGCGACTATCGGTGGTTTTTTGCTGGCCTCTAAGGACGGTGTGAATGTTACGGCGCTCGTAGGCGTGGCCATGGGAACACTGCTGGTTATTGCTGCATCGTGCGTGGTAAATAACTATCTAGACCGTACTATTGACCGCAAAATGTCCCGCACGCGCCAGCGGCCATCTGCGACCGGCACGCTCCCCTTTCGTGTTGCCATGCTGTACGCAGCGGCACTGTATGTCGTGGGTTTTGCGCTCCTCTTGTGGCTCACGAACGTGTCGACTGCTGCCATTGGATTCTTAGGCGCGCTTTTTTATACACTAGTGTATGGCTATGCAAAAAGGCACACACACCACGGTACACTCATAGGTTCATTGCCCGGAGCTACACCGCCACTCGCTGGGTATGTTGCTGCAAGTGGGGTGCTTGACCAAGGCGCTTGGCTGGTCTTTGCGGCAATGGTGGCGTGGCAAATGCCGCATTTTTACGCTATTGGCATTCGCCGCTTAGAAGACTACAAGGCGGCTGGTGTACCTATTTTGCCAGCAGTAAAAAGTCTTGGTCGGACGGTTTGGGAAATGCGTATCTACGGCATTGGCTTTGTTGTCATATGCTATTTGCTTGCGCACTGGGGTTATGCAGGGTTCATGTTTGGACTCGGTACCATCACACTTGGCCTGTACTGGCTCCAGGCAATGTTTAGCCCAAACTGGCGCACCGACACCGAAAAGACGGCCAAAACAGTTTTTGTGCGGTCGCTCCACGTGCTCCTAGGTTTTTGTTTCTTCATGGCTATGTCCCACGTATTGCTGTAGTTCGAAAAAAGCGCTTCACGTGGAGTACAATATGCTTATGGTTCGGTTACATCAGGCTTGGGTACGCCCAGCCGCATCAGCTATCTTTACCGTGTTTGTGGTGCTGTTTGTGTGGCGAAATTGGGAGCAGATGTCGCGTAGCGTGACGGTGCTTCGCAGTGTACCACTCGGTGATTTTTGGCTTGCAATCCCGTTGGTTGGACTTACATTTGTGTTGGCAACTTTTGCGTACAGCTTTTTGGCATTTCGCCGTTTGCGGTTTACTGAACTCTTTGTTGTTGAGCTGGCGGCGGCCTGCGTGAACCGCCTCGTCCCCTCTGGGTTGGGTGGACTGGGTATGCATGGCCTGTACTTGCACAAACGGCGTCATTCGGTTGCCGAGGCAACCGCAGTCATAAGCAGCAATAACCTTCTGGGCATGATTATTCATCTGCTTCTGCTTGGAGCTGTTCTGGCAACCGGTTCTGCTGGGAGTTTTCACCTGGGATCATCACGTAGCCAGGGGTGGATTTTACTTGGGATTAGTTTTGCGCTCTGTACTACCCTGCTTATAAAACGCCTGAGACGTGCTGTAATGAGCTTTGCACGAAATCTACTCGTAAGCGTGCGCCGTTACGAGCGCCAGCCACACAGGCTTGTCTATGCCGCTCTGGCGCTTTGCGCCCTCACGCTCATCAATGTAATAATCATACATCTTGCCGTTCGTAGTTTTGGTGTATGGCTTGATTTCCCACAACTGTTTCTGGTGTATACCGGGGGTGTCCTCATCGGCGCAGCCGTGCCAACTCCGGGTGGGCTTGCTGGCGTAGAGGCCGGGCTTGTGGGTGGTTTTATGGCCTACGGCGTGACCGCCACGGCAGCGATAGCCATTGCGCTTGCATTCCGCCTGGTGACGTACTGGCTCCCCATTGTTCCCGGCGCCATCGCCCTGTATGTCTCGCGCCGCCAGCGCTACATCTGAGGTTGAATTACCGCGCTCTCTGAGGTAGAATTACCTCTGCTAGCCATGGCAACCATTGGGGGTTGGCCAAGTGGTAAGGCACCGGGTTTTGGTCCCGGCATTCAGGGG
>CAYZZH010000053.1:0-4360 GCA_964483005.1 uncultured Candidatus Saccharibacteria bacterium | reverse complement strand
CGGTAGACACAAAAAACGTCCGAGGAAGGTGTTCGGAAAAGTGGTAGCTTGACAGATACTACCACTGTTATAGAACTAAAAAAACCATACGATAGTATGGTTAATTTAGATTCAATTTCTCTTGGCTGGGGATGAGGGATTCGAACCCCCGATCACGGGACCAGAACCCGTTGCCTTACCACTTGGCCAATCCCCATTGGCGATTACTATTATAACGTACGTGGGGTTCGAATGGGATTCGACCTACCTTCGGCAGGCCCAGAACTGCGCGGTTAGCAGTGCAGCTGCACCGGCAGGTTCTCTTGCGAAGTGCCGCTGGCACTTCTCACCCCGATCACGGGACCAGAACCCGTTGCCTTACCACTTGGCCAATCCCCATTACAGATGATGATTATAGCGCAACAGTACACATTTGGGTAGTGTGCTATACTGGTCTTACTTAACAAGTCAGATATCAAGAGTGTGGCGAGCGTACTAGCGCGTTGACCCACCGGCAACCAGCCGCACGGCATGGTGCTTCTTCTAGCCTCTATTACCAAATAGCAGGAAAGATATGTGCAAACCCAACGCCACGACCTTTCTCTGCATAACGAGAAAGGTTTTTTATGTCAAACACAGTCGGAGACGCACAACTTTTTACCAGCGAGTCGGTCTGCGCTGGCCACCCAGACAAAATGGCCGACGCCGTCAGCGACGCACTAGTCGACGCCATACTTGACGCCGACCCGCAGGCGCGAACCGGCATCGAAACAGTGGTCGGTGCCAACCAAATTAGTTTGTTTGGCGAAATCAAAACCAGTGCAAACATCGACTTTGAACAGATTGTTCGCAGCAAAATAAAAGCCCTCGGGTACACCAACCCAGCCTGGAAGTTTTCGGCACAACAGTCGCATTTTACCAACTACCTGCACCAGCAATCACCCGAAATAGCCCTTGGGGTCGACCAAGATGGCGCTGGTGACCAAGGCATGATGTTTGGGTTTGCCTGCAACGAAACGCCAGAGTATATGCCACTACCAATTGCCCTGGCCCACGCCCTCACTCAGCGGATAGACGAGTGCCGCGAGCAGGGTTCGCTGGCATGGCTGCGACCAGATGGCAAAGCCCAAGTGACCATTCGCTACGACGAAACAGGCCAGCCGGTTGCGGTCGAAAAACTTGTGGCAGCTGTTGCCCACGACGAACAGACCGCAGCCAAACAAGTGCGCATAGACGTTATCGAACACGTATTTACCCCTGTTTTACGCCACTACAAGCTCGCACTACCCGCCGAACACAATATTGTCGTCAATGGAACTGGTTTGTGGCACATTCCCGGGCCAGAGAGTGACGCCGGGCTCACCGGCCGCAAGATTGTCGTCGACACATACGGCGGCTACGCCCGGGTCGGCGGCGGCGCCTTTAGCGGCAAAGACCCGAGCAAAGTCGACCGCAGCGGCGCCTACGCCGCCCGCTATATTGCCAAAAACATTGTTGCCAAGGGCCTCGCTACCAAGTGCGAAGTTGGCCTCGCCTACGTTATCGGCCAGCCAAAGCCGCTCATGCAAACCATCGACACCTTTGGCACCGCCACGGTGAGCGAAGCCGAGCTGTACGCCTACAAAGACACGCTTATCGACACCAGCGTCAGCGGCATTATCGAAACACTCGACCTCCGTCGCCCCATTTACAGCGCCACCAGCGCCTACGGCCATTTTGGCAAACCAGACCTCCCCTGGGAGCGCGTCCAGTCATAAACAACCGGCAGGGTTTACTCACTCACCTTACGCGGGACGGCACCATTTCCGCCGAAAGCTCCGTCTCCTCGCTCCACCGTACTGCTAGTACGGCTACGCTGCGGTGCTCGCTTTCAACGAAAATTGCACCATCCCGCGTAAGGTGCTTTACTCGATGTCGCGGCGGCAGAAGCCAAGAAACGCCAGGAGCGTGCCGAGTATAAAGACAAGAGCGAGGTAGACCAGTAGGCCGCGCGGCACGCCGTGCCCTTGCAGCACCCGCAGCATATCGAAGTAGTGGTAGGGCACTGCCTTTACCGGCCACTCTAGCCAGTCGGTCAAGCTACTCAGACTCGCCAACAAGTAGCCACCAAACCCGAGCGCGACAGCGGTGACGGTAGCCATGCGTTTTGTGAGCATGCTCGCCGCTTGCAGGGCAAAGGCAATAAACCCGTACGAAAAACAAAAAAGCGCCGTGTAGGCTGCCGCCAAAAACAGGTACCACCCATGTATATCCATGCCAAAAACGGGGCACAGAGCGGCGAGCGTGGCAAAAGTGGCAAGTGCCACCACGCCAAACTCGGCGGTAAAGGCCAGTAACTTTGCCGCGAGCAGTCGGCTGCGGCTAATAGGACGCGCCAATAAAAGTTCCAGGGTGTGCGCCTGCTCTTCGCGCCCAAGTATGCCAGCGCCGCGGGTAATGGCCAAGATGATCCAGATCATGGGCAGCGTAATGTAAAATAGCTGCGAGTTCAGAAACTGTGCCGGGTCGCCCACGTTTATTTGGGCGGCACCACCAGTTTTTAGGCCGCGAAGTTCCTTTGGCAGTTGGTTGATAACGGCATTCATGTCGGCCGCTTTGTCGCGAATGGATGGAAAAAGTGCCAGGATGATGACGGTCATGAGCACGCTGCCAAATGTCCACCAAAAAATCGCTTTGCGCCGCTGCCGAAGCTCCCACCATACAACATCTTTCATGCGCCATCTCCGTAATATTCCAAAAACTCATCCTCCAGATTGAGTTGCCGCGTCGTGAGCCCGGTAATGTCATAGGCGCTCAGTTCTTTGAGTGCGCTGGCAATGGAACTCTTTGGCTGCACGGTGATGACTAATCCGTCTACGGCAACGATTTTCATACGCGTATGCTGTTTGAGCCGTTTGACCTGCTGCGCGTCTTTTAGGGCGACGCAAAAGATGGGCACGTCAAAGCCCGCATCTTCCTTGATAGCTTGCTCGTGGATGAGCTGGCCATGTTTGATAATGCCCACGCGGTCGCACATGCGCTGCGTTTCCGCCAAATTGTGACTGCTCACAAACACGGCGGTGCCGCGCCCCGCCGCTTCTCGCACGCAGTCGTAAAACACCTCTTGCATAAGAGGGTCAAGGCCACTGGTTGGTTCGTCGAGAATCAACACATCTGGCTGGTGCATCAGCGCCTGAATAATCCCAATCTTTTGCCGGTTGCCTTTGCTGAGCTGGTCGATACGTTTGTCTGGTTCTGCCGCAAAACGGCGTATGAGGTCTGTCAAGTACTCGGTTTTTGTCTGGGATGATAGTTTACTCAGATAGGCAAACAGCTCGTTGCCCGTCACACGCGGCCACAGCGCCACATCGCCCGCTAGGTACCCAACGTGCTTTTTGACCGTCGTCGCCTCGGCCACACAGTCTCGCCCCACAATACGCGCCCGACCGCTCGTTGGCTGAATAAAGTTTAGTAGCAAACGTATTGTGGTCGATTTGCCCGCGCCATTTGCCCCCAAAAACCCATACACCTCACCACGCCCCACCCGCAAACTTAGCCGGTCCAGCGCCGGCACAGCCGCCCCCGCATACGTCTTGGTCAGCCCTACAATGTCTATACCATCCATACCAGTACTATATCACTTACAAACTTTTGCCCAATACCCCTGACTGACCCACGCCCTCTTTTTTCGCCCTCCAGGCGTTTGCAAGGGAAAAAAGTGCACAAGCACTTTTTCACCTTTGCTTCACTTGCAACCCCTTCGGTTGAAAAAAGCGGGCGTGGGCCCGCTACCTCTTCTACGCCCCGTGCTCGAAGTACCTATAAGGTATACTTATAGCTATGAAATACACTGCGGTTGTGTTACGGGGTGACCAGTACGGGCGTACGCTGGGTTTCCCCACGGCAAACCTCGACGCCAGACTGCTCACGCACATCACAAAAAACGGCGTCTACGCCTGCCGAGTGCAGCTGGGATCGCAGTTTTACCGAGGGGCGCTTTATTTGGGACCACGCATTGTCCTGCACGAAACGCAACGCGTGCTCGAAATACATATAGTCGACTTTGACCAAGAAATCTACGGCCAAACACTCGGTTTTGAGCTCGGGCCCTTCATTCGCCCACCGCAAGACTTTGCAACCACCAACGACCTTACCCAACAGCTCGCTCGAGACGTCGCGGCTGTTAGAGCGACAACAGGTACTAAAGAACAGCCTACTGGCAACAGTCAACACGCAACAAACTCTAGCAACGGTCAACTAGACAACGTCGCGCCTCACCACTGACCCACAGGCGCTTGCTGGGCGTCATCTTGAGCGGATCCGGCTTCCTGCAAGGAGGCCGGAGAAGTCGAAAGATCCCGTTAGACATGCACTCGACGGGATCCCTCCACTTCGGTCGGGA
>CAYZZH010000052.1:0-4678 GCA_964483005.1 uncultured Candidatus Saccharibacteria bacterium | reverse complement strand
ATACTTATGAACTATGAACAGTGGAAAAGTGTCACGCTTCAAAACCTCATTTCTAACATTAAATCTTAGCAGAGGTACACCATAATGACCGCCCCTACAATTTCAGGAACACAACATATAGCTAACCGACTTAATGCTCCAGAGAGCGTACACACACCTACGCCAATAGATAGAATTGCAGGTAGGCTTGCACTCGTAGGCGCAAAAGTTAGAGAGGATATCCATAATCGATTCTCGTCTTCAGATGAGGTTCAAACAGAAATGAGCGAGGCGCATAACCTCTGGGGCAATCAGATTATTCGCAGCGCCGCAGATTTTGGTAGTTCAGACGTACCTAATATTAAGCAGCTATATAAAGCGAGCAAGCTAGTGCATAATGTCCTTGAACCAGCCGGTTTATTCGAAGGTGCCTCTGAGCAGGGCATAAGACTTAATGAGGCAGATGTTGCAAAGGCTCTCAAGAGTGTCTCTCCTGAAACGTGGAGCCTAACTGAGGATGATGTTTCTGCAGCTAAGGAGCTACTTGCTGCAAAAACTCCAAAGAATCTCTCGGACGATTTGCGCAAAGATTTTGACAAGTTCAAAGGCGAAAACTCACAACTATACGTTCGGACTAAAATGAACGACAAGAAAATGTTTAAATTATATCAAGACGATCTCGCGAAACGGCTAGCACTTCATAACGATCTAGAGGCCATACGCAATGGTGAACTGATCATGCACAATGGTGAATTGTATATTAATGCTTTAAAGAGTGCGGAGAGCATGAAACTCGGTGCGCCTAGTACACCTAAGAAGAGTGTACGAGAGAAGTTGACCGATCTTGATACTGAGAGAAATCGAAAGATTGCTGCAGGAATTGTCATCGGGACAGTAGCGGTAGGGGCGACAATTGTATTGGCACATAATGAAAAGGTACGGAATGCTATTGATGGTGCTCGTGCTGAGCTGAAGGAGTACGTCGACGAGCACTTGCCATCAGAAATAAAAGAAAAAGCGCAAGCAGCTAAACAAGCTGTAATAGAAAAAAGCAAACCGATCGTCGCCAAGGCGACAGAAGCCATCGTAACTCATGCACCGACGATGGTGAGTGACCGTTTGGCACCGAAGCTACAGGCAAATACTGCGCATCAGGTTGCAGAGCCAGAGGTAGAAGACACTAAGACGGCACATATGAAACGTAAGGTTACTGCAATTGCCCTGGCGGCAACGCAGACGGCAAGTGGCCGTTTGGCAAGGGCTGGCCTCGTAAAAGCAGCAGAGCTTGGCAAGGGACTCAATACGCCTGAAAATCGTAAAAAAGCTGGCAAAGCGACGCTCGTCGCTGGTGGAGTGGCGCTCACGGTCACAGGCATTTACAGGATGAGTCAAAATGAAAAAGTCCAGGCGGTAGCCAAAGAAGCTGCCCGCAAAACAGCCGAAGCGACGAAGCAGACCACTGATAATGCAAAAAACCACGTTCGATCCCTGAAGGACAAAGCCGGTGAAGCAAAAAAGAAACTCAGATCTCACCGCACAACAAAAGCAGAGACATCTGTCGGAGAATCTGAGGCAAATAAAGTTAACTTGCAGGCTCAGCTTAGTAACGAAGAAGAAAACTAAGCAGGGCATAAGACCAGGATGATTAGACGCAGCGTAGATCAATCTAGCAATGGTCCGGCAAGTGAAGCTTTGACAGGTATCGCTGGAGAGGTTGCCCCACAGAGGCAGGGCACTTTCGAGGGGCTGCACGGCGTTTTGAGTGGTTTAATTGCTCGAGCGGATGACAAAACGGCCGAACAGCGTGACGCGACTCGGGCCCGACAGGCCAATGAGCTGGGGGCTAGTGAGAAAGAGCCGCATCTCATAAGGAATACGCTCCTACTTGGGGGAGTGGCGCTTGTAGCGGCAGGAATTATATACACCCAAAAGGATAGAATCCTGACCGCAGTGCGCTCAAAGTACGACACGCTTCGGGAGAATACAGGGGGCAGCCATTACAGTGTGGCCAAAAACTTGGCAACACTGTAATGGCTGCGCTCTCTGTTACGGCATCTTTCTTTCAGAAAAGCATGGAGAAAGCACAGGCTTTTCACAAGGGACAGACCAAAAGCGACAAAAAAGAAGGTTCAAAACAAGAACGTATCGAACATACACTTCGCATCAAAAGCAGTGTTGCCGAGAGACCTCTGCACGGTGAAGATTGTTATATCTTGGACGACAAAAGAGGACTTTACGCGGTATTTGATGGTGCTGGTGGTGAGGCAGATGCAAAGAGGGCATCTAGTGCAGCACGTGATGCACTGAGCTCTTTCGATGGTTTTAATGGCATTAAGACGGATAAATATTGGCAGCACTCGATGAGGAGCGCTATGAGAGCTGCGCTGATTTTTGCTCGAGACTTTGTTAATGAACACGGTGGGCATGGGGTTACGACTGCTGCTGTTGCAAAAATCGTTCACAACGATGAAGGAGCTTACCTTCTAATCGGTAGCGCAGGAGATTCACGTTTGATGCTTTGGCGTGAAGGTCAAGTGTTTTATGAAACTCCAGAGCAATGTGACACGATTGAAAGAAACGCAATCTGGAATTACCTAGGCGGCAGGATTGATGATCGTAATGACGTAGTTGCGGCTACAAAACTACAACGCGGAGACAAAATACTTATCTGCTCGGATGGCATTACTGGAGATTGGGATGATGAGCGGTTGTCAGGGGCCGATTTTGCCAATGGGTTTACTATGAAGACACCCCGACAGAGTGCTGAACGATTTCTTGTGCTCAGCAAGAAGCGTGATGATAAAACGGCGATTGTTCTTTTTGTCGACTAGGACGTGGCAATAGGTGAAGGCCCTGTGTTCTCATATGACGGCTGAGCAGGTGAGTCGAGGTATACTACGTGTATGAATATACGGAGTGTGGTGAAACGGGTGGTGCCGCGGGGGGTGTTTGGACGGGTGGAGCCGCTGGGGCATTTGGCTGAAGCGGTGTTTTGGAATGTGCGCTATGGGTTTCCGGCGCGTGGCATGCAGGTGGTGGGGGTGACTGGCACAAATGGCAAAACGACAACCTCGTACCTAATACACCATATGCTGGTCGAGGCGGGGTACAAGGCGGGTGTAATGACGACAGTGGGGTACGGCGTGGGGCGAGAGATTCGCCCGCAACTGCAGCATATGACCAATGTTAGCCCGCGCGAGCTTATGCTGCGACTGCGAGATATGCGCGCCCAGGGAGTAGAGTGGCTGGTGCTCGAAACAACCAGTCATGCGCTGGCGCAGCACCGTACGTGGGGTGTGCCGTATAGTATGGCGGTCGTGACAAACATTACCCATGAGCATCTTGATTACCATAAGACATTTGCGCGGTACAAGGCGGCCAAACGCGAGCTGTTCTGCCTGGCGCAGCGTAACCGCGCCGGAAGACGCCTGGGGGTGGTTAATGCCGACGACCCGCAGAGTGTTGCGTTTGCTCAGGTTACCGAAAACAGTGTGTCGTACGGGGTAGAGGCGGGCGATGTGCGGGCGCATGGTATTGAGCTACGGGCAGATGGCTTACGCTACACGGCGACAGCGGGGACAGAGACGTACCATATTACCAGCCATTTGGTGGGGAGTTTCAATGTGTACAACACGCTTGCGGCGGTGTGTGTGGGGCAGGCGGCGGGTTTGAGTGGCGAGCAGATAGAGCAGGGGATTGCGACGCTAAAAGGCGTAGAGGGGCGGATGACGGCGCTCGACGAAGGGCAGGCGTTTTCGGTAGTGGCTGACTACGCGCACACGCCTGATAGTTTTGAAAAACTGTTTCGTGACCTGCGGCCGGTGGTGCGCGGCAAGCTAATAGTAATGTTTGGTTCGGCGGGGCGCCGCGACGAGAGCAAGCGGGCGGTACAGGGTGAGCTGGCGGGCAAATACGCCGACGTAGTAGTTGTGACCGAAGAGGATGACCGCGACTGTGACGGCCAGGCTATTTTAGCGCAAATAGCAGCGGGGGCTGAGGCGGCGGGCAAGGTGCGGGGCAAAAACCTGTTTTTGGTGCACGACCGAGCCCAGGCAATAGCGCAGGCGCTCGGGCTGGCGCGCGACGCCGACGACATGGTGCTGCTGCTGGGCAAGGGGCACGAAAAAACCATCGAGCGGGGCGGCCCACGTGCGGCCGAGCTGCGTCACTTAAAACAAGACGACACAGACCCTGCGCGCGTGCGTACTGACCCCTGGGACGAGATAGGAGTTGCCCGTGAAGTCCTGCGAGACCAGACATATAACCGGTAGGTCGGGGGCAGTGCGTGCTGGGGTGATTTTGGCGGCGTTTGTTTTGTGCGGTGGGTGTGCAGAGCGACATGCGGTGCGAGAGACCGGCGAGCCGTGTGGGTACGAGGTGTCGTACGACAAAGCGGGCAGCCAAAGGGTGCCGGTGTCGCTTCAAAAAGACGGTCGTGAGGTGGATGCGGCAGTTTGGGTTGGCCCAGTAACAGACAACGAACTACAAATAGCGTATTTTGGCCCCCCGAGTGACCGTAGTAACTCTAGTGGTGTGTACAGTGTACCCCTAACAAGCACCACAACCACCGAGCTAGACACTGGCTTCGGCCTCGCCGCCACCACAGACCCCTCACACCAAACAGTCACCTTGAGCTGCGCTGGGTATACCCAAAATCCCCAGCTTTCCGAAAAAACAACAGCTAACCAGTAGCCCCAAT
>CAYZZH010000051.1:0-5064 GCA_964483005.1 uncultured Candidatus Saccharibacteria bacterium | reverse complement strand
TACCGAGAGGTGGAGCCTTGGCCTGGTTTCTTTGCCCGCCGGGCAAGACCCCACATTTTCTAACAAAAGAGACAACTGATTAAAAAATTTCGACAAACTAGGTTACTTGGGCGTACACGCGACCAACTACTTGCGACTTCGCTGCCCCCCACCCCTCTTCCGCCGAAAGTCCCTATACGCCAACTCCCCTCGATGCTGGTCAATCCCCTCAATATACTG
The DNA here is from genome assembly GCA_964483005.1 of uncultured Candidatus Saccharibacteria bacterium. Lineage (GTDB taxonomy): Bacteria > Patescibacteriota > Saccharimonadia > Saccharimonadales > UBA4665 > JAGXIT01. Next base: position 4,845 of record CAYZZH010000051.1, on the reverse strand, counting down.
GTCAAAATCTTGCAGCAGTGTCGAAAACCGCCGGTTTGGCACCAACAGCTTTAGCAACTTTTTTTGCTGAGCTAGGTACTCTACCAGGCTAAAAAAGTCGCCGTCACCACTTACAATCACCGCCTTGTTGTAGTTTGGCAGCTCTTTCATGGCATACAGCACAAGGTCGGCGTCTATGTTGCCTTTTGTGGCCGGTTTTTCGCTCTCTTCCGGTTTTTGGCCGTCTTTTTCTGCCGCAGGTTTGCCCCCACTCCCCTGCCCGCCCACCGCAGGCTCAGCCAACGCCAGATCTGCCTTAACCTGCCGTATTTCTAGCGTCGGCTTCAGCACTACCAAAAAACCATGGGCGTACATTTGCTCGTACAACGCTTCGTTATCTGGCAAATAGCCAATAAACATAAAGGCTTTTTCGACCCCGTGCTCACTGCGTAGCCACTCTCGAAACTTGTGCCAGTCCATCTTCCAGCCATTTTTTTGCACACCCAGGTTCAAGTTTTGGCTATCAATAAACGCATAGTTTGCCGTCGGCTTTGCCGGTTTCGCCGCCGCAGGTGACCGCCGACGTTTTGACCACCACAGCTTTTTCCCCTCTTTTTGCTTTTCAACCATGCCTAAAGTATACCACCCAAGATAAACCGACGCTCAGGAATACAAGAGTCAAGGAGTCAACCATCCTTCGCAGCAGCTACGGACGGTAGGTAAATTCCAGATAAATTCGAAATACTAAATCCTAAACTCTCCTCCTACGTTTCACTCCTCTCAGCAATCTGATTACAGACTGCTACAAAGCGGAAATTACGGAAAGATATGTAAAGAAACTCTAAGCACTAATTTCTAAATACTAAACAAATCCAAATATCATAAATTCTAATGTCCCAAACCGCGGCCGAAGGCCGCGAGAGTAAAACATCCTTCGTAGCGTTAGCGAAGAAGGAACAGCTAGTGTGGGCCATGCGTAAGCTCCCGGCTAGCATGTTGTCGGCTTTGACAACTTCGCTAGCGCGACGTGACTTGTTTGACGAGCAGTCTATATGCCGGCGGCATATAGACTGGGAGGAGTTGTCACGTCGGTTGTCAAAACGAACAACAGGGTACCGAGAGGTGGAGCCTTGGCCGAGCTCTTTTGCCTACACTCCACCCCACGAAGAGTCCTCTCTTCGTGGGGACCCCGGTTTCTTGCGGCAAGAAAAGTAGGTCGCCCGGTGGGGGCGAGACCCGGCATTTCCAGTCGGCAGACAAATGCACAAACCAGCAAAATAAGCACAATTTCTAACAAAAGAACTGTCGTAGGCGGACCACAAAGAAGCTTTCCAACCACCCTCAAATCGGCCGCTCCTTAAGCCCCAAATAGTACCCCACCACCGTCGCCACCACATGCAGCACCAACCACAAACATATCAACCACACATACTGCCAAAATCCCAGCTGCACAAACGGTGCCGTCGCCACCGCCGCGCCCACAATATAATCGGTCTGGTCAAACGGAAACCACCCTTCTCCCGGCGGTGTGTGCCGCTGCCGCTTAAAAAAACTCTCTACCGCGTCACCCAGCAGCGCCCCCAGCGCAAACAGCGGCCCCAAAATCAGCACCGGCAGCGTCGCGTAGTCGACGTGCGCCGTCCAGGCAGCAAGCCAGTCACTGTGACCAACCATAGTCTGCTGCAACCATAGTGTTAGTGTGGCAAAAACCACCCCCGTTACCAAACCACGCACCGTTTTATGGTCGCCAAACACCCGCTGCCCGCGAAACGTCCGGTATCCATCCATTGGGTAGTTCCACCGCCGCAAACCCGGTACAAACGCCGCAAAAACCGGCATCATATTTGCTACCCCCGCTGGCAAAAAAAACCACAGCGCAAAAAAAAGTTCGTGTAAAATCGCCATTATTATCCTATGTTTTTGTCCTAAAAAGCTTTCGTAGCCGATGATATTTCGGGTACACCACTCCCAGCCCAACCCGTCCCCGTTTTAGCGTAGCATGTTTGAGTGCCCGCGCCCAATCTAGCCCTGGCGCTGGTGCGCTGCTCATTAGGGTGTAGGTTTTCCCCCAGCCCAGCGGCCCATGCGCGTCACTACTGGCTGCTTGCGCCACGCCATGCTCCTCGGCCCATGCGCGCGCCTGCGCCCCTTTATTTCCAACATAGGCGCGTCCGTTGTGCGTCTCGACAATATACGGCAAGCCCTCCAGCGTCGCCAGCGCCTCGGGTGTTACTCCGCTGCGCACCGTTTCAAACGGGTGCGGCACATACAGCACCCCGCCCTGCCCCAAAATATCTTCGGCCGATACGCGCAACGATTGCCCTGGCTTAACGGTCTGCGCTAGGAACAGCCCAATCAGCTCGCCTTCACTGGTCATCACCTCTTCGCCCACAATAATCCGTTCGCCCAACTCACCAAGCGCCTGGCGTATTTCCAGCGCCGCGTCAATGGTGTTGTGGTCGGTAATAGCCACCCAGTCAAGCCCGCCACTACTCAGCATCTGCCGGTAATCACCCACTGTGAGCCCCCCGTCGGGCGAGCCATACGAGTGGGTATGCAGGTCAACCGCGTTTGCTCCCTGGCTCACCGTATACTCCGACCAATCCAGGCCAGCCGCTGAAACACCGTAAAGGTCGAGCCCAGCGCCACCACCAGCACCGCCCCAGCCACCCAGCCTGTCACCAGCCCCGCCAACACCACTGCCATACGCACCTCAAACGGGAAAAACCCACCGCCAAACAACCGGTTTAACACCGGGTAGGGTAACTTTTTTTTGCTGGCTGCGATCACCGCTTCGCCCTTGGCCTTTACATAACTCACACACACCGAGGCACCGACCGCCCATGTCGCCAGGGCTGCCGCCGTCGGGTGTGGGGTCGAAAGCAAAAAATACGCCAACCCCGAAAACACCAAAACTTCTTTTACCCGGTCAGTCGAAGCGTCGAGAAACCCGCCCATATCGCTTACCCGCCCCTGCAGCCGCGCTAACTCTCCGTCAAGCGTGTCAAATAGCCCAAAAACCAGTAGCATCACCGCCGCCAACCGCAGCTCCCCCACCGCAATCCCCAGCGCAATCGGCACATGCATACCCAGCCCAAACCACGTCACCGCGTTTGGCGTCACTTTGCCGGCGCTCCATCGGTTAATTTCCACCGCCACCCCATGCATAACACCTCGTACAAGCTTGCGTATTTGGTCCACGTTCTGCCTCTTTCCCCTCCGTTATCTCTTACTCACCAGTATATACCACTAGGTGTTATATGCTACTCAGCAGGAGTGGCGAGTACGTGCAGCAGATCGGTGGCGTATTTGTCGAGCTTCATTTTGCCCACACCCTTAACGGCTAGCAGCGCCTGTGTCGTCTGCGGTCGACGCGCCGCAAGTTCGGCCAACGTCGTGTCGTGAAACACCATATACGGCGGTATTTTTTCGGCGACAGCCTGACGGGTGCGCCACTGCTTAAGCGCGGTCAGCAGCGCCGGGTTTGGGGCAGTTTGCGGTTCATTTTGCGCGGTCTCTTCGGTAAAATCGGCTGTTTTTTGCCCCATTTCTTCCGAAGCTTCGCGCAGCGCCTGGTCGTAGGCATGAATCAGCGGGTGAAGCTGCAAAGCCATCTGGTTTATTCCCACCAAATACAGCCCATCCATACTACGTACCCGCGAAAGCGCCACATACCCCATGCCCGGCGTAAAACTTCGGCTCAGGTCAATCTCGGCCGCGTCGAGGCTCATGCCCTGGCTTTTATGTATGGTAATCGCCCACGCCAGCCGCAGTGGTAGCTGTGTCACCTCCGCCCGCGAACGACCGTCTTCCTCAAGTACCCAGCTATGCGGCTCCACACGCAGCTCTTTGCCGCTCTGCACAACAACAATCGGCGTATTGCCATCAAAATCAATCACCGTCCCCCGCGTGCCGTTCACAAACCCTTTGGTAAAGTTGTTTGCCACAAACATCACCTCTGCGCCGCGCTTTAGCACCAGTTCGGGCGGCGCCAACACGCTCTTCATTAACTGTTCACGTTTGGCGGCCGCACCAGACGTTGCCATGCGATAGCTTTTGGCCTCACTCGGCAACATGTCTAAGTGCTTTTGGTTTATCGCATCGACATCGACATTGTGGGCGTACAAGCGCGTCACCGCCACCCCCTGGTCTGGGCGCAGACGCAGCCGCTCTTGTATGGCGGCTTCGTGCAGCTCGTGTGTGTCGCCGCGTCGCATTGCCCCTAGCAGGTCCAGCAGACTATCGCCAGCCGCCACGCGGTGCTGCTCGGTCAGATAGCAAATGGTTGGGTTTAGTTCGGCCCAGGCGTCAGACAAATGGGCAAAATCAGGCTCGCGCCGCTCGCGCTCCACCGGTGGCAGCTGATACAAATCGCCAACCAAAACAACCTGTATGCCGCCAAACGGCTTGTCTGACTGGCGCAGTTTTTTGGCAACGGTATTCACCATGTCGAGACGACGACCGTGCAACATAGACACTTCGTCGATAATAAGTACGTCGGTTGCGTTATAGCGCTTGACCAGCTTGTCTTTTGCGCTCAAACGGGCCAGATCTTGCTCGCTCACGTATTCTTGTATGCCCAGACCCGACCAGCTGTGTATGGTCGTGCCCCCGACGTGGGTTGCGGCTATGCCAGTGCTGGCCGTTACGCCAACATTTTTGCCACTTTTTTTGGCAAGGCGTATAAACTCGTTCAGCACATAGGTCTTCCCGGCCCCCGGTGCGCCCGTCAAAAAAATGGACTTGCCGTCCATCATTAGTCGCAGTGCTTGTTTTTGTCTCATCCCTCGCACTCCTTACGCTATGCGTTTACATCGTTACTTGTCTCCCACATCTCAAACCAACACTCACCGTTTCAGTGGTATA
>CAYZZH010000050.1:0-5156 GCA_964483005.1 uncultured Candidatus Saccharibacteria bacterium | reverse complement strand
TGGACGATTTATTGTGCAAAGCACCATACCCGCACGCCGTTCACCATTCATCATTCTTCATACCCCATTCTCCATACGCCATTCACCCCACCCATTTCATCCGCTATACTACAGGTATGATTTCACCTGAAACCAAAGCGACGTTACGACGATTTCTCGCCGAGCAGCCCACATACCGACCGGTCCCGGCCGTGCTCGAAAAACTACAGCATATTACCTTTGTGTGTTTTGTGGGAGCAACCTGCATGGGCAAAACGACGCTTATGGATGCCCTGGTGGCGCTCGACCCCAAACGCTACGGCAAAACGCGCAACTTTACCACTCGTCCACCCCGTGCCGACGACGATCCAAAGCGCTACTATTACTACGAGCACAGCGACGAAGGCTTGCAGCCAGTTTTGGCGCGTATCGCTGCCCGCGAAAACCTGCAGCACAACATTAACCCTTTTAACCTGTACGTCTACGGCAGCGAGCTGGCCGACTACCCGCACCGCTATAACCTTGGCGATATTTTTAGCAGCTCGATCGACGGGTTGCGACAGCTGGGGTACGGCAAACTAGTGATATGCAGTGTGGTCACAGACCCCGACACATGGCAGCAGCGTCTGGAAGCGCGGTTTCCGGTTGGGCACCCGCAGCGCGCAGATCGGCTGCGCGAAGCGGTAATGAGCCTGGAGTGGTCACTGGCACAACACGCAACCGACCACCAACTGGTTTTTAGCCCAGAAAAACGCATCGAGGCGACAGCCACCTCTGTCGATTATGCCCTCCGCCATGAAACAGCCGGCGATCAGGCCGAGGCAACGCGCCTCGCCAAACAGTGTCTAACCCGTGCGAGGCAACTGTAGTGAAAAAGTTTGCCGTGTTTGACATAGACGGCACGCTTATACGCTGGCAGCTTTTTCACGCCATTGTACACACGCTGGGCAAGCGCGGTCATATACTGCGGCGCACCCACGAGCGCATACACGCTGCCCGCATGGAATGGAAAAACCGCAACACCACCGAGGGGTTTAGCGCCTACGAAACGGTGCTGGTAGAGGCCTATCTTCAGGCGCTCACGAGCATTCACCCCGACGACTACGCTCTCATTGTCGACGAAGTGTACGAAGAGTTTAAAGACCAGACCTTTACCTACACTCGCGACCTCGTGCGCTCGCTCAAACAGCAGGGCTACCTGCTGTTTGCCATTAGCGGTTCGCAAGACGAAGTGGTCAAAAAAGTCACGCGTCACCACGGGTTTGATGCGGCAATCGGCGCAAGGCTAGAGATCAAAAACCAGCGCTTTACCGGCGTCGTTAACACACCGATTTTTGACAAAAAAGCCGCCCTCGACCAACTCGTCAGCGAGTTTGGCGCAGACTACCGCGACAGTTACGCCGTGGGCGACAGCAGCAGCGACGCCCCCATGCTCGCCGCGGTCACACACCCCATTGCCTTTAACCCCGACCAAAAGCTCTACAAGACCGCCGTGGCAGCTGGCTGGTCGGTGGTAGTGGAGCGGAAAAATGTGGTGTACCAGCTAGATGAGTGGCACATGAAGAATGGTGTATAAAGAATGATGAACGAGGTAGTGCCAACAGAGGGAACTAGGTGACCGCGCCTATCAATCACGCTGCTTCCTACTGGCGTAAACAAGATGAAACACCGTTGTTTGCTGATCTGTTGTGGGCGAGGCCCGAGCAAAAACATGCGGCGGGGAGGCTGCTGGTAGTTGGCGGGTGCGGGCAGAGTTTTGCCGAGCCAGCCGAAGCGTACGCCGCTGCCGAGCGGGCTGGGGCAGGGACGGTGCGTGTCGTTTTGCCAGATTGTCTCGAAAAAACCGTTAGCAAACTGTTTCCGGCCGCCGACTACGCACCAAGCAACCCCAGCGGCGGGTTTGCCATGCGCGCACTGGCCGAATTTGTCGACGCCGCACGCTGGGCAAACGGCGTGCTACTAGCGGGCGACCTGGGCCGCAATAGCGAAACCGTTGCACTACTCGAGCGACTGGCGCAAAAACACCAGGGACAGCTCACCATAACCCGCGACGCGGCTGACTTTTTTTGCACACAACCACAAAGCGTTGTGCAGCGACCAGAAACGCTGCTGGTTGTGAGCCTCGGACAGCTGCAAAAACTGGGGGTGCAGCTGAAGCTGCCGTATGCGTTTGGGTCTACGCTTGGCCTGGCAGAACTCGCCGAGCGACTACACGACTTGAGCACAACATTTCAGCCGTATATTATTACGCGGTTGCATGGCAGCTACGTTGCCGCGGTAAACGGCACCGTTTGCTCGTCACCCGCTGACCCCACCCAAAAAACCTGGCGCACCGCCACCGCAGCCACCGCTGCCACTTGGTGGCTCCAAAACCCCACCAAACCGTTTGGGGCTCTCGCCACCAGCCTGTACACCGTATCAAAGTAAGAAAAATACATGTGGTGCGTTTTTATGCCCACGCTCGAACCCATTTTAGCACCAAATGTGAGAAATGATATTTTCGGCGGGTCGCCCCCGACCCGACCCGCCGAACTGCTCCGCAGGGGTTTGTAATTTGTTTTTTAGGACATATGTGTCGGCATAGCCGACACGCCCCTTTGTTCACAAGGTGTGAAATTGTATAATCATTACATGATGAACGAAGTTGATAGCAGGTCCAATAATTGGCAACAAGCATTAGAAATTTTTCTAGATAAGTGGCGAGATTTAGATTATGTTGAGGGGGTATTGGTAACAGGAAGTCAGGTTGTCGGTACGGCTACACAAAACTCTGATGTTGATGTACACATCATACTCTCACCAAACATAGATTGGCGTGAGCGTGGCAATGAGTTAGTCAATGATACTTTGATAGAGTATTTTGCTAATCCAGTTTTCTTTTTCCAGCAATACCTTGACGAGGACTACGCAAATAACAGTAAGCAAAATGCTCGTATGTTTGTTATTGGTAAAATCTTGTTTGATAAAAATGGCGAGGTAGCGAAATTGGTTAGTCAAGCCAAAACTTATATGGAACGGGAGTTTACCAAGCCAGATGATATATGGACTAATGTTGCTAAGTACGCAATATGGGACGAGTTTGACGGTCTGGACGACATTTACAGTGCCAAACAGCCCACGTTTGAGCATAGTTACCATCTTTTTTTGCAAAACCTATTAATAAAATATGCGAAGTTTATGGGGGCTGAAATACTCGCACACTCTAAACTGTACAAGTTCTTATCTTCGGAAGATTTCCGTTTGCGATACAAAATTGAACAACTCCCCGATAATGATTTTAATGCTCAATTTCTCCAAGCCTTACAACACAAAAGTCAAGATGATATGTACTCCTCTGCTAAAGCTTTGACGCAATTAGTATTAGATAAAATGGGTGGCTTTGAGATAGACGGCTGGAAACTCAGAACACCAGCGACTGGCGAAAGTCGCCGAATGAAGCATATGTCCTAAAAAACAAATTACAAACCCCTGCGGAGCAGTTCGGCGGGTCGGGTCGGGGGCGACCCGCCGAAAATATCATTTCTCACATTTGGTGCTAAAATGGGTTCGAGCGTGGGCATAAAAACGCACCAAAACACGGATTTTTTCAAGATTTGACGGCACAGCCGTCATTTTTTGTTGGACATTTTTTAATTCCTGCCACAGGCAAAAACCACTTTCCGCCCCCTTTCGGAAAGTGGTTTTTGGGCTTTCGCCATTTGGGGTTTGGGTTAGGGTTTTGTTGTATAATGAAAGAGCAACACAATTTATAGATAAACTTTTTCTTTGGCTTAAAAAGCCGACTTGGAACAGTTTAGTTTATCTGAATTGTGTTGCACCAGGTCGGCTTTTTGAGTTAAGGGGGGTAAAAATTATGGAAAAATATATCTTGTACGCCCGTAAATCTACGGACACAGAGGACAAACAAGTTTTGTCTATTGACGCTCAACTTGCGGAACTCCGCAAGTTTGCGAGAGATAATAAACTTGTAGTTATTGACGAGCTTATAGAAAAACGAACCGCCAAAAGTCCAGGTCGCCCCATTTTCAATTCTATGATTAAGCGAATTGAAAATAATGAGGCCGACGGTATTTTGGCGTGGCATCCCGACAGACTTGCTCGCAATTCCATAGACGGCGGACAAATTATCTATTTACTAGACCAAACATCACTAAACTTTTTGAGATTTCCAGTGTTCCAGTTTGAGAACACATCGCAGGGTAAGTTTATGCTGTCTATTATGTTTGGTCAGTCCAAGTATTATGTAGATAATTTGTCCGAGAACACTAAACGAGGTTTGCGAGCCAGAGTAAGAAATGGCGATTTTCCAAGCCAAGCACCTTTCGGCTACTTAAATGACACTCGCACTAAAACGATAGTTTTAGACAAGCGGTATTCACCGCTTGTAAAAGAATTGTTTGAGAGATACGCTCGTGGCGATCAAACAATGGAAAATCTTGCCTATTTCTTACAGGAAAATGAAGCAATAACATCTGGTGGCAAGACTTTTAAGGACGACAAAGTAAAATCTATCCTACAAAACCCTTTTTATTACGGACATTTTCTGTATAACGGCGAATTACACGAGGGTCGCCACACGCCGATAATCTCAAAAGCCCTATATGATAAAGTCCAGCAAGTTATTGAAACTCGGGGGCATACCCAAAAGCAAACCAAGCCAACAACGCCGTTTTTAGGGCTTTTAAGATGTGCAGAGTGCGGTATGGGCATAACGGCTGAAACAAAGACCAAAACCCAGAAAAACGGCAACACGCACAGTTGGACTTATTATCGCTGTTCTCGCAAGAAACGAGCCGTTAAATGTGTTGAGTCGCCCATAAGGGAAAAAGATTTGTTGCCACAACTTTTGGCGTTGCTGGGTGAATATGAGATGTCCAGCGAAGTCTATGACTTTATGGCCGACAAAATGACGCAGGACGAACAAGCCGAAAGTGTGGGCAACGCCAGTGTGCTTGACGATTTGCGTTCACAAATCGCACGCCTAAACGGCAAACAAAAGATTTTGCTAGATAGTTATTTAGACCAAGATATTGACCGCCAAACTTTTCTCGCTAAAAAATCGGAGATTTTGAGCGAAAAGAAAGGTTTGGAGGAAAGTTTGACGAACTTACAAGCCAACCAATTTGCTTGGTTAGAACCTATGCGAAAATGGCTGGAAACCGCAAAATCTATCTGTT
>CAYZZH010000049.1:0-5345 GCA_964483005.1 uncultured Candidatus Saccharibacteria bacterium | reverse complement strand
CGCTTCAGAACCACGGGCAAAACTAGGGGTGTCACGCTTGAGGGCTACGAGCGGGGTTCTATCATGATTATATATTAACAAATATATGTGTAATTATGCAAAATCATCTTATAGAGAAGGATAAGCAACGGTATATTTAATAGTGAGAATTCGTTGACTTTATCTTGCTGGATATTTGTGTAGTCAAACGGGCAATATTGATCTTGTGTTCAGGGGTGATATGGGGTATAATCTACCAGATATGGAATACATCAAAGAGTTGGAGCAAAGCTTCAAAAAGGGCGCAGTGGTAGACGTGCGCTCTGGCGACACTGTCAAAGTCCACCAAAAAATTCGTGAAGGCAGCAAAGAGCGCGTACAGATCTTTCAGGGTCTCGTTATACGCACAGACCGCACAGGGAGCCACACCAGCCGCATTACCGTTCGGCGTATTGCCAGTGGTATTGGCGTCGAAAAAAGCTTTTTGCTGCATAGCCCGCTCGTACTCAAAGTAGAGGTTACCAAACGCAGCAAAGTTCGCCGCAACTACCTGAGCTACATGCGTGAGCGCACGGGTAAAGCGGCACGCTTGACAGGTGTTGATTTTGACCGTCAGGCAGTCAACGACGTGCGCGACCTCGAGGCCGAAAAAGCCGAAGCCGAGGCCAAAGAGCTAGCTGCAAAAGAGGCAGAAACCAAAGCAGCCGAAAAAGCGGCCGAAGACGCCGAGCTCGCTGCCAAACAGGCTGCTGTCGAAGCTGCCCATAAAGCCGCCGATACATAACATCTGCCTTTTTCGACACATGCTATTTGTTTTTACCTCGCTAATTGTCCCAGGTGTGCTTTTTATGGGGTTACCTCACCTGCTTGGTACAAAACGCTACTGGCAATTGCTGGCGTGCGCGTGCGTGCTGTTTGCCGTTTCGTGGTACTTGCCGTCGCCAGACATTTATGGTCAGCAAACCAGTTTTGTCACGCACTTTTTGGGCGGCGGTGTGTTTTGCGGGCTACTTGGCGTGTATCTTAAACGGGCCATTGGCTGGCATGCGAAGTGGTTTGCCGAGCTGGCCGCACTGTTTGCACTGGTGTCGTCGCTGGGCGTAATAAACGAGCTGTTTGAGGTGATGCTGTGGATGGTTGGCGCTATGCCAGAGGGTATTACCGACACGTCTTGGGACCTGGTTGCAAACACTGCGGGCGCCCTGTGTTGTTACGCAGTATATAAAGGTTGGCAATGCTTACACTCGGCCTCGACGAAGTAGGACGGGGCTGTTGGGCCGGCCCACTCGTCGCTGCCGCAGTTATTATGCCATCAAAACCACTTTGGGAGGACAGTCCTCCCAAAGTAGCTCCTACGCTGGTTGGGCTGCGCGACAGCAAAAAACTCAGTCGGCTGCAACGCACAAAGCTAGACCGCGAAATCCGCTCCCAGGCAAAAGCCTACGGTGTTGGCTGGGTTACCCCAGGCGAAATAGACTCGCTGGGTCTCACTGACGCTGTTCGGCTCGCTATGCTTCGCGCTATAGCAGAGCTTCACAAAACTTGCACTACCTACGACGAAATTATTATCGACGGCACCTACAACTTTTTAGCTGAGTGTGAAAGCTCCGCTCTCTCACATGCAGCTGTGAGAGAGCGGAGCTTTCACAGGGTGCGCACGATGGTGGGGGCAGATGGCAAGGTGCCGGCGGTGAGTGCGGCAAGCATTGTGGCCAAGGTAGCGCGCGACAACTACATGGGTGCGATCGCCGCGCAGTACCCGCAGTACGGGTTTGACCGGCATGTCGGCTACGGCACGCTAGCGCACAGAATGGCGCTACAGCAATACGGCGTTACCGATATACATCGCAGGTCATTTGCCCCAGTCAAAATATATATATGAGTGCGCTGTGGATCGACATTTGTCGTTTGATGACCGGTCGTGAGTCTGACCCGCGTCTACTACTCCTTCGAAAGGTTCCGCTACATATGTATCCAACGGGATTCCTCCACTTCGGTCGGGATGACACGGTAGTGCACGTGCGTCAGGTGGTGCTGACTTAACACAGTGGTATAATCACCGATATGAGCAACTATGCGACGGGGCACGAGGCAGAAAAAGTAGCGGCAGACTATTTGGCACGGAACGGATACACCGTAATCGAGTGCAACTGGCGGCACAAACGAGCCGAAATAGACATTGTTGCGCAAAAAAAGCATCGGTTTCGCAGCGACGAACCACTGACGTTTTTTGAAGTCAAACACCGTAAAACCGACTACCAGGGCCGCGGTCTCGACTATATTACGCCTAAAAAACTTCAGCAAATGCGCTTTGCCGCCCAGCTGTATGTTGCCATTCATAAAACTACCACCCAGTACAAACTTGGCGCAGTTGAACTCGCTGGGGTCGACTACCAGGTGACCAACGTACTCGACGATATTAGCTAAAGAATTTTTGGAGGGCGGCTAGGTCGCGGTCGAGCCAGGCGAGACGGGCGGTGATTTCCTCGACACCGACGGTGATGTTGCGTGCTAGCATGGGCTGGTCGAGCTTGTCGTCAAACAGGTCGTGGTACTTTTGCTCGTACTCGCGGGTGTTGACGACGGTGGCGGCGTAGCGGGGGAGGTAGTCGTATGACTTGTCGTTTGCAAACGTTTTTTGTAGCCACGGCCACTGGTCGACCATCCACTGCCAGGCGATGTCACGGGTGTAGCGGTTACGCAGCAGCGACACCAGCCAGCGGTCGACGTCTTGCGGTTTTACCAGCTTGCTATCGGTTAGCCGCGCAAGCAAGCGCGAAGCGGTGGCGGGGTCACGCGTAGCCGTCAGCGCACCGCAGGCATCGCCCTGGAGTTCGCTGTTTTGCGTGGTGTCGTGTAAGTGTAGCAAAAAGCTAACCGCACTGGCGTCGCCCTCGCGTACCGGCACACAAAAAACAAGCGAGCGTAGTTCGGCCGGTACAGCACCCGCGTCTTTTTGGTAGGCGGCAAATAGTGCGCGAGCTTGCGCAAGGGTGTCGGGATCGTCGCCGTAGGCGGCTAGTCCGAGTACCAGGCTGCGTAGTTTGGTGTCGGCCGAAGGCTCGCCGGGTGCTTCTTGCCAGCCAAGACGGGCCACTTGCTTTGCGGCGAGGGTGCGGCTGAGGCTTTTTATGTGCTGTTCGAGTGACTCGTCTAGGTCGACAAACCGCCGTACCTCGCTGGCAACCAAACCCATAATATCCCAGACGGGTTCGCTGGTTTCGTCGGCGTATGCGTCGAGTAGCCGCAAAGTTTCGGCGTAGCTTTGGTAACCAGCCCGTGCGAGCATGGCGCTGCCACTCAGCAGCATGAGTCTGTCTGGTTCTGGCAGTGTTTTGCTGTGTATTTCTTTTTCTAGCGCTTGCTTTGTTGCGTCTGCCTGGTAGTCAACCAGGTAGTGTCCCCGAGCGCCCGTGTTGAGGAGGACCGGGAATGTATGTCGTGACTCGTGACTCGTGACTCGTGACTCGAGAACCTCAGGCAGAGTATGATTATTTGAAAAAGCAGGCACCGGCCACAGGCGCACCGCATCGGCTTTGGTGGGGTCATCGAGGAAGTGCTCTTGCGTAAGCACGACGTCTGTGCCGTTTTGCGCGACATGCACGACTGGAAAACCAGAGCGAGTCAGCCACGGTGTCATAAAAGCGCCGACGTCTTTGCCGCTGGCGTCGGAGAGCGCGTTCCACAGATCATCGCCTGTGGTGTTTCCGTAGGCATGAGCGGTAAAGTAGTTGCTCAAGCCTTTGCGGAACGCAGTTTCGCCAATGTAGTTTTTCAGCATGTATAGCAAGCGGCCGCCCTTGGCGTAGACAATACTGCCGTCAAACAGTGTGCTGATTTCGTCGGGGTGGTGCACGTCGACGTGCACCGACTGCACCCCATACGTGGCGTCGCGCCGAAACGCTGCCAAGCCTTCGCTGGCGATAAACTGGTGCCACACCTGCCACTCGGGGAACAAGCTGTCTACGCACTGGTACTCCATCATGTTGGCGAAGCTTTCGTTGAGCCACAAGTCGTCCCACCAGCGCATGGTGACGAGGTTGCCAAACCATTGGTGGCTGGTTTCGTGCGCCACCACCAGGGCAATGTACTCGCGCGTGCTTTGGCTGGTTTGTCCGGGATAGTCGAGCAGCACGCGCTCGCGGTAGGTTACCAGCCCCCAGTTTTCCATGGCGCCGCTACTAAAGTCGGGCAGGGCGACGTGGTCGGCTTTGGACAGTGGGTACGGCACGCCAAAGTAATCTTCGAAATACTCAATACTACGCGTCGCTGCGTCGAGCGCAAAGTCGAGCGAAGCGGCTGGCTGCGCCGTGGTCGCCCAGACATTGACATCTACACCAGACTTGGTTTTGGCCGACTTTTTGTGCAGGTCGCCGGTGACGAAGGCGAGGAGATAGGTGGACATGCGGGGGGTAGGCTGGAAGGTAGTTTGTAGTTTGTAGTTTGTAGTTTTTAGGGATTGAGACTCCGTAACTCCTCTGTCGTCCGTAGCTATTGCGGAGGACGGTTGACTCCGTTGCTCGGCAATGGGGGTATTGGATAGCACTTCCACGCCCTGGCGTGTCACCAGCGTTAGCTCAAACACCGCCTTGGCTTCTGGTTCGTCTATGCACGGGAAGGCTTCGCGCGCATGATGACTCTCGAACTGCGTCGCAAACAGCTTCTTTTCGATGGGCTTGTCATCTTGAGCGGATTCGGCTTCCTGCAAGGAAGCCGGAGGAGTCGAAAGATCCCGTGGTGAGGACGCAGAAGATCCTTGACTCCTTGACTCCTTGACTCCTTGACTCTCCCTAAAATAACACGGATATATACCCGTCATACCATCGGTAATTACCCCCTCAAACGCCATGGTCACCATGTATTCACCAGGGTAGGCCATGCCTTCGGTGTGCAAACGGACTTCTTGCAGGGTTTTGTGGTGGTTAAGGCGCTGTAGCGGCAGTTCAGTCTCGCCCTTTTTGTCCCGTCGCACCACTTTTGCAGAGGTGACTTTTAGCCCATTTGCATGAAACGTCAGTCGCTGGCTGGGTCGCCCCACCTTTTTGCCCGTCACAACCACGCGCCCCGAAAACCGCATATGCGTCTCGTCTAACCGAATTTCTAATTCGTATTTTTCTGGCTGAAACTGGTTATACAACCGTGCAACAGATTTACTCATAGCGACCATTGTACCATGCTTGTTGAGATGGGATTGCAAGGTTGAATGAGAGATCCCGTCACACGAAAACGCTCAACTATGCCACAGCCAACAAACAACAAACAGCCAACACACCAACTCTCAACGCACCCAAGGTAAGGCCTTGACCCACCGACACTTTCTACCCCGTTGACCCTTTTGTAAAAATAAGCAAGCACTTTTTCTGGCG
>CAYZZH010000048.1:0-6473 GCA_964483005.1 uncultured Candidatus Saccharibacteria bacterium | reverse complement strand
GCTTCAGAACCACGGGCAAAACTAGGGGTGTCACGCTTGAGGGCTACGAGCGGGTATTTTGAATGTTTTATATTGTAGCAAAAAGCTTGTGATTTGTCAATATTTGTGGTTTCGTGAGGGTTTTTACGCACAGATACGCACCAGATGTGAGATACTGTAAGAACATGGCAAAACTGATTATTGTGTCGAATAGGTTGCCTTTTACGTTTAAAAAGGTTGCCGGGGAACTCACCTATACGCAGGGCGGTGGCGGGCTGGCGACCGCGCTGTCTTCGTACGCCAAAAACAACTCGAGCCTATGGATCGGCTGGCCCGGCATTGCTGCCGAGAGTCTCACCGAAAGCGACAAGGCGTACATTACCCGCACGCTTAAAAAACATCGTTGCCACCCAGTGTTTCTTACCCAAAAGCAGATCGACCAGTTTTACAGCGGGTACAGCAACAGCGTGCTCTGGCCACTGTTTCACGACATGCCTGTCACCACTGGCGACACTGCCGCTAACTGGCGTGCTTACCGCGAGGTCAACCAGCTTTACACCGACACCGCGCTCCAGTTTGCCACACCTAAAGACACCATTTGGATTCACGACTACCAATTACTACTTATGCCCGAAATGGTCCGTGTGCGTCGGCCAGATGGCAAAATGGGTTTTTTTTTGCACATTCCCTTCCCAAAGTACGAGCGTCTCTCGCAAACACCTCATGCCGCCGCGTTGCTGCGCGGGACACTCGGCGCAGATCTGGTCGGCTTTCACACACCCAGCTATGTTAAAAACTACCTAGAGGCCTGCACGCAGGCAGAGGTTGGCACCGTGGGCGTGCGCAAAGTTATACTTTCGGTGCGTGTTGTGCGGGTCACCGATTTCCCCATTGGCATAGATTACGACAGTTTTGCCAACGCCACCAAAAACACCGCAGCAGCGCTTGAGTACAAAAAGTTACAGCTAAAATATTTGGGCAAAAAGGTCATACTTATGAGCGACCGTATCGACCCTTCCAAAGGGCTCATCGAGCGTCTCACGGCCTATCAAACACTGCTGCGCCAAAACCCAAAGCTGCACGGCGCAGTCGTGCTCGCCATGATCGGCATGCCTTCTCGGCTCGATATCACCGTCTACGCCAAACTTTTTGAGCAGGTCAAAAAACTGGTGCGCGACATAAACCGCGAGTTTGGGACAAACACGTGGCGGCCAGTCGACGCCGTGTTTGAGCCCCTGCCCTTTGAGCGCTACGTCGCACTGTACCGCCGGGCAGATATTGCCTTTATTGCCCCCTTACGAGACGGCATGAACCTTGTCGCCAAAGAGTTTTTAGCCAGCGCTACCAAGCACGATGGCGTGCTGGTGCTTAGCGAAACAGCCGGTGCTGCCGAAGAGCTCAAAGACGCCGTGCTCGTCAACCCAAAACGCCCCAAAACGCTCGTAAAAGGCCTGCAAACCGCCCTCACCATGCCCCGCGCCGAACTGCGCCGCCGGACCGCCACCATGCAACGTCATGTCAAACAATTCGACGTCAACCACTGGGTAGGAGACTTTATTGGCACCCTCGAAAAACCACGCGCAAACCCCGTGCGCCTGCACCGCACAAAGTCTATTACCATACCGCTGCAAGACAAACTTATCGCTCAGTACCACTTGGCTCACAAACGGCTGCTGATGTTTGACTACGACGGCACGCTGACCCCCATTGTCAGCCGCCCCGAAGACGCCAAACCCACACCACAACTCAAAGCACTGCTCTGCCACCTTGCCGAGGACCCGCAAAACGATGTGCTCGTCGTAAGTGGACGTAGCCGGGCAGACTTGCAGGCATGGTTGGGCGACATCCCGATTGCACTGGCCGCCGAGCACGGCGCAATGTTTCGACGCAAAGATGGCGACCACTGGCACCACACCACGCATCTCGAAAAAACGTGGCGAGACGAAATCGGCGCAATTATGCAGCACTACGCAACGAAAACACCTGGCGCAGAGGTTGAGCGCAAAGAATGGGCAATTGTCTGGCACTACCGCAACGCTGCACCGTTTTACGCCCAAAAGCACTTGGTTGCCCTACGCCAGCTTATAAAACCTTTGCTTAAAAAGCATGGGCTCAAAATGAAAGATGGCAAAATGATCCTCGAGGTTTCTCCTGCCGAGATCAACAAAGGTCGGATTGCCCAAGAATGGCTTATCCACGACCACGACTTTATACTCGCCGCTGGCGACGACACCACCGACGAAGACATGTTTGCTGCCCTCCCCGTAACTGCCTACAGTATCAAAATCGGCCGCGGCCGCACCACCGCCAACTACCGCCTCCCCGACGTCCCCGCCATCCACCACCTACTCCGTAAACTGTAGTTTCTGGAAGGTTTTTTGGAGCTGTTTGTCGAAACTGGCTATGGTAGCGTTTTCTTGCAGTGCCCGGGCAACCAAAAAACAGTCTTCATAGTCTAAAGTGGTTTTCTCGAAAATGTCGAGCGCCTGTACATCGGCCTCCGCAAGCGCACAGATCGCTTCGTGAGCACAAAAACTTTGTAGTATACGCACAATTTGTCCATGGTCGTACCGCATCGTACGTAACACGTACGTCACTTCTGCAATGGTTACGGAGGTGAGTTGCAGTGTCGCCTGCCCAGAGGTGTCTAGTAGTTTACTGACCTCTGCAGCTTGTGTGGGGACTTCTTCTAAAAACCACCGTAAAACGTGGTTTGTGTCGACAAAAATCACTACAGGAGTCCTCGGGCTTCCAGTCGTTCTTTTTCCTTTACTGTAAGCGGTTGTTTGCCGCTCGGCGGCCCTACGAGTTTACGTAGTTCGGCGGCCGAAAGCGGGCGAGTAATACGAACTGAAAAGTCATCGGCTCGTTCAAACTTCACTTTTTGCCCGGGCTTCAGCTGCAGAAAATCCCGCAGTTCTTTCGGGATAGTAACCTGACCTTTAACGGTGAGGGTGTTTGCATATACCATAGTAATACTCAGTATAGTAGGTAATACAGAGAATGTCAAGGTATTACTTTTTGACAGGTGGGGCAGATGTGGGTGCCGCGGGCGGCGACGCGAAGTTTGGTGATGGTGGTGCCGCAGCGTGGGCAGGGCTGGCCCTGGCGCCGAAAGACGTTTGCAAAGCTAAGGTAGCTGCCTTTTTTGCCTTCGGCGTTTACATAGTTTTTGTCGGTGCTGCCGCCTTTTGCTATGCTGAGATTCATGACCGATTTCACCGCGTATGCAAGTGACTCTATCTGTTCTGGGGGGATGTTTTTCACTTGGGTTGCCGGGTGCAACTGAACCATCCATAAGGACTCGTCCGCATAAATATTTCCCACGCCGGCGAGCACCGTTTGATCGAGAATTGCCGCTTTTATGTTTGTGTTTTTGCGCCGCTGCAGGCGCTCGTACAAAACCTCGCCGGTAAATGCGCTTTCTAGCGGTTCTGGCCCCACTTTTTGCATAAACGTCATGTTTGGCACTTCGCTCGTGGGGTACAGTTTCATCCAGCCAAACTTGCGGAGGTCGTTAAAAAACAGCTGTGTACCATCGGTAAAGTCTAGACGTTCACGCGTCGTGTTATCTGGCAACGTGCGAATTAGGCTGTCGTTTGGGTGGCCGCCGCCCCATCTTAAGGAGGGGCTCACCCCTCCGCTCGGTTCCGAAATAAATTCGGAACTCTCGCCCCTCCCCCTAAAGCTCGCCTGCCGGCTCGTAGTCGTAGAGGAGGGGCTCACCCCTCCGCTCGGTTGAAGCTCCATCGAAGCTCCTACAACAACAATCTGGCCGGTCATCTTTAGGTGACACACCAGCGTATAGTCTGTCGAGAGGTCAACCAGCAGTACCTTTGCGCGACGCCGCACAGCCGTAACCTGGGCACCAACCAAAAACTGCTGCACGTCTGCCTGTGCATTTGGAAAACTTTTGGCGCTGTCGTAGTTGTGCGCGCCCTGCACCGTCTTGCCGACTATTAGACCAGTCAGGCCCCTGCGTATTGTTTCGACCTCTGGCAGTTCAGGCACGATCACCCCCAAGCAAGACAGTAAGATCCGCTTGCAACTGAGCAAAATTTGTATACACCAAGCCCCGCATGCCAACTGTCTCTGCCGCATCGCAAAACGCCTCACGGTCGTCAATAAACACGCAGGCGCTGGGGAGCACCCCAAGTTTTTCGGCAACAATTTCGTACGCTCGCGCCTCTGGTTTTGCGTAGCCTATGTCGCCAGACGCTACGACAACATCAAAATATGTGTACAGCTCGTCGTCGGGAAACCGCCGCTGCAAACTACTGCCCGCAATGTTGCTTAGCAACGCCGTTTTGTAGCGGGCGCGCAACGTCAAAATATAGTCTAATAACGCCTGGTCGCGCACCTCCCTGCCCGAAACCATGTGTCGCAATTGATCTGGCGTCACACCAAGCAGCTCAGCAAGACGCAGGTTTGTGTCGACAGGCTGCAACAAACCGCGGTTGTTTGCAGCAATAACATCACTTGCTTCTTGTGCTGCTACGGGATCTTTTTGGGCCAGCTCGTTTCTCACCAGCTGCATTGCATCGGTCAAAATCACCCCAAAGCAGTCAAAAACAATCGCCTGTGTCATTGCTCTAGTACCGCCATAATATCGTGGGTGGCTTGTGCGGTATTTGCGTAGCGTACCGCCGGCATACCAAGGGTACGAGCGGCCGCGACATGTTCGGCTTTGTCG
Source organism: uncultured Candidatus Saccharibacteria bacterium (assembly GCA_964483005.1). Classification (GTDB taxonomy): domain Bacteria; phylum Patescibacteriota; class Saccharimonadia; order Saccharimonadales; family UBA4665; genus JAGXIT01. The sequence continues at coordinate 1,801 of CAYZZH010000048.1, read as the reverse complement.
TCTACCATAAGACACTCGGCCGGCTCGAGCCCCAGCCACCCGCACGCCAGCAAAAACATCTGCGGATCTGGCTTGGCCAAACCAGTCTGGTGCGAACTAATTACTTCGTCAAAAAGCGCCCGCTGCGACGGGGTAAAAATGTCGGCAAACACGTCTGCACTGGTGTTACTCAAAATCGCCAGCTTATACCGACCATGCAGCTCTGCCGCAATAAACTCAAACAAGCTCGTGTTTGCCACCGTGTGTTCAAACTGATAGCGTATGGTTTGCTCTGTCTGTCCCGTGGCTTGCGCTACAGCAGACACAAAAGCACTCTGCGCGTTTTTCCCCGTGTCTGCCTGCTGCCCCAGGGCACGTAACCTTTCCCAGGCTGCTTCGCGACCAGCAAAATGCTGAGTCTTAAAAGCCTGCCAGCCGTTTAGCCCCAGCACACCGTACAAGTCAAAAATAACTGCGCGTATCGCCATGCCCCTTATTATACCCCTGAAACTGCAATTTAGTTTTCCTCTCATAAACCGCCCAGGCAAAGTCAAAGCGCAAAATCCCAACCCTAAACCCAACAAAATCCTAAATCCTAATTTCTAAACTCTAAACAAGCACGAATGTCATAAATCTCAATGCTCCAAACCGCGGCCGTAGGCCGCGAGAGGACACGTCCTTCGTAGCTTCAGCGAAGAAGGATACCGCTAGTGTGGGCCATGCTTAAGCTCCCGGCTAGCATGTTGTCGGCTTTGACAACTTCGCTAGCGCGACGTGACTTGTTTGACGAGCAGTCTATATGCCGGCGGCATATAGACTGGGAGGAGTTGTCACGTCGGTTGTCAAAACGAACAACAGGGTACCGAGAGGTGGAGCCTTGGCCGAGCTCTTTTGCCTACACTCCACCCCACGAAGAGTCCTCTCTTCGTGGGGACCCCGGTTTCTTGCGGCAAGAAAAGTAGGTCGCCTGCCGGGCGAAACCCGGCACCTTTTGTCGCCCGGTGGGGGCGAAACCCCACATATCAAATAAAAATATTTATGGGGAACCGACGAACGAGCTATTGTATACTGATTTTTCGCGTAAAGTCGTTATACACTTTGACCGGTACTTGTCGCTGAAAAAGCTGTCGCGCCGCCGACGGACTACCCTCAAATGTCCCCGCACCACAAGACGTCGACCAATAACGAAACACATCGGTACCAGACTTTTCCAGCCGATACACAAACCGGTTGCGCAACGGGCACCGACCGCGTTCATCGGCAAGCGCCGGGTTCTGACTGCCTTTGGTAAACCCAACAGCCTCGAGCCCCTTTAAAAAGTTTGTGTAACTGTTTTCGTTATTTGGAAACACCTCTTGTCTCACCACCGAACCCTCGTATCCAGAAATAAGCTCGATCTGGCTCTGCGTGCGATCAACCGTAATACGTAGCGCCCAGTGGTCTTGGTCGACCCGCACTGGTCCGTCTATGTACAGTTGAGCACGAGCGTCGGTTTTGGCGTACGAGCTGAGCTTCGGTGCGGCGAGTTGGGTTTTGTTGCCGCTCGAAAGCAGCTTGCCAAAAAAGACGATAATCAGCCAAATAAGCCCCGCGCAGATCAGCAGAAATATAATAGACCGCACAATTTTCATCGCCTGCTCCTTTCGTAATACCAACAAACAAAACGGGAGTCGTCGCAGCGTCACTTCTAGTGCACCGCCGCCCACCGAGCTACATTAGTAACTACCTATAATGATAGCACATTACCCCTATTATGTCAAATGTGCTTAACGTGAATCAAGAAACCCTAACCTGATACCCCAGCAGCATCCGAACGTAGTGG
>CAYZZH010000047.1:0-6854 GCA_964483005.1 uncultured Candidatus Saccharibacteria bacterium | reverse complement strand
CGCTTCAGAACCACGGGCAAAACTAGGGGTGTCACGCTTGAGGGCTACGAGCGGGAAGTACACATAGTCTAGGTGTATTACAGATATTTGAAATATCTGAAAACATGATGTAGTGTAGATATAACAGCGAAAGTGACTGGGATGTTGAGCTATGATTGAATATGGCGATTCCTCTAGCGACAAACGTAGTATCGAAGAGCAGCTTAGAAGACACGATAGTACGTTCGTGGATCACGGGTTAGATTTTATCAAATTTATGATTCCAGAAAATCTGTTTCGGCGGAGCTATCTTGAAAGCATAGTGCGGGGTATCCCGTGGTACGAATATTTTGCACAGAGTGTCGCGTTTACGCGTATGGTTTGGACTGCAGATGGTGTTCGTTGCAAAAGTCAAGATAAGCTAATAGGCAGTTTTTTTAAAGATATCATACCTGTCGCTTTTACGACTGATACAAAAAAAGATGGTATTCGCTCAACGACCGTTATTGTTGGAGAAGATTTTTTTATCCACGCAGAGACGCGATATTATCTTGGTGATTTACAAAATATGATTGGGAATGGATTTGCGCCTGTATCAGTTGTTGCAGCAGTTGCATTGCGAAGTATGATAAATTTTAGTGACATCATGGACAGAACGGAGTATATAGGTACAGATAGGACATTTGAAATCATCAAAGATGGCGTAGTCACTTACAGCCAGTTCTATCCAGACGTATTGCGTACCTAATCAAGAAGCTTATTTCCTTCCATACAAGTACCTTTTCGTGAGCGCGTAGTTAACGGATGCTCATTTGGCCGAGGGTGATGATGTGTTTTTTACGGTAGGTTTCAAAGGCTTTTTTATCGCTGCCATGTGAGCGAATAAAGGCGCTCATTTTTTCGCTGCCAATGTAGTGCGGCAGCATGACGTACGATGCGCCATGTTCGTACAGCTCGGCAGCATTGTCGTAGTTGGTGGCGTGGCAGATAAAAATGCCTGCTTCGTTTTTGCTCAGATAATACTTTAGCAGCTCGCGGTTGGTGGTTTGGCCAGGCAGTATGCTTACCACCATTTCGGCTTTGGCCAGCCCGAGTTCTTCGAGCAATTCGTAATCGGTTGCGTCGCCGTAGGCATGGTGTATGTGCTGGCGCTCGAGCGTTTCGATAACATCGGGGTTGTAGTCGACCACAATGTATTTCTTTTTCATTTCGCGAAACGTGCTCACAAACTCGTGTCCGCCCTTGCGGTAGCCAAACAAAAACAGCTTGTAGTCAGGCGCTTTGCCCCGGTCAGCGTAGGCGTTGCGACGCTCAAACGGCGTGAGTAGTTTGGCAAAACTTCGGTACAGGCGGTCGTTGTATTTCATAAAATAGCTCGAGGCAGCAATCGTAATCAGCGCGGTAAGTGTAAGGGTGTTAAGCATGTGTTCGCTTGCCATTTTTTGACTAACCGCAAGCGTGAGCACAATAATCGAAAACTCGCTCACCTGCGACAAATGCGACGCCGCCTTAAACCCCGTTTGTTTCGTAAACCCAAGCAGTCCCATGCCCATCGAAACGCTTAGCGGTTTTACAAAAAGCGCCACTGCAGAAAGCAACAGGGCTGGTACAAACGCAGCGGTCATGCCTTTGAGCGACATGGTAGTGCCAAGACTTACAAAAAACAGCACCAAAAAAAAGTCGCGCAGTGGTTTCAGCCGCGTGCTTATTTCTTGTGCGTACGGGAGCGAGGCCAGCGACACCCCGGCAAAAAGTGCCCCGACCTCCAGCGAAAACCCGCTTATGTCAAACACGGCCGCAACGCTAAATGCCCACGCCAGAGCAAACGTAAACAAAAACTCTTGGTTACTGGCAAAAAACTTTGCCAACCGGTGCATAACAAACCAGCCAATAAATGTCAGCGTTCCGCCTAGCAACAGCCCTTTGCCAACCAGTCCATACAGCTGCTGCACGCCACCACCGTCTTTGGCTGCCGCCAAGAAAATAAGCGCAATGGTCGCCGCAAGGTCCTCTACCAGCAATATCCCTATGGCAACCTGGCCATACAGGCGATGTTGCTCGCGTTTGTCGACGAGGTTTTTGACCACTACGATCGTGCTGCTAAACAGCATTGCCACGCCCAGCACAACGGACTCGGTGCGGGGTAGGCCCAGTAACGTACCAATCCCAAACGTTACGCCACCAACTAGCAAGGTGTTAAGCAAAAACACCAAAAACACCGGTTTGCCCGTGTTTTTTATAACGCCCACATTGAGCCCTAGCCCCACAATAAACAGCAGCAGCGCAATCCCGATCTGACTAAACGAGGCAAATGCGTCGTGGTTGCGTATAAGGTCGAGCGCCGCCGGTCCGCATATAATGCCCGATAGTATGTAACCAATAATGAGCGGTTGCCGTAACAAACGCATGACAATACTTACGCCAGCCGCAACAGCTAAAACGGCCGCCAGCTGCAAAAAAATTGATGATTCCATTGCAACTATTGTCCCACACTGCTTACGTTTTGTGCAACGGCCCGTTTTACCCTACGCGATCACCATTCGACTAATACTACGTTACAACCGCAGGGTTTTCGCGACCAGTTTGCCGTACCGAGCGGTCAAGTCGTGGCTGCCTATAAAGGGGTGTAAACGAACCTGTTTGTTTTTAGCGAGTAGCTCTACGTTGCTACTCACCACCACTTGGTCGAGCGAGCCGTAAAAAACTTCGACTGGCATGGCAAGCGAGCGTACATCTTCCAAAACAGTTTGCTTTTCTATACACTGCTGCAGCGTGCGCATAAATGGCAGCCAGGTTTGCGGGTGACGTACGACGCTTTTTGGTAACGGCACAAGGTACGATAGTCGTCGAAACGTTTGTGGGGTTACGCGCGAGTCGTCGCGAAGCAATTTGTATATCGTGAGCAGCAGCCCGGTTAGCCTGCGGGCCGAGCGACTTTGTATGTCGGTTAGCGGCGGGTACACCGGTGGACTCAGCAGCAATACGCGCTGTATGTTGGGTGCGTGTTGCCGAGCGTATCGAGCTGCCAAAAGCGAACCAAGTGAGTGCCCAATCAGTAAAAAAGTGCTTCCCAGACGAAGTTTGTTCATGGTGTGGTAGAGTGAACGCATATGGTCGTCCATGGTGTAGTCGAGCCACTGCGGCTTGGGCGACTTGCCAAACCCGAGCAGGTCTATCGTTATGCAGTGGTAGTCTGGCTCTAAATGGGGGAGCACTTTGCGCCAGTCTTCGCCGCTCGCGGCAATACCATGCAGCAGCAAGATAACTGGTTTGGACGCGTCGCCACTATGCGCGACATGGAGCCGGTAGGGACGTCGAAAAACTCTGTGCCAGGCATAGTCAAACATACTCTCTAGCATATCGCGTAGTGGTAGTGATGTAAAATTTGCGTTTGGGAGGTTTCAGTAACTTTCGTCACATACTTTTGTCCCGCGCTACGCTACAGTAATAAGTGGAAATTGATTTTCCACGAAAAGGGCCGAAAGTACCGGCCCTTTTAAAGTTAAAAAATGTTTCAGGTTACTTCGCTTGGTCCTGACCCACCTGCGCGTTCTGATGTCATCTTGAGCGGATCCGGCTTCCTGCAAGGAGGCCGGAGAAGTCGAAAGATCTCGTCAGTAATGCATCAGACGAGATCTCTCCACTTCGGTCGAGATGACAACGAGGTAGAAATTGCAGGTGGGTCAGCGTTTCGATCTATCGAAAATAGTATACTGTAGTTTATGTATGAAACTAGACTCGTCCTTCTTGAGCCGACGCTTGCCGACAAGGCTGCGGTACTGTCGTTTCGGAAGGTGTTTGCCGGGCACAACACCGCCGGGGAAATTCCCGGCGCAGTTGCCCTTGCGACGGCGGAGTCGTATGAGGCATGGCTAGAGCGGGTGAAACTGTATGCAAATAAAGCGTCAGTACCAGCGGGCATGGTTCTAGCGACAACCTACCTTGCGCGTCGCCGAACTGATATGAAGCTTGTCGGCATAGTCCAAATTCGTCATGAACTGAACGAGCATTTGCGACGCATCGGAGGTCATATAGGTTACGCAGTTGCGCCGGACGAACGGCGGAAAGGCTACGGAACAGAAATACTCCGGCTTGGGTTACGCCATTGCAAAACATTGGGGTTAGGTCGGGTGTTGGTAACATGTGACAAAACCAACCTCGCGTCCGCCGCCGTCATACGCGCAAATGACGGTGTGCTAGAAAACGAAGTGAACGACAACGGCATTATAAAACAGCGTTATTGGATTACTCCCGCTTAGTTCTTATATGGGTGCACGCTTCGCAGGTGCCGGTGAGCTCTATTTGGTGAGTGGTAAGGGTAAAGTTGCGCCTGGCGGCGAGCGCATGCAGACGTTTTTCGAGCGCGGCGTCTTCGGGTAGAGCAATAGAGGCGCCGCACGCAGAGCAGGTGGCGTGGTGATGGTGCTCGTGAAAGGCTTCGCCCAGCTCGAGCCGGTATTTCCAGCCATGGGGTATGCGCACGACGACACACAGTTTTTCAAACAGCTCGGTCGTGCGGTACACACTGGCGCGGTCGACCCCAGGGCAAGCCGCAACAAGTTCGGCCATGGTAAAACTGGCGTGGTGTTGCAGTGCGTCAAACACAGCTTGCCGCGGCTTAGTAAGACTAAAGCGGTTGTTTTGCAAAACTTGTTCGAAGATAGTTTGGGCGCTCATGCTGCAATTTTACCAAAAATTGCGACGTTTTTGCAAAAATTGCGAACAGCCGAGTATGCTAGGGTGGTATTACTAAATAACAAACTCACCGGCCTGCTTGTGCGCAGCGCCTTGTGCATACGGAGCATTAACATGGTTATAATTTTAGGTGTGTGTGCGTTTTTGGCCTCGCTGGCCGGCGGATATGTGGCGCTAAAAAATCAAGACAAATTGCAGCGGCTGCTCGGCCTAACGGCAGGAATTGTTATGGGCGTGGTGGTGTTTGGGCTGCTGCCAGAAATTATGGAACTTGCCGAAAGCACGACACGAGACATAACCACCGCGATGATAGCGTTGATGGCGGGGTTTTTGGTGTTTCATATAGTAGAAAAAAGCATACTTATTTCTCACGCCAGCGAAACACAGTACGGCGAGCATCATCACCCGCACGTTGGGCGCGCCGGTGCGCTTGCGTTGGCGGGACATAGCTTGCTCGACGGCTTTGGGATTGGCCTCGCGTTTCAGACCAACGCGGTCGTGGGTGTGGCTGTGGCGGTGGCCGTAGTAGCGCATAGCTTTTCCGACGGGCTTAACACGGTAAACCTTATGTTGGCACACAAAAACGAACAGTCCAAAGCGCGACGTATGCTGTTTGTCGATGCGCTTGCGCCACTGGTCGGCGTGCTGCTCAGTTTGGTGGTGACGCTGGGTAACGAGTTTGTGTTGTTTTACTTGTCGTTTTTTGCTGGGTTTTTGCTGTATATTGGCGCGGCAGAGATCTTGCCCGAGGCACATAGCAAACGTTCGTCGTACGTAACAATTGCGCTCACAGTGCTTGGCGCGGCGCTCATGTATTTTGTGACGCGGTTAGCGTAGAGTGTGGTAGCAGGTAGGAATCCCATGCCTGACCCACGTCCACTTTTTTCGCCCTCCAGGCGTTTGCAAGGGAAAAAGTGCACAAGCACTTTTGCACCTTTGCTGCACTTGCAACCCCTCCGGTTGAAAAAAATGGACGTGGGTCAGATCCCATGCTACATACTACCTACTACATGCTACACTGAAAGCATGCAAACGGTGGTTATTGTTCTCAGTCTGCTTGTGGCGGCGCTTGGTGGGGTACTGCTGTATGTTGTGACGCATAAGCCCAGTAACGAAAGTGCGTTGTTGCTTAAAGAAGATTTGCGGGCACTTAGCCAAGACATTACCAAACTCAAAGACGGAGTGCAGACGCAAATATCCGACCGGCTCGACAAGTCGCAGTCGGCCATGTTTGGCGCCATGCAGCGCCAGTCCGAAACGACAAATAAAATTGTCGAAGAAATCACCCGCAATCTCACCGAGCTCAAAAACAGCAACAAACGCGTCGTAGACGTGGCGGATGAACTGAAGACGCTCCAAAACGTGCTGCAAAACCCCAAACAGCGCGGGGGCCTTGGCGAATATTACCTCGACACGGTGCTGGGAAATGTCTTGCCGCCCCACGTGTACGAAACCCAGTACAAGTTTAAAGACGGCGAAATCGTCGACGCCGTGATAAAACTCGACAAGGGCCGTTTGCTGCCCATCGACAGCAAATTTAGCCTCGAAAACTACAACCGACTTATCGAAGAAAAAGACAAAACGCAGCGCGACATACTTGTCAAAACCTTTAAAGCCGACCTTAAACTGCGCATCGACGAAACGAGCAAATACATTCGTCCACGCGAAAACACGCTTGACTACGCGTTTATGTTTATTCCGAGCGAGGCTATTTACTACGATTTGCTGGTGAACAATGTGGGGGCAACCGGTACAAATTCGCGCGATCTTATCGAGTACGCGTTTATTGACCGCAAGGTGATTATTGTCAGTCCCACGACGCTGCTGGCGTATTTGCAGACGGTGCTGCAGGGGCTCAAAAGTTTGCAAATCGAAGAGCAGGCCAAAGACATTCAAAAGCGGGTGGCCGATCTTGGCAAGCACATTGCTGCGCACAACAGCTATATGCAAAAGCTCGGCAACTCGCTGAGTACCACCATAAACCACTTTAACGCCGCCCACAAAAGCTTGGGCCGCATGGACCGCGACGTAACCAAAATAGCTGACACAACCGCCAGCGTTGAACCGCTTTTGCTCGATAAACCACAGGTCGACGAATAGAATTTTGCGTCTGTACGACGACTGTTAGTGAGACACCTCCGGCTCCGCCGGAGGCTTGATGAGTGGGGTCGTCTCAAAGA
>CAYZZH010000046.1:0-7834 GCA_964483005.1 uncultured Candidatus Saccharibacteria bacterium | reverse complement strand
ATGATTTAACAGATGAGAATTGCTAGATTTTTACACGAATTTTGTCTATTAACTCGAAATAGATAAATAACTCAGGTATAATAAGAACCATTGAAGGTTCGGCAGTGCTGTAATGCACAGGTTCGGAACCTTCTTTTTATAGAGAAGTGTTAGGTTGTTTCTTTTGTGATGAGCCAGGTGGTGGCGAGGAGGGTGAGGGCGCCGAGGGCTTGGGTAATTGTTAATCCTTGGCGTAGGAACAACCAGCCGATTAGTACGGCGCTGAGAGGCCAGGCGAGCTCGAGGATGGCGGCGCGGCTGGCGGCGACTCGTTGTAGGCCGTAGTAATAGATGAGCAGTGCGACTAGGCCGGTGCTAAAAGTAATTGCCAGTAGGTAAAAAAACTGGGTTTGCGTAATCTGCGAAACGGCTGCGGCCGAGCCCGTGCCAAGCACAAAACACAGTGAAATTATCGCGGTTAGTCCAAACCGTGCGGCCGTAACGTGTGGGTACGAGGTGCCTTTGAGTGCGTATTTTGAAAACGCTGTGCCGACGCCCCAGGCCGCAGCTGCGCCAGCGGCGTACAGAGCGGCAACCAGCGTTCCCTTGCCTGTGTTGAGGTTGACGGTGAGGTTGGGAAAGCTCACCAGGTAGGCGCCCACAAGCGCAAGTGTGGCGAGCCCCAAAAAGCGTGGGCTTAGTTTTTCGCGCAATAGCACAGCGGCGGTGGCAATGGCAAAAATGGGGTTAAGTTGCTGCAGCAGCACCACGACAGAAAAATTAATAAAGTGTATCTGCCCCAGCGCCGCCGTGTACAAAATGGTACCGAGCGCACCAGACAGCAACGCCACGAGTGCCATGGACCACCATTGCTTGCGAGTGAGTTCCCGAAACTTGCCGCGTGTCGACCACAAAAACGGCGCGAGCAAAACCAGCCCAAGTAAGTGCTCGTACAGCACAATTACCGACGGCGGCAGGCTGTACAGGTTACGTCGCAGCAGCCCGTCGACGCTCCATAGCAAGGCTGCAAAAACGACGGCTAGCGCCCCCGCGTGTGCGAATTTTTTCATACGATTGTTCCCTTTCTACTGCGCGTTTGGCAGTATCCGCCGAGGCGGATTCCGACTGTACGGCCGGTAAACGATTTGCACGTTTTCGTCCCTGTCAAATGGCGGGGTCGACGACTCGTGGCCTGTGCTGGCCCATCACGTCCGATTGGCGAATTACACGCCACCCTGGTTAGTTTTACTTGCCTATTCTACCACAGTTTTGGGTATATAATGGGACACATGCAAACATTTGAGGTAGCGTTTGAAGATGGGGCCATGCCCGAGCCGCACGAGATTAAGACCGCGCTGTTTTTGAGTAAACATGGCAAAACCGTTATATTTATTGCTCCAAAAAACCAACCGGGCATAAAAACGCCAGACATTATCATGGATGGATTACAGTGGGAAATGAAGTCGCCCGTCAGTGCCGGGGCGCGTTCGATCGAGCATGCGTTTCGGAGTGCTATTAAACAGTCTTCCAATATTATCTTTGACTTGCGTGCCAGCAAAGCAAGCGACCGAGCTAATCTTGCTAAAATAAATAGGCAAATTGCGTTGATTCGTGGGCATGACCTAAAAAGAGTGCGTGTCATTACTAAAAGCGGCAAAATGCTTGACTTAAAATAAACTCCGTGCTAGTATAAATCCTAGGTGCCGAGGCCTCTGCTGGATAGCTAGGGTCGCGGCACCTTTTATGCTGTGTGTCGCTGTTCTGCTACTGGCACCTAAAGCAAAGGCATAAACTATACAGTTGAGACCGAACATTTTTTTCGGGTAGAGAAAGCTATGATAAAAATACAAACTTTGCTATAATTTTTGCAGAATGCAAATCGAGGCGCAACAGGCTGCGGCGAGGCTGCCACTACCAGCAGCTTTTCACGAGTTTTATGACCCAAACGCGGTGTACGGTGGAGATGATGCTGCAGTAAAAGCGTGGCTATACGAAAGACGTCGTGGCCAAACAGTTGTAGCGCAGACGGTGGTAGGAGAATGCGAACTCTCGGTACCCGAACAACTAGCCGTCGAGCTGGGCCATCTACTGTTACTTCGGGAAGACAACTTGCATGAATGGTCTGGTTTAGGCCTGGGCAAAGACGCGCTGCAACAATCTCTCGCTATTGCCGAGTTTGGTGTGGCGCAAACGGTGTTAGCAGTGCAAAAGACGGTTGAATCTCTAAAAATAACACCGGAAGTTTCCAAGCGACTCGAGGAGCTAGAGACTACAGGAGAAGACAAAGAGATAGCTATTTTGCTTGCAGGAGCAGTTACTTCGGTCTTGGCCCATGAGGGGCAAAAGCGTCTCAACGACGAGCCATTTTACACGCATCCAGCCTCGGTAGCGACCATTTATACGATTGGCGTCCGCACACTGCCTGACTGGTCCAAGGTTTTTGCAATCGACAAACTGCGTCTCATGCAATACCGGGCGCTCAATCACGATGCATTTGAAGACCGTTTGCGCGACAAACTGGAAAATGTCGGTCAATCATTTTTGCCTGGAGATACCTTGCTTGTCTCGCCTCTGTACCACGCACGACTGCTAGCTTCGTACGAGGTCGGTGCACAAAACGTGCAATTAGTCGTAGACGACCTAGCTGTGCTCACAAAATACGCAGGGCCAGATGGACGCATGAGCAACGAGACATATATGAGACGTTTTGAGGGTAGAGTCGAAGCGGCTCTTATAAAGCTTGCAGACATTACTCACAATCTTAAAATTGATCCTAAAGAAAAGCCGATTGTCCCAGAAAAACAAGAGAAATGGGCAGACAAGCGGGCTATATACGCTGCAAATATTAGACAACTCCAGTTGTTTATTGTGCAGGGGTCTGGGCCAAGAGCCAATGTGTTTGTTGCGGCAGTAATACCGCATATCGATAAAAAATTACTCGCAAAGTTTCGACAAAAGCGTATCTTAAAACTGCTTACCAACAGTGTCGTGCTGGACGCCTATGCGAAAGCAAAACTGAAAACATATGCGGGCTAGCACGAGTTCAAGTATACCACTCAGAAATTAAAATTCGGTTTTTCCACGTAGATGATCACCGAGTCAAAACCAGCCAAGACTGACAAACCTTATCGAGAATGGTGCGAAAGTCTTGGCTGGTTTTGGCCGGTGAGGGCTGGGTGGAGAAGCTGAATTTTAGCTTCTGAGTGGTATATAATAAGAGCATGACGTTTACCCAAAGACTAGAAGCGGCGGTGGCGACGAGTGGTTCACTGGTGTGTGTGGGGCTGGATAGCGATATTGCAAAGTTGCCGGCGGCGGTTGACCAGCTGGCGTTCAATAAGGCTATAGTCAATGCCACGCACGACCTGGTGGCGGCCTACAAACCAAACACGGCGTTTTACGAAGCGCGCGGCGCAGCGGGTGTACAGGTTTTGAAAGATACGTGCGACTACATACGCATGGTTGCGCCCGACGTGCTTATTGTGCTCGACGCCAAACGTGCCGACATAGGCAACACAAACACCGGCTACGTACAGTTCGCCTACGACTATCTGGGCGCAGATGCCATTACCCTGCAGCCGTACTTGGGCGGTCAAGCGCTGGAACCGTTTTTGACGCGGGCAGACAAAGGTGCAATTGTTTTATGCCGTACGTCTAACGACGGGTCTGGTGAGTTTCAAGACCAAATAATCGGTACAAAAAAAGTGTTCGAGTACATGGCCGAAACCATTGCGCGGGACTGGAACGCGAACAAAAATTGTATGCTGGTGGTCGGCGCAACCTACCCCGAAGAGGCGCAGGCGATACGCGAGGCAGTGGGCGACGACATGTGGTTTTTGGTGCCAGGCGTGGGCGCACAGGGCGGCGATGTAGCAAAAACCATGGCGGCGGCGCAGAACTCTCGCGGCGACGGTGTGTTAATAAACTCTTCGCGTGGTGTTATTTTTGCGTCAACTGGTCCAGACTTTGCCGAGGTCGCTCGTACTGTCACAAAAACCCTCCGAGACGAAATTAACACCTATAGAAAGGGCATGTGAGATGAATGTATTGCAAAAACTTCAGACAATTGGGGCGGTTTTTACGGAAAAGCATTTTGTGTACACAAGCGGCAAACATGGCAGTGGCTATATAAACATGGATATGTTGTTCCCGCACACGCAGTTGGTCGCTGAACTTTGTCGCGAGCTGGCAGCGCCGTTTGCAGGTAGCTTTGATACGGTGGCTGCTCCTGCAACCGGGGGTATTGTACTCGCTGTTTTAACTGCTAACGAAACAGGTGCAAATGGTGTGTGGGCTGACAAAGACGGCGACGGCGGTTTTGTGTTTGAGCGAGCTGGTTTTATGCAGCAAGTCGCTGGCAAACAAGTGTTGGTCGTAGAGGATCTGCTTACTACTGGCGGTTCTGTCGAAAAAGTCTGCCGTGAAGTGGAAAAGGCTGGCGGCACCGTCGTAGGTGCCAGCGTGGTATGCAATCGTGGTGGGGTGACGGCAGAAGATTTACATGTGCCACGGTTAGAACAACTGGCAAGCGTGCAGTTTAACGCAAATGATCCGGCCGATTGCCCGGAGTGCAAAGCTCGTGCCCCCATTGTAGAAGATATGGGGCATGGTGATGATTATAAAAAAGAGCACCCTGACTATGTGGGCGGGTATGTAACCTTGCAGGGGGCGTAATATGCTCTACGACCCGGGTAAAACGTTTGAAGAGAATGTGGCGGAGGGGCCGTTTGGGATTGAGGCGAAAGACTATCGCGACTCGAGCGCGGAGCCGCAGTATACATTTCTTGGCTTTCCCCTGAACGTTCCGTTTGGGATTGCGGCTGGTTCCCTGCCCACGTCTCGTCACACCAGTGCGGCGTTTCGGCTGGGGTACGATGTGGTGGTGTACAAAACCCAGCGGGCGCACGAGTTTCCGTGTAACCCGTACCCAAATGTGTTGCCGCTGCAGATTGATGGTGATCTGACGCTCGAAAAGTTGGCTCAGCCACTGGTCGTTGCAGAGGACTACCCAGAGGAGTTGTCGGGGCTAAACATTACCAATTCGTTTGGCGTGCCTTCGCCTGACCCAGCCGTGTGGACGACAGATTTGCCTGCGGCGATTGCTGGTGCTGGCAAAGGCCAGCTGCTGATAATGAGTGTGGTCGGCACGATACGTGAGGGCTTTGGGCCAGAGCAGTACTACGACGACTTTGCGACTGCCGCGCGTCTGGCAAAAGAGGCTGGCGCGCAAGTGGTAGAGATTAACCTGTCGTGTCCAAACGTTGCGACAGAGGGCGTTATATGCTATAACCGCGACGCGGTGGTCGAAATATGTCGGCGCACAAAAGCAGCGCTGGGCGACACGCCGCTGGTGATAAAGATTGGCTATTTTAGCCCAAACCAGCAAAATACCCTCGAGGAAATCATCCGGGATGTGTCTGGGTACGTTTCGGCGATTAGCGCCATAAACACGCTGCAAGGGACAATTGTAGATAAAAATGGTCAGCAAGCCCTGCCCGGCCCCGGACGGCTAAAAAGCGGCGTATGCGGTGCGGGGATTAAGTGGGCGGGGCTCGACATGGTTCGGCGGCTCGATGTACTGCGTAAGCGTGAGGGCTACACCTACGAAATTATTGGGGTGGGCGGCGTCATGCAGCCAGCAGATTACGTCGAGTACCGTGCAGCTGGTGCAGATGTCGTGCAGGCAGTGACAGCGCCAATGTGGAACCCCTTGCTAGCACAAGAGGTCAGAAATTTGCCTCACAAATAAAAATATGTTATAAAAATAACTATGAAATCCTCCACGGCGCGTCGTATACACGCGGCGGCAAATTTGGCTGGTTGGGCCGAGAACTCTAAGTGGCATCCAGAAAATCCTCTTGCAGAACTGGCTTGTGTGGCAGTACGTGCGCTGCCTTTTCGTGTTGATCATGCTCTGAACTCATTGTTTTTTGATACAACAGGGCTGCTTGCAGTTAGTGGCGAATCTGTTGTCTTTGCATATGGATTGCATGAGGTAAAAAAATATATGCTGCGCGTGCCAGGCGCTATGTCGACAGGGCAATTTTGCACAGCGGTGCAGTCTGAGGTTGGTTTGATGACGCACCATCTGGCAGGGATTGCGCTTCCAACGCAGGTTAGTAGCGAGCCGGCACGTATATTTCGTAGTCCAAAAGCTGAAGTTATCGCAACGGTACAGCGGCAACGTAGAATTGATCTTCTGGCAAACCCGCCTTTTTCTCTCGAGCGCATCGAGAGAGGGTCGAGCATCATTGCTAGCAACACTGCTCGCTCGATTGCCAGTTTTCTTAGAGGAGTTGCTGACCTGGAAAAAGAAGGGTTCTTACCAGACATTGCACCAAACTCTGACAACCTTCGGATTGCCAGTGACGGGGGCCTATTACTGCTAGATGTTATGCCCATGTACCCCACAGGAACCCGTCTGATTGGTGACAGTCCACCAAATATCGTCCCTCGCATAAAAAGGCAAATCGCTAGTCTCGAACAACTAGAGGGTAGCTTTGGGCGTTAGCTATTGACATACTTGATAGTGACTGGCGCAGATGTTGTGCAAGCAGTGAAGGCCCCAATGTGACAATTGCTTCTGGCACAAGTATGAGTAATTTGAAGTAGTTTTATGTTGGTGATAGTTGGCGAGTGATTTCACTGAGAGCCGCTTGCATGAGTACCTTATATTCACGATGTGTCTGCAGCTCTTCTCTGCGGCCTTTTGTTATGAATAATCTTCCTGGAAATCGTCGACCAATACCGGCTGTCAATTGAGCGACCGTTTCTGGCCAACAAGCGATATATGTTTTGGTGCCAGGGCCAGGGTTACTTTCTAGATAGTAGTATTCTTTGCTTTTTTCATGTTGTATAAAATCTATACCAACCACTATACCCGCCCTCTTAGATAGGAACTTGTTTATGGCTAATGTATGTTCTCGCAGTCTCTCTGGTATACATGGGTCTCTTGGGGCTATTCCATGGGCTACTAGAATCTTTTGTTCCTCGGCAGTAAAAACTCGTGTTATCCCAGAACCCATTAGAGGTATTATATTACCTCCTGCTGAAACATTTGAAAGTGCGTTTGTAGCCTGCAAATAATATTTTGAGCGAGGGTTTTCAAGGAGGTCGTGTGCTTGTGAACGAGAAGGATCGAACCTGAGCTTACTGGTATTGTCTAGTACTGCTGCTTCAGATTTTTTTCTTGTGGAGTACAACAATCCAGCTGCCAAAATACTTCCTGTCGCAGACACTAGTAGGCGAAAACTTGTGTAGCGTTCGCTTGGGCAGGGTATGAATTCTTGAAACCTAAAGGGTTCTCGTATATTTTTGCATCTGCTAAGTTCGCGTAGTGTTTGCAATTGAGTATTTGAATGCAGCAAGTATTTGCCGACACCTCTTTGACAATCTCCGACAGATAAAAATACAGGTAATGTGTCAATTTCTCTTACGTTATTATAAGCACGGGGTTTTGGAACGTCCGTAGACTCTGTAACGCAGGTATCGTAATTACTTAAGTTGCTTTTTGTTCCCAGTACCGTTGAGTAGTGATAGACACCGTCCCGAACCAGATTGCTACTGGCGACTTTTTTGTCGGTAACAACAGAGACCATTAGTCCGGCTTGTGCTGCGGCCAGGATGACAGCTGCATCAATCTCTCGCACCATGCCTCTCTTAGGTGCTACACTGCCGTCTTCAAGTAGACCTATGTTTTTTGGCTCTACGAGCAGCACAGGCCCGCTGTTATTGTGTATATGGAGCATGTAGTATCAAAGCTAACTTTATTGGGCGAATGCGGAAATGAAGCGTGACACCACACGTAGAAATGAGGTTTTGAAGCGTGACACTTTTCCACTGTTCATAGTTCATA
>CAYZZH010000045.1:0-8121 GCA_964483005.1 uncultured Candidatus Saccharibacteria bacterium | reverse complement strand
AAGGCTCCACCTCTCGGTACCCTGTTGTTCGTTTTGACAACCGACGTGACAACTCACTACAGGTGGTATTGCCACCGGCAATACCACCCTCCGTTCAAACAAGTCACGCCGCCTCTCGGAAGTTGTCAAAGCCGACAACGTGCTAGCCGGGAGCTTCCGCATGGCCCACACTAGCTATATCCTTCTTCGCTGAAGCTACGAAGGACGTGTCCTTTCGCGGCCTTCGGCCGCGCCCTTGACTCCCCTGCCGTCCGTAGCTGCTGCGAAAGATGGTTGACTCCTTAACTCTTACCTCTAACTTATTGGCACTCTAGACTTTTGAGTGCCAGTGTGGTATATTTATGACATGACAGAGCGACAAAAGCAAATACTCACTGCCATTATCGAACAGTACGCCGAAGTCGCCGTACCAGTTGGCAGTAGCCTGCTTGCCAAAGTGTTTGGCGTGTCGAGCGCTACCATACGCGCCGAGATGGCCGAGCTGGAAGCCGCCGGGTACATACGCCAGCCGCATACCAGTGCGGGGCGTATCCCTACCGACAAAGGCTACCGTTTTTACGTTAACAACATTTCGGCCGACGGTCAGGCCCAGCCAGAGCGCGGGGCCGAACGTGCCTTGTCTGCTCGGCTACAAGACGGTGGCCTGCCCGAGCGCGCCATACGTAACGCCGTCGATACACTCGTCGAGCTCACGCACAACCTTGGCCTTGCAACCATCGGCAACCAACTATACATTTCGGGCCTGAGCAATCTGTTTGGGCAGCCCGAGTTTCACGGCGGGCAACAGGTGCAACAGGTGGCGAGTTTGCTCGATAACCTCGAACCGTGGCTGCGCGAAGCCGCGCCAAACCAGGCGCTCACCGTGTATATTGGTGCCGAAAACCCAATTGGCCGCAGTGCAGACGCTAGTCTTATCATTAGCCGGTTTCGCAGTCCGTTTAGCGACCATAGCTACATCGGCACGCTGGGGCCAACCCGTCAGAGCTACCGCGACGTTATGACCCTGGTCGCCCACGCCGGCAAAACGCTGGAGGAGGTTTTGTAGTGCCAGATTTTGAATCATTTATACATCCTGACCCAAATTTTCCTGCGTACTGGGCGACAAAAAGTTTAGCGCTTGCTGCCATTAGCGAAGGGTCAGGAGATCTTAGTACAGCCGATACCCATCGACGAGTTTTAAGAGCAGAAATGTCTAGCCTAACTAAGTGTGGTTATACGCTCACTCAGTTACAGGACGCGTTGGACAAAGCAACCCGCATGCAGGCAGCAATCAGTGAACTAGAAGATTTAGCGAACGGAGGCTCAACTAATGAGTAAAAAGAAACAAGAAGACGTTGACTATAAACAAGCAGCAGAGCAGCTTGCAGCCGAAAACGCGCAGGTGCAGCAGCAGGTAGCCGAGCTGACCGAGGCGCTCCAGCGCGAGCGGGCCGACGCGGTGAACCTGCGCCGCCGTCACGACGAGCAGGTTGCCAGTTTGCGTTCTACGGTGAAGGCCAGTGTCGTTACAGACCTGCTGCCTATTATCGACAACTTTGAACGGGCGATAAAACACTTGGGTGCGGTTGAGAGTCAAGGAGCCACCCATTCTTCGCAACAGCTACGAACGGCAGGGGAGTCAAGGAGTCAAGGCGAAAAGCATTTGCTTGAGTGGGTAGATGGTGTGCAAAAGATTATTGTGCAGTTCGAAAAAACGCTTGCCGACCTTGGCGTCGAGCGCATTAAAACCGTGGGCGAGCCGTTTGACCCACACTACCACGAAGCTGTGAGCATGGAAGAGGGCGAGGGCGAGCACGAGGTGGTGAGCGAAGAGTTGCAAAGCGGTTACCGCCTGGGCGACACTGTCATCCGCCCCGCCATGGTGCGGGTAAAATCGCAGTAGCAACCGAGAGTGAGTAGGGTTAGCTCACAGCGTATAGCTGCGGCGTATTGCCGACTCGCCATAAACGGACGTATCCAGTGGGCGCGCCGTTGGTAAAGTCTGTGCCAGAGGGAATCCGGACGCTGCCTGTCAAGAAGAGGTCGGTTGCACCGGTAAAATCTATGCCTCTGTTTTGCCGGCTCGAGGGTGTTTGGTTACGGTCGTACACATGTATCCCTTCGATGACTGCGTTTGCAGCGCTTACCTCGACCGCATAGGCAGTTGTTGAGAGTCGAGAGTTAGAGTCAGCCACGCAGCCGGTAAGCGCGGCATCGCTGCCGTTGATACTGTATCCTACCGTTCCAGAGTCTTGGGCATGACAACCGACGAGTTGGGAGCGTGAAGACGTTAGATTCCATCCGGCTGCAACCGAATACGCCGATTTGCAGTTGACAAACTGGTTTGATGCCCCGCCAACACTCCAACCGATACCTGTTCCGATTGCGGTGCACTGGCTGTATTTGCCGTCAGAACTACCGGTTATATTGAACCCAGTGCCAGAACAATCAGAAATGCGACTGTTCATAAAAATTGCACCTCGGACATTGTCGTCCATGTAAACGCCGTGTCGCGTACCTGTCGTGAAAGCTTTAATAAAAAGATTGATAAACCGATGACAGGCGTCTGGGTTGCTCGGCGGGTTGTATGTAGAGGTGTTGCCGTCACCGCCGACATCTGACTGTAAGTAGTGGATACCGTGCGATCCACCACCGGTAGCATAATTGCCATAGAGGGTGAGGTCTCGTACGGTGGTCATATGGTGGTTTTTATCGGCGAGCTCAATCATTGCCGTACCTGTTGCCATAGACATAGAACGGATAATTGTACCCGCTCCTAGCCCATGCAGTGTGAGTGCTGCTTTCATAATGATTGGTGCGTTTATGTTAAAATATTGGCCGACGAGCACAACGCCACCTCGAGGCCCGGCGGCGGCTGTTTGAAATGCCTGGTCGATCGCTGCGTTGATCTCAACTTGATCGGCTGTGCCGTCACAGACGTAGTCTGCGTTGTTTTTTACGGCTGTCGGAGCGTCGTTAGCTGCCACGACAACCTCGGTAATGGAGCCACTGCTTGACCCCGCAGAACCCCATCGAACTCCAGCAGCCTGACTAGAATCTGCCATAAGAAACTGGCCGTTTGTTCCTACGCCAACGCGTGCGATGGCCGCAGGGCCAGTTGCGGCCAGTATGTCGCCTTTGGTTGTTACGGTTGACTCCTGCAAAGCGCCGGTGATCCTGCTATCGTTGCCCTGTGCAGCAGTACCGGCAGTGGTTCCGTACGATACACTCAGCGTGCGGTTTGCGGTGAGATTGCCACCGCCACTTAAGCCAGTTCCGGCAGAAATGGTGGTTGTAGCGCTCGCCTTGTTTGCTAGGTCGGGTACAGTCGGACTGGCCGCAGTACCAGATAAATCGCCGGTAAGTTGGATAAGTCCTTTTTTTGTAGAACTCGCATCTGAAACAGGGGGGGTATATGACATGGCACAATATACTCCATTATAATGTTTATGGTAACCATGATAACTGTAGCACAAAAATAGGTGGTTTGGGACCTGCTCACTGTAGCGCCTCCCCCAACGGGCCTAACTTACTCGCAACAGCACTCGTAGCGCTCAGCCAGTCTTCACCGTACCGACAGTTACGTTTCAGACCCATCTCAGGCACTCTGGCGTTATTCCGCTAAGCTGCCAGGCCGTAGGCTTCGGTGTATGGGGTGTACTAGCTGCAAATAACCTGCACGTATGTGCAAGTTATTTGCAGCAAAGGAGTACTAGAGTTGCAGGCATGACTTGCCTCGTGGTACGCTATAGAGCATAAGAGGTATTTTATGTCATATACACCCCCAATCGGTGACGCATCGACCATAAAAAAAGGTGTCTTACAGCTAGCTGGAGACCTCGCTGGTACTGCAACTGCTCCGACAGTGGCAAAAATCAACACCGTTTCTGTCTCGGGAACACCCAATGCTGGTGAGGTGCTAAAGGCCACCGGTGCATCGACCGCTACCTGGCAGTCTGCAGCAAGTGGGGGTGGCGGGTCCCAGTCAATAACCTATGTCGGCACGTTGCAGCTTGGCACAGGGGTAATGCCGCTGTACAACGACAGCGGTGTCAGCCGCACTATTACCAGTGTTCGCGCCAGTGTCGGTACAGCGCCAGGGGGAACCAGCATTTTGGTCGATGTCAATGTGGCGGGTACGACCATTTTCCCGACCCAAAGCCAACGCCCGGCCATTGCCAGCGCCGCCACAACCAGTGGCGCTGTGACGCGCTCGGCCACTTGGGGCACCAACCAAGCGCTGACCGTCGACATTGACCAAGTGGGCTCAACGACCGCGGGCGCAGATCTGATCGTAACTATAGAGTATTCGTAAATGGCGACCTTTGTTGCGGCAAACGCAAGCGAGGCCAATACCACATCGTACAGCTTAAACCTGCCCGCTGGCGTGCAAAATGGCGATCTGCTGATTGCGGCTGTTGCGTTCAACAGCAGTACCGCAACGGTAACGACGCCGCCCAGTGGCTGGACGGCACTCGACAGTGCGCCTGCGGTAACTGGTTCTCAGACCTGTGGCGTGTGGTACCGGCTTTACACCACCGGTGTGACAGCGCCAACGTGGGGGTTGAGTGCGCAGTTAAAAACAGCCGGTGTTATGGTTGCATATCGTGGCGTCAATCAAATCACGCCCGTCGTGGCCGGTACGCGCACCACTCGTTCGGCGTCTTCGGCCGACTTAACCGCCGCGTCGCTGACCATGACTGCCGCCAACCAAGAGATGCTGGCCATTTACATGGTCAAAACCACCACCGCAACCACGGCCAGCACGCCCGCTGGTATGACGCCGCGCGGCCAAGTTTTTGGTACCGGCAGTGGCGCAACAGCCACGCACATATTTTCGCAGACCTACCCCACCGCTGGTGGTACCGGCAACAAAACAACTACGTACGATGTCGCCAGCGGCAACGGTTACGCTATCCAGCTAGCGCTGAACGATGTTGACCCTGCCTCGCTGCCAATTATCGGACGCTGGGGCGTGCCGCTGGTATTGTCGGCCATACAGGTCGCACGGTTTTTGGGTGATCCGGGCGTTGGCAAATACTACTTTGGTGGCCGCGAAGATACCCTGACATGGTCCGACTCAGAGACAGCTATCGCCAACTGGCAAACCAACATGACGACGTGGTCAGGCGGTATGCCGCTCGGGATTATTCGTGTGTTTGATTCGAGCAGCAGCATCACAAATGGAGTTAACGTACTGGGTGCTATGACGCGGCATTATAACAATGGTCGCTTGCCACATATCTCGTTTAAACTGCCGTCAGGCATCACTGCCGCCGACGCAGCAGCCCAAACGGGCCAATTTAGCACCTGGATGGATTCGCTTGCGACAGCCTTTAGTTCGTATGCGCCAAAGCCTGTATGGTGGACATTTAACCATGAGCCAGAAAACGATACAGGTGTCTATGACACGGCCGGCGGTGCCGCAAACTACCGCGCAATCTGCCGCAATATACGCCTGGCGCTAAAATCCCGTGGTGTCACCAATGACATGTTTTGGACGACAGCCTACATGTGCCCGTTTACCTTTGGCGACCGCGGCGGCACTCGCGACTGGCGATGGTGGTACCCGGACTGGAAAGGTACGACAGCCCCCGGTTCTAGCAAAAACAATCCTAACCCCGCCGATTTTTATATGCCAGGCGACAGTAATGCGGTCGTCGATGGTATCGGCCTCGATATATACTCTTGGTGGGAAGAGGGTAGCCCGTTGAGCAGTTTTGAATCATTTGAGACGCTCTTTATGTGGGCGCACAACCGTATGAGCTTTCTCGGTTTGCCGTATAATGTCATGGAGCATGGCGTCTGCGCCTATCATACTGGTACTGAGTCTGGTGGCACGGCAGTGTATGACCCAAATCTAACGCTCGACTATCTCAGTGCTATGTCTACAGTGATAACTGCTCACAATATTGTCGCACTACAGGTCTACAACTATGCACTCGTCAACCAACAGTTCCGTCTCGAAATAGGTGACCCAAACAAATACCGCTATCAAGGCTACGGCCAAGCGATGTCAGGCGGTTCAGTAGTGCTACCGACACAGTGGGTGTAGTAGACGCCAAAAAATGTTGTTGGCACTCTTGACAGCTGAGTGCCAACATGTGTACAATGGGGCTACTTTAGCACTCTACATAGATAACTGCTAACAAGAAAGGAAGCAAACTATGGGTAAAATCATCGGTATAGACCTTGGTACAACAAATAGCGCTATGGCTGCCATGCAGTCTGGAAAAGCAGAAATCATTACTAACTCGGAAGGTAATCGCACAACACCATCGGTGGTAGCGGTCAACAAAAAAGGCGAGCGACTCGTGGGGCAGATTGCGCGACGCCAACAAGTGACTAACCCCAAAGATACAATTTACGAAGTCAAACGTTTGATCGGTCGTAGTTTTAACGATAAAGACGTGCAGCGTGACCTAAAACTCATGGGTTACAAAATAGTCAAAAGCGGCAACAGCACCAAAGTAGAAATGGCCGGCAAAGAGTACAGCCCCGAAGAAATCAGCGCCATGACGCTTAGCAAGCTCAAAGCCGACGCCGAAGCATTTTTGGGCGAACCAGTTACCGAAGCGGTTATTACCGTGCCGGCGTACTTTGACGACAGTCAGCGGCATGCCACCAAAGATGCCGGTAAAATCGCTGGCCTGGAAGTCAAACGTATTATTAACGAGCCAACCGCGGCCGCCTTGGCCTACGGCCTTGACAAAAAGAAAGCCGACGAAAAAATCGTGGTCTACGACCTCGGTGGCGGGACCTTCGACGTTTCGATCCTCGAGCTTGGTGACGGTGTGTTTGAGGTCAAAAGCACCAATGGCGACACGCACCTTGGTGGGGCCGACTTTGACCGGGTAATCGTGAACTACTTTGCCGACGAGTTTAAAAAAGAGCATGGTCTCGACATACGAGACGACAACGCTGCCATGCAGCGCCTGCGAGACGAAGCCGAAAAAGCCAAGATTGAACTCTCGACCGCGCAATCTGTCGATGTTAATCTACCGTTTTTGACGGCCGACGCCGACGGGCCAAAACACTTCGAGCACAAACTCACCCGCGCCAAGCTCGAAGAATTGGTCGGTGAGCTGATAGACAAAACTGCCCTACCGTGCGAAAAAGCCTTAAAAGACGCCGGTCTCAAAGCCAGCGATATCGACAACATTGTGCTTGTGGGTGGCATGACCCGCATGCCTGCAGTCGTCGAAAAGGTTAAGAAAATCTTTGGCAAAGAGCCCATGAAAGGCGTTAACCCCGACGAAGTCGTCGCCATAGGTGCGGCCATACAGGGCGGGGTACTACAGGGCGACGTTAAAGACGTGCTGCTGCTCGACGTTACACCGCTCAGCCTTGGTATAGAGACGATGGGCGGGGTTATGACACGGCTGATCGAGCGCAACACAACCATTCCGACCAGCAAGTCCGAAGTGTTTTCGACTGCGGCAGACAACCAGCCTCAGGTGGAGGTGCACGTGCTGCAGGGTGAGCGCGAAATGGCAGAAGGCAACAAAAGCCTCGGGCGGTTTGTGCTCGACGGAATTGCACCGGCGCCGCGCGGCGTACCGCAAATAGAAGTGACCTTTAACATCGACGCCAACGGTATTTTAAACGTTACCGCCAAAGACAAGGGCACGGGCAAAGAGCAAAACATTACCATTCAGGGTAGCGGCAGCCTCGACAAAGACGAGGTCGAAAAAATGGCCAAAGAGGCCGAGGCCCACGCCGAGGAAGACAAAGCCAAAAAAGCGTCCGTCGAAGCCCGCAACCACCTCGACAGCGCCGTCTACCAAGCCGAAAAGCTCAAAGGCGAAGACAAGGTGAGCGAAGACGACAAAAAAGTTATTGACGAGGCGGTCGAAAAAGCCAAAAAAGTCGTTGCCGACGAAAAAGCCGAAAAAGACGCGCTTGAGGCGGCAACCAAAGAGCTGAACGACGTGCTTATGCCTATTGGCGCCAAAATGTACGAAGCAGCCGCCAAAGAGGCAGAAGCCAACGCTCCAGGTGAAACCTCATCTGAAGACAAGCCAAACGAGACAAAAAAAGGCAAAAAAGACGATGGCCCCATAGAAGGCGAAGTCGTCGACGAAAAATAACTACCCCATCCGGTAAGCCACCAGTTCTACTGGTGGACTAGCCAAGGTTTGA
>CAYZZH010000044.1:0-8248 GCA_964483005.1 uncultured Candidatus Saccharibacteria bacterium | reverse complement strand
TCGGTAGACACAAAAAACGTCCGAGGAAGGTGTTCGGAAAAGTGGTAGCTTGACATCCGGCGGAGCCGGAGGTGTCTCACTCGCTTACATCGTTCGGGTCTTTACCGAGATGGCGTGTCTATAAAGATATCTCTTCACAATACCAAGGGGCGAGAACTTACCAGCTTTGAATTTATGAGACACCTATCATTCCCTAAAATAACACAAGAAGACCCTATCGTTTTTCAGCGCACCTACACACCAGATGAACTTAGCCAGCCAGCGCGAGACCTAGCTATAGAGCCAATATTACGGTTCTTTGAGATGTTTAATTTTGCCGATGTATCGGTTGAGCAGGTTGTTAAAAAAGACCAAGACCAGCTTTACGGCTTTAACCCAAATGGATAACTAACTACTGCTGGGGCGAGTGAAACGCAGGATAGTATAGCCCAACAACGCGCTCGTTGCCGAGGCAATAAATATGCCCATCTTTGCGGTATTTATAAATGCTTGGTTATCCGAGAAAGCAAGCTCGGTAATGAAAATAGAAACTGTGAAACCGATGCCAGCAATGAACCCTATGCCAATGATATGTTTCCACGCCACACCCTTTGGTAGTTGTGCGACATTGACTTTAACAAGCAGCCAAGAGGCTAGTGTAATGCCCAAAACCTTACCGGCAACCAGACCAAAGAAAATGCCCCAAAGTATTGATTGATTAGTCGTTAGAGCATCGGCACTTACAGGGAAACCCGCATTTGCAAATGCAAATACAGGGAGAACGAAGAATGTTGTTATTGGCAAAAAGAACTTTTCTACTTTTTCAGAGACACCAGCCTTGTCGCCAGACACTGCTACCGGTGCTAATAGACCCATTACTGCACCCACAATGCTCGCGTGTATTCCAGATAGATGTGTTACAACCCACAGTAATACGCCTAGTAGACAGACCAGCAACAGCCGATAAGTAAGCTGTTTTCTAAATAAGAAAATGCCGATAGCCAATAGGAATGAAGCAGCTAGATACCAGTAATTTATAATCTCCGCGTAGAATAAGGCAATCACGAAGATTGCGCCTATATCGTCAGCGATAGCGAGGGTGAGTAGGAATATCTTTAGTGACACTGGTACTCGCTTACTTAGTAGCGATAGTACGGCTAAGGCAAATGCTATGTCTGTTGCAATCGGTATGCCCCAACCCTGTATAGCCCCGCTATCTATGTTAAACGCTAGGTATATGAGGGCAGGAACTAGCATACCACCTATGGCTGCCCCTACTGGCAATATCGCAGACTTAATGTCTTTTAGATCACCCTTTACTAGCTCGCGCTTTATTTCTAGCCCGACCACCAAGAAGAAGAAAGCCATAAGACCCTCATTTACCCAGTGCCGTAAATCAAGCGACAAGCTCCAACCGCCAAGCCCGATTGATAAAGGCTGATGCCAGAAGTGGTTAAACTCATCACCAAGCGGAGAGTTTACAACGATTAAAGATAATAGTGCCGCAACAAGAATTAACTTCCCGCCGATTGTTTCGTCTTTTAGAAAGGTATCAAAAAGGGTTACCACTCGCTTTGGGTGCAGTATTACGACTAAGTTTTTTACTTTTTCTTTCACAGAAGCCCTCGCAGTCAAATAGTATATGCCGACCAGACTTCCCAGCTCACCTTATCTATATACTAGATGAAAGTTGTTAGGATTGCCACACGCTACTAATAGATAACAAGCTCTTTACTTTTGAGTGAAGTAGGGATGCTAGGTGCGCTCAATAGACTACCATCAACCAATGCCCCGAAAAGTTTAAGTAAATTCTGTAGCTCCGCACCAATAGAAACGCCCCAGCTTGCTGGGGTTTTTCTATTGATCTGAGTTGAGAGACTCTAACGCCTGGTCGAGCAGAGGCCAGTGTGAGAAATGCCGGTGGCATTTCGCAGGGGAGTCCACTCTTGCAAACGGGTTTGCATAGATGTGGCGACGGGGTCGCGGAACGTGACTAGAGTCCACTCACCCGCACCAAAGTAAAAAACAGGCCTTGTGTCTGGTTTTTACTTTGGTATAGCATGAGAGACTCTAACGCCTGCCAAAGAGGCCAGGGTGAAAACAGCCTGTGGCTGCTTGCAAGAAAACCTTCTCTTGAAAACTTGTTTTCAAAGATGATGTTTCGGGGTCGCCAAAGGTGACTAGAGCACCCTCACCCGCAAATCTGTAATAATTCTCAAAAAGAAAAAGTGGTTTCATTTCCAAGATAGGTAAATCACAAAATCAGCATTTCCCATCTGTTAAAGACCAGGCTTTTTGACTTTTTTACCCCTTGATTCCTCTTGATTCAGCCCACATTCAATACGATGGCGTGTTGTATCAATCAAAAAACCACAGACTAATGCTGTGGCTGTTTTTGGCTGGGCATACTGCCCGATATCTTTGTAGCTAATGCTTTATTTTAACGCTGTAGTGTCACATTGAATAGTACTCAAACAACATTTTATTGATTATTTCGCATTGACCGGTTTTACAGTAGTGTCACATTGAATAGTACTCAAACAGCACGAGCCGTGACATAGCTAACCCCGGTTTTTACAGTAGTAACACATGAGGGTATTTGGGTGTGGCGGGAGGTGTGTGGCTTTGGTGGGGGTGTTATGGCAGCAGCACGTAGTTTGAGGCGGTGTCGTATCGGTCGCTCGAAATAATCTCTATCTTTCGGTTTGACGAAGCAATACTCATCTGCGAAGACCCATTACTATTTCGTAGGTCTTCGGGCTGCCAGTCAAAGTCAACGTTTCTTATTTCCCATATCAAACTGGTCGAGCTGTATATTCGTATGTCGGCATCGAGCATGGATTGTAGGCACAGAACAACCGGTGAGTTGTAAAATATACGTGACTTTGTGAGGTAGATTACAGGCGGGGGGTGTTTTGTGCGCTACACTGCGAGAGTAAAACTAAGGAGGAAAACAATATGCAACGTAATCCACTCGACGTGCTCGCCTATGTGCTGCTAATCGTGGGCGGTCTAAACTGGGGTCTTGTCGGACTTTTCAAATTCGACCTGGTTGCCACCATCTTTGGCGACATGACTGTCTTGTCGCGCGTCGTCTATACGCTTGTCGGCCTTTCGGCAGTGTATGTTGCAGCTCGCTACTTTGCGCCCACACCAGCTCATCGTGACTAGGCAGTAACCTGGGGGTTTTACTCGACTTACGCAAAATCGCACTACATCCAGATTCATCAACCAGTGATTCGGCAGATAGTTTATCTGGAGGAAATGAACCTGTAGGTTCATTGACGAGAGAAAACTGGCTGCCGGACTCTGGGGATGAGTCTGGGGTGGTGGGAGTTTTCCGTAAGTCGAGTTTAGAAGAGGTCTAATAAAAACGGCGTCGCGAGACGCCGTTTTTACCGTAGGGCATACCGCCATTGTCTGCTTGGCGCAGCGACCATGTGCCGCCATTTTACCAGCATACATGAGGGTTTTTTGGTATAATGAGTGTAGTTGGCGCCGTGGCCGAGTGGTTAGGCAGAGCTCTGTCATGCCTTCGGCAGATCTCCCGCAGGGAGACAAAACTCTATGAACTACTATGTCTACGTGCTAAAAAGCCAGAAAAATAGCGATATATACGTCGGTAGTACTGAAGATGTACAAAATAGATTTAGACTTCACAACGAAGGTAGGGTAAAATCAACTAAGGGGTATAGACCATGGGGACTCATGGAAACCCGTGTTTGCGGCACTCGAGTAGAGGCAGTCAAACTTGAAAGATTATTAAAAACCGGGCAGCAAAAAGAGCTGTTAAGAAAAAAGTACTGCTAAGGCGCCTTGGCCGAGAAGTTAGGCAACGGTCTGCAAAACCGTGTAGGCGGGAGCGTTACCCGCAGGTGCCTCCATTTTTACCTCTAAAGTGCGCGCTACGCACTTGTGCTTGCGTTGCTTGCGGTAAAATAACACCTTTTCGATTATGAAATCAGTTGTTGTGTGTGGCAGTAAGCGATATGCGCAGGAGATTGCGCGGTTTTGTGCAGAGCTGGAAAAGCTAGGGGTGATGGTGTTTGCGCCGAGCTTTGAGGAGCTTGTACCAGAGAGCGCAAAGTTTTACTCAAAGTACGTGACCAGCAAACTTTTTAAGGGCCTCACGCTTGAGCACTTTGACTGGATACGTAAAGCCGATGTGTGCTACGTGTATAACAAAGCTGGCTATGCGGGGGTGAGTGTCACCATGGAAATGGCGTATGCGTGTGCGTTGGGAAAGCCTATTTTTGCGCTCGAGGCTGGTACGGGCGACCCGTGCCGCGACCCGTTGATAGACAAGGTCGTCTCTAGTCCAAAGGCGCTTGTCCAAAACTTGTGATACCCAGCTCGCCCCCATGGACGTTCTCTGGCAACAAATGTGCGAGGTCGGACCTTTGTTGCCTTTCGCCTCATTCTGCCACAGAAACACTGCCATCGTTTTTTGGTACCGGCAGGCGGCGGCGTAGTGCCACAGCCGCTGTGGCGACTACTAAAACCACCGAAACCACTATCAGCACCAGTTCGCCCGCACCAAGTCGACTACCCGCGTGCGCCACCGCCATACCATGCGCCTTGGGGATCATCCAGGGCAGGTAATACGCCTGCACATACGTCATTACACCAATAATGCTCACCAGCGCAAGACTATGCAAAATCGTAAACCGAAACAGTGTACCTTCTTGCCCCGTCAGACCCGTAGCCCCAGTGGCCACGGCAATGCTTTGCGGCGAAATCATTTTGGCTGTTACGCCACCACTGGTGTTGGCCGCGACGGTGAGCGTGGGGTCGATCCCCAGCACCTTTGCCGTCTGCTGCTGTATACCGCCAAACAGCGCGTTTGACGACGTGTCGCTGCCAGTTATAAACACCCCCAACCACCCAAGCAGCGGCGCAATAAGCGGGAACCAATGCCCCGTAACGGTCAGCGCTTTGCCCAGGGCAGCCGACATGCCAGAAAAGTTTGCGAGATAGGCAAACCCGACCACCGCGGCAATGGTTAGCAGTGGCTTGGCGAGTTCGCGGAGTGTCTTACTGACCGTTTGCCAAAAAGCGCGCCACGACATGTGCAGTAGCACCGCCGACAAAATAGCGGCTAGTAGTATGGCAGTACCAGCCGCCGACAGCCAGCCAAAGTTGTAAATAACCTCTTTTGGCTTGTCGCCGATAACTATGGCGTGGTTGAGTGCTCCAAATGGTATTTTTAGGTTGGTATGATCGAGCAGGGCCTTTATGCCGGTACTGCCCCAGTTGCCCACCAGTATCACCAGCAGTACAAACGGCGTCCATGCCCGCACTATCGTCCCACGTGAGTGATGGTGAGTCTTGCGGTGCACCTGCGCTGTAGCCGTACGCTCGGCCGGGAAACGCCACACGGTTTTTGGCTGCCAAAATTTTAGCAGTACCACCATAGCACTAATAGACACAACCGCCGAAAGTATGTCGGGTAGCATTGGCCCTACGTACGATGCGGTCAGGAACATGGTGAGCGCGTACGAACCACCGGCCACAACGAGCGCTGGCCAAATTTCGCGCGCGGCTTTCCACCCAGCGATGAGCACCGTGAGCCACAGCGGTATAATGGCCGCAATAAACGGTAGCTGATGCCCCACCATACGGCTAATAAGGTTTGGGTCAATACTGGTAACGGTGCCCGCCGTAATTACGGCAATCCCAATCCCGCCAAACGCCACCGGCGCGGTGTTGGCAATTAGACAAATCCCGGCGGCGTACAGGGCGTTAAACCCCAGCCCGACCAACATACCAGCGGTAATTGCCACTGGTGCGCCAAACCCAGCCGATCCCTCGAGAAACGCGCCAAAACAAAAGGCAATTAACAGCGCT
Source organism: uncultured Candidatus Saccharibacteria bacterium (assembly GCA_964483005.1). Classification (GTDB taxonomy): domain Bacteria; phylum Patescibacteriota; class Saccharimonadia; order Saccharimonadales; family UBA4665; genus JAGXIT01. The sequence continues at coordinate 2,422 of CAYZZH010000044.1, read as the reverse complement.
TGCAGGCGTCGGTCGACCGTAATCGATTCGATGGTGTCGCGGACAATGGCAAAACTGCCGGTGCGCACCGATATGTTGTAGAGCAGCACGGCGTTTAGCACAATCCAGCCAATCGGGAACAGGCCCTGCAACGCACCATATGCGGTCGAGAGCAGCGCTAGGTGTGGTGGCATGTGAAACGCCACGACCGCAGTTGCCAGGGCCAAAACCAGCGTGATAATACTAGCCGTATGGCCCGCAACCTTGCGGCTTAGCAGCAGTACGCAGAGCGCAACAATTGGGATGGCTGCGACCAGCGCAGACACGGCAATGCTAGCAAAAGGGTTGGGGAGTTGTACCCACATACTACGGCTCATCATAGCACCATAAGCGGAAAACCTACAAGCAAAAGTTTCTGATGACCACAGCGAGGGCGGCAATTTTCAAAGGTCAATTCACAAGGTTCAGAAAATGTTCAAGACACAGTGCTGCAAACGGTCTACTATGCAACGGTCAACTATACAACGGCCAACTGGGCAACGACTCTGCCCGAGATGTGCTGGACGCTGTTCGTTGCAGCGTTGACCGTTTGTTGTTTGTTGACTGTTGTCAGTTGAACGTTTAAAACACGGATTAACCTTGTCACCGACTCGTCTGAATCTTGTTCTGGCTTTTGTCGAAATCCGTCATCGGCAATCGCCCTGCAGGTGCTATAGTAAAGGTATGATAAAGGAGGAACGTGTATGAAACTATCAAAAGGTTTAACAATTGCCGCACTCGTTGGCGTGGTGCTAGTGGCGCTGCTCGGCTGGTTTGTCGGCGGCTACAATGGCATGGTCACGCAGCGCAACAAGGTCGACCAGGCGGCAGCCCAGCTCGACAGCGCCTATCAGCGTCGGTTTGACCTGGTGCCTGGGCTGGTCGAAAGCGTCAAGGGTTCGCAGCTACAAGAGCAAAAAGTGTTTGGCGATATTGCCGCTGCCCGCACCCAGTACGGCGGCGCCAAAACCACCGAAGACCGTTTGGCGGCCGCTGGTCAGTACGAAAGCGCGCTCAGCCGCCTGCTGGTCGTTATGGAAAACTACCCACAGCTTACCAGCAACCAAAACGTGCAAAACCTAATGATTCAGCTCGAAGGCACCGAAAACCGCGTCAAAGTCGAGCGCGACAACTACAGTGCTGTGGCGACCACCTACAACACTACCATTCAGCGCTTTCCCAAAAACATCCTTGCTAGCCTTTTTGGCTTTGACAAAAAAGAGCTGTATAAAGCCCAAACCGGTGCCGAAAACGCCCCCAAGGTCGACTTTACTCAAAACCAAGTAACCCCGCGTGCAGCCCAATAAAAAACTGTGTCATTCTGACCCCCGTGTCGTAGCACGGGACAGGCTTGGCGGAGGAATCTTCTCGGTTTGTCAGGAAGATCCTTCGACTTTGCCGAGGATGACGCTGGTGTAAAACCATGCAGCAAATATTTACCCGCAGTCGTTTAGCCCCACTACTCTTTATTGCTGTATTTTTGGGCGTTGCTTTGCGTGTGACTACTCATGCGCTCGACATTCCGCCGCCGCCAAACCAGACGGCCATTGCAGACCAGGCAGGCATTATCGACGACGCAGCCGAGGCTGCTCTTAGCCAAAAACTTACCGATTATAAAGCCAAAACAGGCAACGAAATAGCCGTACTCACCATACAAAGTCTTGAGGGCGAAGACGACTTTGACTATAGTTACCGCGTGGCTCAAAGCTGGGGTGTGGGGAGCAAACAGGCAAACAACGGCGCGCTGCTGTTTGTAGCCGTGCGGGACCGCAAGGTGCGCTTGCAGGTGGGTCGCGGGCTCGAACCATACCTTACCGACCTGCAAAGTAGCCTTATCATCCGCGAAAAAATCACCCCGCAGTTTAAGCAGGGAAACTACACCGCAGGGATTACTAGTGGCGTCGACAGCATGATAGCGGTGATCGGCGGCGAGCGGCTTAGCGAGTCACGACCGCCCAAAAAAATCAGCGGCGGCGCAATAGAAATGTTGATATATCTTGGATTTTTTGTGGTGGCGTACTTGGGCTCATTTCTCGCCCGCAGCAAAAGCTGGTGGGCGGGTGGTGTGATTGGCGCAGTGCCGGGGGCACTGCTGTTTTTTAGCGCATCTGTCGTTTTGGCCTCTGTTGTGTTTAGCCTGGGACTGGTTTTGGGCTTGGTACTCGACTACGTGCTGTCAAAAAACTATCGAGACCGCGCCGCCAGTGGTGATGACACGGGTTTTTGGGGCAGCGGCGGTGGCTTTTTTGGCGGCAGTGGCGGGTTTGGCAGTTCGGGCGGCGGCTTTGGCGGTTTTGGTGGCGGTGGCTTCGGCGGCGGCGGAGCCGGCGGCAGCTGGTAGCGATGCGCTCAGACCTTGTATACCATGTCAAGACTTTTCTTCATCCTGCTGACCATGATGTAC
>CAYZZH010000043.1:0-8868 GCA_964483005.1 uncultured Candidatus Saccharibacteria bacterium | reverse complement strand
CAACCAGAAAACGCCAGAAAAAGTGCTTGCTTATTTTTACAAAAGGGTCAGTGCGATAGAAAGCATGTGGTTCAAAAACCAACCCCCACAACGCTAACCACCAGGCTCTCCTTCCCACCCTAAAAACTACAAACTACAAACTAAAAACTAGCGCCTACTAATCCAACTGGCGGATCTTAATAGTGTCGGTGGTACCGACCACGCCCGGTTGGCGGCCGCTGACCAGCATAACGACATCGCCCTTGGCAAACACCTGTGCTTTCAACAAAAAGTCGGTCAGTTTGAGCGCGGCATCGCTGCTGGCTGGTCGCACGTAGCTTTTAACATCGTAAACTATGGCAAGCTGCTGTGCGGTACGATGACTGTCGGTCACCGCAATAATCGGCACATCGGGGCGCTCCGAAGCAATGTTGACCACCGTCGCCCCAGTCTTAGTCTCGGCCACAATGGCCTGGGCGTGAATGCTCTCGGCCATACTAATCACCCCGCGGCTAATGGCCAGTTGGCGCGTCGCGTGTTTGTCGGTTTGGCCTCGAAAACTCACGCGCACCACACCGTGCTGCTGCGAGTAGTTAATAATACGTTTCATAATTTTAACCGCCTCGTGCGGGTACTTGCCCATGGCCGTTTCGTCGCTCAGCATGACGCAGTCGGCGCCAAGGTATACCGCTGTCGCGACATCGGACACCTCTGCCCGGCTGGGTTCGGGCGCTTCGGTCATGCTGCCCAGCATTTGGGTGGCGACTATGGTTGGTTTGCCGTACTGCAGCCCTAGGCTAATAATTTGTCGCTGCGCCACCGGCACAACCTCTGGGTTGACCTCGACTGCCATGTCACCGCGGGCGACCATGGCGACATCGGTGGCTTGCATAATGTCGTCGAGGTTGTCGATGGCGAGTTTTGTCTCGAGCTTGGCGATAATTTTGGCGTCGTACCCAAGGTTTTTCATAAGTACGCGCATGTTTTCGATGTCGGTTGCAGACTGTATGAAGCTCATGGCAACATAGTCAATGTCTTGCGTGCTGCCGTAGGCAAGGTCGGCCTTGTCTTTTTCGGTAATAACATCGCCCGCAAAGTCGGTGTCGGGCAGGTTTATGCCTTTGCGTTTTAGTAATATGCCGTCGTTTTCGGCCTCGCAGTACACTACACCTTGGCGTACGGTGGTGATTTTGGTGCGGACTTTGCCATCGTACAGGTAAAGGCGCTCGCCCCGTTTGACTTTGCTGCTTAAGTCGTACTGCGTGGGTATAATGCCCGTTTCGAGCCAGTTGGTGTCGTAACCAAGTTTAAGCGTTTCGCCCTTTTGCACGGTAATAATGTCGTCGAACTCGCCAAGACGAATTTTCGGCCCCTGCAGATCCTGTATAATGGCGACTGGTTTTTTAAGCTCGCGGCTGGCTTTCCGAATCCACTGGATTTGCTGCGTTCGCTCGGTGTGGTTGCCATGGCTAAAGTTAAGTCGCAAGCCATTGGCTCCGTCTTCGATAAGCCGTCGTATGCCTTCGTAGCTGTCAGTGGCTGGGCCAACGGTTGCAATAATTTTGGTACGCTTGTAGCGCTTAAGCGGCACAAAATGCTGGTGATGTATTGGTTTTACTGCCATACCACTAGTGTACAGACTAAACCCCCTTATGCCAATCCCACCCGCCCTGTGCTTTACAATAGCAAGGTAACCTGAGCTGTACTACAACCCCCAGTTCAACATAACCACCACGCGTAAAACCCGTTACTCACCAGCAAGCGACAGCGCCGCTCTCTTTCGGTAGACAACCTTCGGGGGGTAAAAGCCCTCCAGCCCAAGCGCCCACACACTCAATTCACCCACCCACAATCGCGAAGCCGTACTCAAAATTCCCATTTTTTACTCGATAGGAGTAAAAATGGGAATATTGCTGTGTGCGGCGTATGGACTAGTCAAACCGAGTGGGCAAAGGTGGCGGTGGCATATGATGTGTTAGGCGAATGTCGTAACTTCGTTGCTGAAGACTACGGTTATGCTCGCTGGTGCCTGACTACCGTTCAGCCAGTTATGCAGCAAAATTTGTAGTATGTACAAAACATTGTTACGATATATTTTATGTCGGAGTTCTCAACCACATCAGGTGATTTTGATAGCAGGTTTGCAGAAATAGTGGGGCATTCACTCGCAGACCTTGATACGCCGGTACAGAGACTCGGCGGGCTCTACATTGCTTTAAGTAGCATAGAAAGCCTAGTATTTCATCGCATTTCTCCTGAAGGGCGGCTAGAGATAAAAAATGCCGGTCACACAATTGCGGAGCAAAGAAAAATCTTTGAGGTCAGTGACGAAATAGCAAAAGATCAAGAGCTAGCTCCACGATTCTGCACTCATGTTAGTGCTTTGTACAGCACTGCATACAAAGTCACCGAAGAATGTTTAGCACTAACAGGGGCACATCTACTGGGGGATGTTCAAGACAATCGTGTCGAAGAACGCTGTAAATCACTGGCCCAGTGGCGCGCAACATATTCACTCACCGTGCGACAAAATCAAATAAAAAGTCACTTTGACACTACCGATGTTGGTAGACTACTTATCGAACATCTGCTTGAAATGCACCACGAAACCATCTCTGCTAGACTCTACACCCTTCAAGTACAGAGCCGTGACAAATTACCAAGTGTAAATGCTATACAGGGAGGCATTGGTCGCCGGTGCGTCGAAGAAGGCATTTTAGCTGCGCTTTATTTGCACGTGTTGCGTGAAAAAGACGCTGAGATTGCAGCTTTCACCGCCACTATTCCTGAAGACACCAGCGGCCTGCTTCCGGATTGACTTGTAGCGGTCACTTCTTATGCACGCTATACCACTCAGAAACTAAAATTCGGTTTTTCCACCCAGCCCTACCGACCGAGTTGTTTTTCGGTAGCGGCGAGGTCGATGGTGGTTTTTATGATGGTGTCTGGGGCCAGTGAAATACTGTCTATGCCAAGCTCAACGAGGAACCGAGCAAACTCTGGGTAGTCAGACGGCGCCTGACCGCATATGCCAATTTTGCAGCCTTTGGCTTTGGCGACGCGAACGACTTCGCGAATCATAATTTTGACCGCTTCGTTGTTTTCGTCGTAGTCGTGGGCCACCGTGTGGTTGTCGCGGTCGACGCCGAGGGTCAGCTGCGTGAGGTCATTGCTCCCGATAGAAAACCCGTCAAACCGGTCGGCAAACTGTTCGGCCAGTATAACATTGCTTGGGATTTCGCACATTACGTACGCCTGGAAGCCGTTTTCGCCGCGGCGCAGACCGTTTTCTGCCATAATCGCCAGCACTTTGTCGGCCTCGTCGAGGTTGCGGCAAAATGGCACCATGGCTTTTATGTTGGTCAGGCCCATGTCGTCACGAACCTTTTTTAGCGCCTTAACCTCGAGCGCAAAGGCATCTTTGTACTCTGGGCTGTAGTAGCGACTTGCGCCGCGCCACCCGATCATGGGGTTGTTTTCGACTGGCTCAAACTGGGTGCCGCCGATTAGGTTGGCGTACTCGTTGGTTTTAAAGTCGCTAAAGCGGATGATAACGTCGTTGGGGTAAAACGCCGCGCCTATTATCGCCACGCCCTCGGCGAGTTTGTCTATAAAGTACTGGGCTTTGTCTTCGTAGCCTTTGGTGAGCTCTTTTATTTGCGCCCGCACGGCTTTGTCTTTGACTTGGTCAAAATGCAGGAGTGCCAGCGGGTGAATTTTAATATGCGAGTCTATAATAAACTCTTCGCGGGCCAGCCCCACGCCGTCGTTTGGAATAAGCGAGTAGCTAAACGCGTGGTCGGGCGAACCGATATTCATCATAATTTTGGTTTTTGGCCGTTCTACGTTGGCAACATCGGTCGTTTGCACTTCGAACGGTACAATCCCGTCGTACACGGTACCCTCGTCGCCACCACCACCGCAACTCACAGTCACTGCTTGGCCATCTTTTATAAGTTCCGAAGCGTTGCCAGTCCCAACCACACACGGTATCCCTAACTCGCGCGAAACGATTGCTGCATGGCAGGTGCGCCCACCTTTGTCGGTTACAATGGCGCTGGCGATTTTCATAATTGGCACCCAGTCTGGGTCGGTCATTTCGGTAACGAGTACGTCGCCTTCTTTAAAGTCGTCGATGTCACGCACGCTCATAATACGGCTGGCTTTGCCCTGGCCAATCTTACTCCCCACGCTCGTACCTTTTACGATAACGGCGCCCTCTTGCGTCAGTTTGTATTCCTCGATGCGGTTGACGTCGCGGCGGGATTGTACGGTTTCGGCGCGGGCCTGGACAATGTAGAGCTGTTTGTCATCTTCGTCGAGCGCCCATTCGATGTCCATGGGGTGGCCGTAGTGGTCTTCGATTTTTTTGCCCCAGTCGGCCAGCGTTCGCACTTGGTCGTCGGTTATGCTGTATCGCTCTTGGTCACGTACAAGAACGTCAATGTTTTTGGTGCGGCTGTTGCCGATGGGCACCATTTTCATTTTTTTGGTGCCGAGCTTGCGTTTTAGTATGGCCATGGTCGGTTTAAAGACAATAAATTCGTCGGGGCTAACGTGGCCCTGCACAATGTTTTCGCCGAGACCGTAAATAGAACTCACCACGACCGCGTTTTTAAACCCGCTTTCTGTGTCGATGGTAAACAGTACGCCGGCGCACTCGCTGCGGACTGCCACCATTTGCTGTATACCCACGCTCAGCGCGACTTTCATGTGGTCAAACCCGTTACTCACCCGGTACACAATGGCGCGGTCGGTAAACAGGCTTGCTATACACTCTTTGACCGAACGCAGCACATCTGCTTCGCCCGAAATGTTAAGAAACGTCGCTTGTTGGCCAGCAAACGAGGCGTTTGGCAGGTCTTCGGCGGTGGCGCTGCTGCGGATAGCGACCACCATGTCGCGGTCGCCGTGCCCGCATTTGCCACATAACTCGCGGTAGCCCCGAACGATTTCGTCTTGGAAATCTTGCGGGAGCGTGGCGTCGGTAATCATGGTACGTATAATGTTGCCGCGCCTGGCAAGTTCGTGCACGTCGGTAACGTCAAGTCCAGCGAGTGTTTCGGTAATACGCTGGTGCAAGCCCGCTTGTTCGAGAAAATACCGGTAGGCGTCGGCCGTAGTCGCGACACCGTTTGGCAAGTTCACCCCCTGCGGTCGCAAATGGTGGTACATTTCGCCAAGACTGGCGTTTTTGCCACCCACCTGTGGAATGTCCTCGATAGAGAGATCCTCGAAAAATTTGAGATATTTGTACATGTGACCCACCTTTCTAAAGCTGCAAGATTTTTTACTTTTTTATTCTTATACTTATCACTATACCCCCGCCTCCCCACATTTCAAAATATTTGCCCCATCCCCATAAAATGCCTCCCAACCAACCCTCAAAAACGTAACGGTCAATCTTAAGGATCTGATCCTTACCTCTGGAGTTTTTTGTGAGTGGATTGGATTAATCTTAAGGATCTGATCCTTACCTCTGGGAGTTTTTGTGAGTTAGTCTCAAGACTCAAAAGAACGCAAAAACGTAAAGGGCCAGGGCTTTACCAGGTGGGGATTTGGCGGATTTATTTTATTGTTGAGCGGCGTGTTAGGCGTTGGGGGGTGGGGTGTCGATGCGGGTTTCGCTGCGAGCGAGCATGTGTCCGGCGGGGTCGGTGTCGTACGTAATAATTCCGCCAAACGGCATTTCGAGATTTTCGACGTCACTATCGCTCAGGTTTTCGACGTATTTCATAAGGGCGCGCAAGCTGTTGCCGTGCGCCACCAACAGCACATTTTTGCCTGCTTGCAGCTGCGGTACAACTTCGTTTTGATAAAACGGCACGACACGATCAAACACAGTTTTAAGCGTTTCACCACCGGGCACGGCGTGGTCCCAACCACGGCGAATGCCGTTGAACTCGTCTTCGCCGACCAGTTCTTTCATGTCCCACTTGTTTTTGCCGGTGTACTCACCGTAGTCGCGCTCGTTTATGGCGCTCACCCGTTCGTAGGGGACATCGAACTGCTGCGAGGCGTTGAGCATGCCTTCCATGGTTTCGAGCGTGCGGACTTGCTGCGAGCAATAGGCTTTGTCGAGTTTAACGTCGAGCTTGCGCAGGGCAATCCCCAGCAACGTCGCTTCGTGAAAGCCCTTTTCACTCAGGTGCACATCGGTGAGCCCGGTCCATTTGCCCGTAGCGTTCCACTCGCTTTCGGCGTGGCGCGTCAGCAAAAGTTTGCCGACCGATGGTTTCAGGGGCTTCACCTTGTTTGGCGTGTCACCGTACCAAAACTTGATAATGTTTTCACACGTCGTGGCGTTTATCCGGCCAATTGCTCCGTCGGTGTTAAAGGCGTTGTGCGGGGTAATAATAACGTTTGGCAATTTGTTGAGCGCCAGCAGCACCACGCTCTGCTCGCCGGTTTGGGCGGGGAGCGCGTGACTACGCAGCAAACCGACCTCTTCCTGCATTTTAAAAAGCTGCTCGCCTTCTAGCACGTCTAGAGCGGCACCTGCTAGACGGTCGTGCATGAGCGCGTCGGCCAGAGCTGTGGTGTCGACCAGCTCGCCGCGGGCGGTGTTGACCAGCAGGGCGGTTGGTTTCATAAGAGCGAGTCGTTCGGCGTTTATCAGGTGTTTGTTTTCGGGCGTAAAGGGCGCGTGTAGAGTCACGACGTCGCTCACCTTGAGCAGTTCTTCGAGCGACGCGTACTCGAACCCAAGCTCCCGCGCCACCTGCTCTTTGCCGTACGGGTCGTAGCCGACGACGCGCATTTCAAAGCCTTTGGCAATTTTTATAACATGTTGGCCAATGTGCCCCGTGCCGACGACGCCGAGCGTTTTGCCGTGCAAGTCCGAGCCCATAAGCGTGCTCAGGTCGACCTCGCGGCTCAAAAAGCCAAGGCTAGGCGCAAGTTTTCGGGTAAGTGCGAGCAGCAGCGTAAAGGTGTACTCGGCCACGGTGGCTTCGCCGTAGGTGGGCACATTGACCACGGTAATCCCACGAGCGTCGGTTGCGGCGAGCGGAATGTTGTTGAAGCCGGTGGAGCGACAGGCAATCAGCTTGAGTTTGGGCAGTTTGTCGAGCATTTCGGCCGTCACGGTGCTGGTAACAAAAACCGAAACTACCTCTGTTTCTGGGTCGAGATTGTCGAGCGCGATGCTTTCTTCGACATATTGCCAGCGGTGATCAGTGCTTTTGAGACCATCGTCGAGCTGCCGCTTGTCCAGCTCGGACGCGTCGTAAAAATAGATGAGTGCCATATGGCTACAGTATGCCATAAGCAGTTTAGAAAAGATAGAATTTTTGATTAGCCTGTGACCTGTCGCGATTGCTGTGGGACTCGTGGCCAATGTTTGGTGGCAGGTGACATGCTAATAGCGAACCCCTTTATTAAACATAAGCACTGTGCGATGATGGAAGTATGAACATAACCTCCATACACGCACGACAAATCTTAGACAGCCGGGGCAACCCGACCGTAGAGGCAGACGTTACTCTCGACAGCGGTGTCACGGGTCGGGCCGCCGTGCCCTCGGGCGCAAGCACCGGCAGCCACGAAGCCTGCGAACTACGCGACAACGACCCCACCCACTACGGTGGCCAAGCCGTAACGCGCGCGGTGACGGCCGCCAACACCGAAATTGCCCAAGCCCTCAGCGGCAAACCAGCCGACGACCAGTTTGCGCTCGACCACTTGCTTACCGAGCTCGACGGCACGCCTAACAAATCTCGTCTGGGCGCAAATGCCATCTTGGCTGTTTCGCTCGCTACCGCCCGCGCCGCCGCCCTCGAGCGCGGCCTCCCTTTGTACCGCCATCTCAACGACATTGCTGGTCAACCGGCTATGTCCCTCCCCATGCCCATGATGAATATCGTAAACGGCGGCAAACACGCGCTCGGTGGCGCCGACATACAAGAAGGCATGGTTATACCGATTGGCGCAACCAGCTTTGCCGACGTTGTGCGCATGGGGAGCGAGGTTTTTCATGCTCTGCAAAAACACCTTGCCAGCCAGCACTTGTCGACGCAGGTTGGCGACGAGGGCGGGTTTGCTATTGCCGTCAAACGCAACGACGAAGTGCTTGAACTGCTGCGTTCTGCCACCGAAAAAGCCGGGTACAAGCCTGGTACTGAGGTAGTTTTTGCGCTCGATGTCGCTGCGTCTGAACTGTACAAAGACGGGGCCTATGTACTGGCGCGCGAAAACCGTCTGCTGTCTGCCCCGCAAATGATCGAGTGGTATCAGCAGCTCGCTACCCAGTACTCATTAGTTTCTATCGAAGATGGCTTGGCCGAAGACGATTGGCAAAACTGGCAGGCGCTCACGGCCAAATTGCCCCAAACTCAGCTTGTCGGCGACGACTTGCTTGTCACCAATGTCGCCCGTCTCGAACGCGCTATTGCCGAGCACGCCGGCAACGCCATTTTGATCAAAGTCAACCAAATCGGCACACTTACCGAAACACTACAGGCTATCAAAACCGCTCAAGCGGCCGGCTACGGCGTGATTATTTCGCATCGCAGCGGCGAAACAGAAGACGTTTTTATCTCGCATCTTGCGGTTGGCACCGGTGCAGGCCAGATAAAAACAGGCAGTCTGAGCCGCTCTGACCGCGTCGCCAAATACAACGAACTGCTTCGTATTGCCGAGCTTGACCCCTCACTGCCGCTCGCCCAGCCTTTTTCCAACAGGTAAACCGTACGTGGTTTAGACTGTCTACTAACAACGGTCGACGAGCAACAAACTAGGCAACGGCCAACTGGGCAACGGTCTTACGAGGCTGGCCCACCGACACTTTCTGGATGTCATGAGCGGATCCGGCTTCCTGCAAGGAGGCCGGAGAAGTCGAAAGATCCCGTTAGACATGCACTCGACGGGATCCCTCCACTTCGGTTGGGA
>CAYZZH010000042.1:0-9195 GCA_964483005.1 uncultured Candidatus Saccharibacteria bacterium | reverse complement strand
TCTTTGAGACGACCCCACTCATCAAGCCTCCGGCGGAGCCGGAGGTGTCTCACTGTTTCTTACAAAAATGAATGTAATGTGCGAGTGATTACATTTTTGCTAGTATAGTACTATGGCTCTTCCAAATCATCTTATTTTTGTCCGTCACGGATTGTCAGAGGGAGACATTGTCAGTCACAATGGAGGTGATGGCGACCCACAGTATTACACCGACGAATTCAGAGAGCGTCCAGGGATCGACTGGCGACTTGCCGAACGCGGGGTAGAACAGGCAAAGGCCGCAGGATCGTGGATAAGTAGATTTGTACTTGGTTCGCATCCTGACCTAAAAACGTTTCAATACTGGATGGTTTCCTCTGCCGCGAGAGCAATGGAGACTGCCGCTCATTTAGATTTGCCACATGCAGCCTGGCGGGTTGACACTCGCGCACGAGAACGAGATTGGGGCGATATTGGTTCAATGCCCAGGGTAGAGTACGAGCAAGCGTACCCCGACAACGCGGCGAGTAAGCAGCGTGAGCCGTTGTATTGGCGACCACCTGGCGGAGAATCAATTGCTCAGGTTGCTGAAGTACGTGTCAGTAGTATTCTACGCACACTACACCAACAGCACGATGAAAACGGTGTTGAATCGGTCATCATTGTGGCTCATGGTGAATTTATATGGGCGGCGCACCTGCTGTTAGAGCGTATGGCTCACGAGCAGTGGAAGATGGCAGAAAAAAACGCGAGCCGCAGGCTAAGAAATGGGCAAGTGGTACAGTTTGATCGACTACACCCAGAGACTGGCGAACAAGCTCCCACGTATGCATATCGAAGATCAGTTTGCTCCTGGGAAACGCCAGATAGCGAAGGAGAGTGGCACAATATTTTACCCCGTCGCTACACAAATCAAGAGTTACTAGAAATTGTTCATCGAATCCCCCCGCTAGATATACCGAGCGCTCAGAAGCGCTAAAAATGTTGCCTGGTGACAGGTGGGACCTCCGTTGTTTTAGGAAGTCTTATTTTGAGTTTGTTGTTCGTTAGTCCAATCACCCGAATGTTTTGACGAGGTGTTGTAAAAGTGATGCTGACGGGGGTGAGTGCTTACGGTATAATTGAGGGGAAACCGAGGGAAGATGGGTGTTGTTCCGAGCGAAGTCGCGCCGTCCCGCAAGTACGCGACCACTCCGTTTCGCTTGGGGCAGTCGAGATAGGCGTGATGACGAGCGTGAATGAATGAAAATGAGGCAAAGGTGACAGATAAAAAAGCACAATCCCAGACAAAATCGGCTACGATCGCGCCAGCAGATTTTGTGCATTTGCATAACCATACGCAGTACAGTTTGCTCGACGGGCTAACCAAAATCCCCGAGCTGGTGCAGTTTGTCAAAGCGCATGGCATGAGCGCCGTGGGCATGACCGACCACGGTACGTTAAGCGGCACCATAGAGTTTTACAAAGAGTGCAAAGCGCAAGACGTTAAGCCAATTATCGGCATCGAAACCTACGTCGCCGCCCGCCGCCACACCGACAAAGACCCCGCCAAAGACAAAAACCGTTACCACCTAATAGTGCTCGCCATGAACGAAACCGGCTACAAAAACCTTATGCGTCTCTCGACCATTGCCAACATAGACGGGTTTTACTACTACCCACGTATCGACCACGACCTGCTTGAGCAGTACCACGAAGGGCTCATCGTCACGAGCGCCTGCTTGGGTGGCGAGATTGGCGATGCACTCAAAAACGACGATTACGCTGCTGCCAAAAAAACCGCCGCGTGGTACAAAAAAGTTTTCGGTGACCGCTACTACTTAGAGGTGCAAGATCACGGCCACCCCAAGGCGCCGAGTCATAGCGCCGAACAAAAGCGCGTGAACAACGGTGTGTTCAAACTCGCCGCCGAACTCGACATACCGGTTGTGCTCACCTGCGACGCCCATTACCTACACCACAAAGACCAAGACGCTCACGAAATTTTGCTCTGCGTCGGCACTGGCGCGTTTTTGGCAGACGAAAAACGTATGTCACTCAAAGACTACGAGCTGCACGTCACTCCGCCAGACGAGCTGATTGCGCGCTGGGGTGTCGACCACCCAGAGGTTATCAAAAACACCCGAGCACTTGCCGAGCGGTGCGATGTGACGCTCGAGCTGGGCAACATCCTTATTCCGCAGTTCCCGGTGCCCGAGGGCGAAACCGAAAAAACCTATCTTGACCGCCTGGTCTACCTGGGGCTGGCACAGCGCTACGCCGGTCTTAGCGCCGCCGAAGCTCACAAGCTCACGAACGAGCACATCCAAGCCCAGCTTGCCCCAAGCGTTATCGAACGAGTCACCTACGAACTTGGGGTAATCGACAAAATGGGCTTTAACGGGTACTTTTTGATTGTGCAAGATTTTATTAACTGGGGGAAAGACCAAGGGATTATTTTTGGACCGGGCCGGGGCAGTGCGGCTGGCTCGATTGTGGCTTACGCCGTGCGTATTACCGACCTCGACCCGCTCGAGTACGGCCTGCTGTTTGAGCGGTTTCTTAACCCCGACCGTATTTCTATGCCAGACATTGACGTCGACATTCAAGACAGTCGTCGCGACGAAGTTATCGAGTACTGTGCTGCCAAATACGGGCATGACCGCGTGAGCAACATCGTTACCTTTGGCCGAATGTTTGCCCGCAACGCTGTACGTGACGTGGCGCGCGTGCTGCAGGTGCCCTACGCCGAAGCCGACCGTCTTGCCAAAATGATCCCCGCGCCCGTGCAGGGTCGGCACATTCCGCTCGCCACCTCTATACAAAAAGACCCCGACCTCAAACGCGAATACGCCGACAACGAGACCAGTAAAACCGTTATCGACTACGCCATGATACTCGAGGGCACGGTGCGCAGTCACGGCGTGCATGCCTGCGGCGTGGTGATTGCGCCCGACACATTGGTGCGCTACGTGCCGCTCGAGCAGGCACAAAAGCGGGTGCTGGACAGCAAAGAAGGGGTGATTGCAACGCAGTTTCCCATGACACAAATCGAGGAAATCGGCTTGCTTAAAATGGATTTTTTGGGGCTAAGCAACCTTACCATTATCAAAAACGCGCTGCGTATTATTAAAAAGGTGTATGGGGCCGATATCGACATAGGTACCATTCCGCTTGACGACGACAAAACCTACCAGCTGTTGCAGCGCGGCGACACCACCGGCGTGTTTCAGTTTGAATCCGCCGGCATGAAACGCTATTTGCGCGAGCTTAAACCAACCGAGTTTAACGACGTTATCGCCATGGGTGCCCTGTACCGTCCCGGGCCGCTCAGCGCTGGCCTAACCGATAGTTTTATCAAACGTAAAAATGGTCTCGAGACCATTAGCTACCCGCACCCGCTGATGGAACGCGCCTTGGCCGCGACGTTTGGCGTGCTGGTGTACCAAGAGCAGGTTATGCAAATTAGCCGCGAAGTCTGTGGTTTTTCGGGCGGCCAGGCCGACACGCTGCGCAAAGCGATTGGCAAAAAAAAGCACGACGTCATGCAAAAAATGCAGGTCAAGTTTGTCGATGGCGCAGTTGCAAACGGCGTTCCGCGCCCCGTAATCGAAAAATTTTGGCATGACCTACTGGGCTTTGCAGACTACTGTTTTAACAAATCGCACTCCGCCTGCTACGGTATGATTAGCTACCAAACCGCTTACTTGAAAGCGCACTACCCGGCGGCATTTATGGCCGCCCTTATGACCAGCGACTACGACGACATCGACCGGCTAGCTATTGAGATTGCCGAGTGCAAACACATGGGCGTGCAAGTTTTGCCTCCCGATGTGAACGAGTCGTTTGGCGATTTTGCCGTAGTAAAACCTCCCGATGGTCAGCCGCTGACTGGTCTAGAAAACATTCGCTTTGGTATGAATGCCGTCAAAAATGTCGGCAGTGGTGCCGTGGAGGAGCTCATACGCGCGCGCAGCGAAGTCGGTCGGTTTGCCACGCTCGAAGACTGTGTTGGCAGCCTGAACACGCGTTTGTTTAACCGCAAAGCGCTCGAAAGTCTTATGAAGGCTGGTGCGTTTGACTGCTTTGGCGAGCGCTCGACCTTGCTACACAACTTCGATGTTATTCTCGCCTATGGTCAGCGCTTACAAAAAGAGCGAGCCAGCGGCCAAACCGACCTCTTTGGTGGCCTGGTCGACCAAGCGGCCGCTGCCCGGCCCACGCTGCGTTTGTCGCCGCCAGACACGCCTCATCTCCCGCGCGAGCTGCTCACGTGGGAGCGAGAGCTTATGGGGTTGTACCTTAGCCAGCAGCCGCTCGAAGCGTTTTCGGTGCTGTTGGCCGAGCAAACCGTAGCGCTCAACACCATTCGTCCTGAGCACGATAGCCGGGCGGTGGTGGTCGGTGGCATTGTGACCGCGCACCGAGAAATTACCACAAAAAATGGCCAAAAAATGGCTTTTACGCGCATCGAAGACGAAACGGCCGAGCAAGAAGTTATATTGTTTCCCAGCATATACCAGCAAACCATTGGGCTGTGGGAGCGCGACCGCGTAGTGATCGTGCGGGGCAAAGTGTCGGCCAAAGACCGCAACGGAGCACTTGGTAGCGAGGTTAAAATACTGGCCGACGACGCCCGCGAAATCACTCACGAACAGGCGCAAGCCTACCAGTCAACCGGGCGCAAACAACGCACGCTAAAAACCCGTCGACCAGCCAAAGGCGAAACCCTAAAAGCCGCTGTTGCTGCCGCCAAAGCTGAAAAAACCGCGCTCGGTGCCGAGCGCCTTTACGTCAGGCTGCACGACAGTAGCGACCACAAGCTGCTCAGCAAGTTGCGCACCTCGTTTGACGCAGCACCAGGCGACAGAGAAGTTGTGCTGGTGCTCGGCACCGATCAGGCCAAACAAGCAGTCAAACTTCCCATGCGCGTTACCGCAGACGACACGCTTGTCGCGTCTCTACAAAAACTCGTTGGCTCCGACAACGTCAAATTTGCCTAAACCTCTCCCCTCACGCCACCTACGTAGAAGCTCTTGGCCCCATGTGAAAGCTCCGCTCTCTCACACGACGTGTGAGAGAGCGGAGCTTTCACATGGGAATCGACATCAGGTACGAGCGAGAGCTAGCGGATGGTGCCAGAGGTTTGCAGCAAAATAACGCCGGCGATAATAAGCGCGACGCACACAATGTCGAGTGCCGGGTGACGTAAAATAAACCGCTCGCTTTTTACCAGCACTCGGTGCCACGCCAGGCTGTGTCGCAGCAAAAACGCCAGTAGCGCAATTACCGTAATCATAGTAAGCGCAAACTGTGTCCAGGCGACATTACTAGCCGTGAGTACTTCGAGTCGACTGACATCTTTCGAAGGGTTGGCGGTGTCGATCGAGGGTGTTTTCGTAGGTGATTGTTTAGAAGGTTGAGCCTGTGGTTGTTCGGCTGCCGGCGTTTCGGCTGGGGTAGCAGGAGGGGTAGGAACGCTTTGAGTTGGGGTTGGGGTAGTTTTGGCAACCGGCTTTGGCGCCGCTGGTGTTGGCGCTGGTGCGGGAGACGGGGCTGGCGCTGGGGCTGGTGCAGGTACAGGAGCAGGTGCTGCTGCTGGGGCAGGAGCAAGCGGGCCAGGCGGCGTACCACCCACCGGAAGCGCGTACATGGCCACAACGACAGTTTGCGGTCCATTACCCTGGTAGTTTGGCGAATTTGCCACGCCAAATCCAACTTGACTAAAGCTGGTGTTGAGTATGTTTGCCCGGTGCCCCGGGCTATTCATCCAACCAGTCAATGCGTCGCTGGCAGAGGTAAAACCGTAGGCCAGGTTTTCGCCGGCTGTTTGGTAGCTGTAACCCACCGCGACTACAAACGTCCACGGTGTTTGCCCGTCGGGCGTGTTGTGCGACCAGTAGTCGCGCGTTACCATGTCGTTGGCTTTGTTTTGGGCCGCTTGGTTAAGCAGCGAGTTGATAGCCAGTGCGCCGAGCCCATTGGCCGCGCGCTGGGCGTTGGTGTTGCTGAGCAAGCTCGACGTACTCATGTCTGTCGCGTAGCCTAGTACGTCGTACTGACTGCGCTGCAGCCACGACGTACACACAAAACCAGCCAGCAGCATGGCAAAAATTGGCAGATATGGCCAATACGCCTTAAGATACTGTGAGTTACGCCGGTGATGTGTCGCAGTTCGCTTGCGGCGAGTGGTGGTGGGGCGGCGTGATTTATGTTTGGTCAGTGTCATGGCTTGGGTTGTTGCTTATTAAATAAACAATAGCACGTTTATTGCAAGGGCGCAAAACGTATATGGTACAGTGCGATGGCTGCCGCCTGAACGACGTTTAGCGATTCTTTTGCGCCAAACTGTGGAATCTCGATGACACTTTGGCAGTGGTGTAACAGCCGTTCGTCCACACCCTCGACCTCCCGACCAAGTAAAAGTACTATCTTGTCGGGCGGGGTCCAAGCCGAAATATCGAGACTGTGGGAGGTCTGTTCGAGCCCGACCAGCACATAGCCGTCACGTGTGAGTGTCTGTAGCAGCTCGGTGATGTCTGGCTCGTACGACCAGCTGACTGTTTTGGTGGCACCCAGCGCTGTTTTGTCGATTTGCCGCGCTAGTTTGTCGCGAATGTGCGGCAACCGTGTGTCGTTTGATAGCGCCGGGTACGGCGTGTAGCCGCTGCAGTACAGGTGTGCCACACCAAAACAATCTGCCGTGCGAAACAGGGCGCCGACATTGTGCGTACTGCGCAAGTCGTGTGCGATTATCACAATTTTTCTCATAGCTATATATAATCATACGCTACTGTGCAATTGAGGGGTTATGAATGGTGAATCATGAATCATGAATCATGAATAGTGAGTCGTGAAGCAGGGCTATTTTTGGTTTATTGGTGGTATATACCGCTAAGAAATTAAAATTCGGTTTTTCCGCTCAGATGATCGCCGAGTCAAAACCAGTCAAGACTGACAAACCTTATCGAGATATGGTGCGAAGGTCTTGGCTGATTTTGACCGGTGAGGGCTGGGCGAAAAGGCCGAATGTTAGTTTCTTAGTGGTATACTACAAAGCATGAGTGGGACACAACGACTATGAGTCAAGATGCTCGTTTTGACGAAGAACAAGCCACCCAGCGACGAGCCGAGCTTGTCCGGGTACCCTACGCCGATACGTCAAAGCTGGCAGAACGGCCCTTGTTTCGCGACATTTTGACGCTCGAGCAAATGCGACAGTACCGTATTATCCCGCTCCAGGCAGACCGCAGCAATATTGACTTTGGCATAACTACCACCACGTCTCAGCAGACCATGAATGCCATTACCCAGCATTTTACCGACCAAAAAGTGGCGTTTCACCTTATTTCCGAGACAGGTTACCGGGAGTACATGGACCTGTACGATCCACCACGCAAAGTCGTGTACCAAGACATATCAATCAAAAACACCAACAACGACCAGCTTATGCAAGATGTGTCGGCCATGCTTGGGCAGGTGCGCGCCGACGACATGCTCGCCTACCTGGTGGCTCAGGCGCATCGGCTCAACACCAGCGACATACACCTTGAGACGCAGGTGGATTATGCGCGCATACGGTTTCGGATTGACGGCGTGCTACACCCCGTGGCGCGGCTCGAGCCCGACAAATACCGTATGCTAATTGGCGCTATTGCCAGCGCGGGCAATGTGAGCACCAGCGCGGACTACGCCCAGCAAGGCCACATTGCCCAAAAAGTGACCATGGCCGATGGCACGGCTGTCGACGTCAATGTACGCCTCGAAACCGTCCCGACTATACATGGCACCGACGTCGTCATGCGCCTGTTTAACATGGATCCTTCCATGTATACGCTCGATCGACTCGGCCTCAGCACCGAACAGCGCGCCGTGGTCGACGACATTATTGCAAAACCAAGCGGCCTCGTGCTGGTTGTAGGGCCAACGGGTTCGGGCAAAACGACTACCCTATACTCTATGCTCAACAGTCTTTCGAGCGATGAACGCAAAATCATTACCGTTGAAGACCCAGTCGAGTACCAGTTTCAGGGTATTACGCAAATCCCCATTAAAAGCACCGAGGCTGGTAACGACGGTTCGTTTGCCGAAAAGCTTCGGGCCATTTTGCGGCTCGATCCAGACATTGTTATGGTTGGTGAGATTCGCGACAACGACACGGCAAAAACTGCCCTGCAGGCCAGCCTCACCGGACACTTGGTGCTCGCGACGTTCCACGCCTCGTCTGCAGCTGCTGCCTTGACACGACTGAGTGATCTGATTGGCCAAAACCCGCTGTTTGTTTCGGCCATACGACTAGTTATGGCACAGCGGCTTATCCGCCGGCTCGACGACACCACCAAACAAGCCTACGATCCTACCCCCGCCGAACGGCAGACTATTCAGAGCGTAATCGACACGCTACCCGCAGACGTCGAGCGCCCAAATGTGCAAGAAATACAACTCTATAAACCGGTACCGTCGGCCCAAAACCCATATGGCTTTCAGGGGCAAATTGCCATACGCGAGCAGTTTATTATGACCGGCGAAATCCGTACCTTACTCGAAACCCACGACCACGTGCTCTCGGCCCAAGAAATCGAGGCCTCGGCCGTCGCCAGCGGCATGCGCACCATGCTCCAAGACGCCATGCTACACGTCGCCGCCGGCCACACCACCCTCGACGAAGTATACCGAGTGGTGGGGTAACACAGAAATTGCGGCTAATTCTGAGAGTAAATAATAGTGGATATTTGTCAGCTGAAGCCAGAGAGTATTAATTTCCTATGAGATCTACGTTAAAATCTTTTGCGACTTGTGCTGTTACACTTTGTGCTAACATCATTCCACAATGCATCGGTAAGCAGATCATAGGTGTTCGAGATTTGAGTGAAACAGTACCCTAAAAATAATTTCCTCTTAACGGGTGAATACCTAGTTCCTCTACACCCACCTCCATGTCTTCTACGAGTAAATAGTGAATTAGGTGGCCTACATTATGCACAGTTCGCTGAATGTCTATATCTGGAACCCAAAGACCACCCTTTTGATTCACACCTTCCTCATCAAAATCGTACATAAAAGGTACCACCCACGGGTTATCTGGCAGACGTTTATCCTCAAGTTTTTGCCATTCTCTGAGTCGTTCCAGGAATTTTTCCACAAGATTCTCATGTTTTTTCTCCGACAGAATACCCTTTTGTTGGCGAATGCGGAAATGAAGCGTGACACTACACGTAGAAATGAGGTTTTGAAGCG
>CAYZZH010000041.1:0-9388 GCA_964483005.1 uncultured Candidatus Saccharibacteria bacterium | reverse complement strand
CAAACCTTGGCTAGTCCACCAGTAGAACTGGTGGCTTACCGGATGGGGTAGTTACAGGCTTTCGCGTCTGCAGGCGACTTCCTTTTTTTGCCAGAAAAAAGGAAGCGAAAAACCTCGGCCAAAGGCTCCACCTCTCGGTCAGCAGTTGTCAGTTCGACAACCGACTGAACCACCACATGTGCGAGGACTGTCCTTTCACAAAGTTGTGAAAGGACAGTCCTCGCACATGTGTTGCTAAGCGTCAACCGGGAGCTTCCGCATGGCTCCACTTAGCGGTATCCCTGTTCGCTAAAGCTACGAAGGACATGTCCTCTCGCGGCCTACGGCCGCGGTTTGGAGCCTAGAGTTTCGCTGCTATTTCTTGACTTGTTTTTTGACGTTTTCGGTTAGTGTGCGTTCGGCAAACGCCTGGCACTCGGCTTTGGCGTCGGCGTACATCATTTGTTCGGGCGGTGTTTTTTGCGTCCAGGCGCTGGGCCCACGCAGGCTCCCCACAACACCGAGTTCGCGGGCAACTTTTAGGTAGCGAATGGCGTCTATTACCACCCCGGCGCTGTTTTCGCTGTCTTGCACGCTCAGTTTTATGTCGAGTGTAACCTCGGCGCCGCCAAAGCCTTTCAGCCGTATGTTAAAGTAGGCGACTTTGTTGTCGCGCAGGTACGGCAAAAACATGCCCGGCCCAGCAAACAGACTGTTTTTTGGCACAGGTATACCGCGTATGTCGTTTTGCGAGCGAATCACGTTTTCTTTACTAATTTTTTTGCTTTCGAGGCGTGAGTGCACCATCATGTTGTTAAAGTCGGTGTTGCCGCCAATGTTGATCTGCTGGTGAAACTCTACTTCCATGCCGCGGTCAAAGGCAAGCTCTTGCAGCACTTGGCTGACCACACTGGCGCCGACCTGTGAGCGCATGTCGTCACCGACAATGGGCAGTCCGGCATCGATAAACTTTTGTTCCCATTTGGGGTCGCTGGCAATAAACACCGGGATACAGTTTAGAAACGCCACACCCGCATCTATGGCGCACTGGGCATAAAACTCGGTTGCTTCTTGCGAGCCAACCGGCAGGTAGTTGACCAGTATGTCGGCCCCCGTCTCTTTTAGTACCGCAACAACGTCGACTGGCTTAGCTTTGCTTACCCGAAACCCACACTCGGCAGGTTGCTCGGCCATGTAGTCGCTCACGCCGTCGAGTGGGTTGCCCATTTGTACCACCGGTCCGGCTGGGACCGTGGCTTGAAACACACGTGCGCAGTTAGGTTCGGCAAAAATCGCCTCGCCAACTGGCTTGCCGACTTTGCGTTCGTCGACATCAAACGCTGCCACAACCTCAATATCGCTGGTGCGGTAGCCACCAATGTCGCTAAACATTACGCCCGGAATGTTGTCTTCTTTGTGCTCACGGTAAAATTCAAACCCTTGGTACAGTGACGAAAAACAGTTACCCATGCCGATTACGGCGATTTTAATCTTTTTTGCCATACAGTCCTCCTTAAGACGTTTATGATTGTACGGAGCTAGGCGCTATAAGTCCAATAGATATATCTTAACTAATGTATAATATTTAGTTATGGATGATCGTTTGCACAAACTCGCCGCCCTTGTTGAAGCCGGTAGCTACACCAAAGCTGCCCGCACCCTGCGTATTTCGCAGCCCGGTTTGAGTGCCGCCATAAAAAAGCTCGAAAAAGAGCTCGGCGCTGTGCTGGTGCGTACCGAGCATCGCCAACTAGTGGTGACGCCTGCCGGCCAGCTTGCGTACGAAGCGGCGTTGCAGCAGCGGGCAACCTGGCAAAACCTTACCAGTGAGCTTGCTCGGCTGCATGGTGGAACCGTACCGCTACGCCTTGGTCTGCTCGATAGCGTGGCCGCACTGCTCGAACACCCTGCTAACCCGCTCGCCCTACTCGAAACAAACTACGACGTATCGCTGCATGTTTCCGACACCAAAGCACTCAGTCATGGAGTAAAATCTGGGCAGCTAGACTACGCCATCGTCGTTGGTTCTGAAACGCCACAAGCTGGTCTGTACAGTCAGCCGCTGGCCGCTGATCGGCTGGTGCTGGTTGGCTCGTCGCGCCAGGCGGCCCAGTACAACCAAGCGATTGCAGCTGGCCGGGTTGTGCCATTTATATCGTATTTGCACACGTCTGAGACGGCGCGTCTTGTGCGCGCTCGTCTCGACCAAGTTGGCGTGCGCACGCGCGTGGTACTGCAGTCGACTAGTCCAGAAGTAATGGTGCAAATGGTGCTGCGGGGTCGAGGCGCGGCGGTGTTGCCGTGGCAGCTCGTGGCGCCGTATGTGCATAGCGGCGCTTTAGCGGGCCTGCCAAACCAAGCAATCTGCCAAGTCGCACGGCCACTGTGTTTGGTTATGCTGCGTGGCAAACAAGTGCCGCGTGACGTCGAGCAGTTTTTAGAAACAATTCCAAATCTTATGCCACATAGCGCTTCTGTAGAGTAGTACAGAATGTCAAATCTTTCTTGACCCGGCTTTTGTAGCGTACTAGCAGTACGGTACAAAAACGGAAAGCAAGAAAATTTGACAGAGATGTGCTGCTATACAGGGGTGGGATGCGGTGTAAGATTTGGAATTGTTTCTTAGAGCAGCTTGCAGTGCTACTACAACCAGCCGATGGCGACGAGAGCCAAGATAACCGCGCCCGCGACCACGCGGTAGATAGCAAAAGGTGTAAAGTTGTGCCGGGCAATATAGCGCAGCAGCCAGCTAACGGCCAGTAGCGCAGTAACAAACGCCGCCACCATACCCAGGGCAATACTCGTCCACCCGCCGGTAATCGTCGGGACGTCGCTCGCGTATTTTGCCAGTTTGTAGCCGCTTGCCAGCACCAGCACCGGAATCGATAAGTAAAACGAAAACGCCGTAGCGGTAGAGCGGTTAAGTTTTACGGCCAGCCCGCTCACAATCGTTGCCCCGCTGCGTGACACGCCCGGCACCATGGCGACGCATTGCCCCAGACCAATCAAGAGCGCTTGTTTGGTGCTAATGGTCGCCAGGTCGACGACCGCTTCGTCGGTAACCGGTTTGTTGTCGACCAACCACAACACCACGCCACCGACAAGAAGCGCCAGTGCTATTACTACCGGCACCGATATTGCCGACGAAACCTTGTCAAAAGCCAGGCCCAACACGCCTGCCGGCACGGTGCCCAGTACCAGTATTTTCCAAAAATTGATGGCTTGCTTTTCTCGGCGAAACAGCCCCAGCGTTTTGGCCAAAAGGTCTCGCCGGTAGTACCATGTCACGGCCGCAATTGCGCCCACCTGTATGACCACGGCGAATAGCTCGTGGCTATCGCGAAAGTCTAGCAGCCTTTGCGTAATTAGCAAATGCCCCGTACTCGAGATAGGCAAAAACTCTGTCGCCCCCTCGACGATTCCCAGTAGTAAAGCTTGGAGTGCTGCTAGCATTGCACTCAGTATACTAAACTACGAGTCACGAGTCACGCTTGCCCTCCGAAGCCTTGGCGGGTGAGGGAGTCACGCCCGCCCACCGTAGTTTCCGCGTACATGCAGTCTGCAACCAGATTGCGCGCATGAGCGAAACGAAGGAGGTCACTTGGTATGTCGAACCTCGTTGAGCAAGTCCAGTACCAGAGCGGCGGTCCACGAAAAGTTGCGGGCGCCGAGTGGCTCGCCAGTGGTAGGGTCAAAATACTCGGCAAAGCCACTGCGTCGCACCATGTCGAGCGTGGTTTCGGTGAGGGCAGCGGCGTGGTCGGGGTAACCGGCTCGGCGCAGGCCATCGATAATCAGCCAGTTGGTGTTAACCCAAGTCGGTCCCTGCCAGTACCGATCCGGGTCAAACTGCGGGCTGTCGAGCGGCACGCTGGGCACCGGGTAAGCCGAGCCAAATATATGGTCGTTTTCGAGCAGTCGCACGAGCTCTGCGGCATGTTCTTTGCTAAGACAGCCGGCGTACAGCGGTAGCAGCGTGGCAATGCTGGGCTGTTTTAACAGGCGGTGCGTAATAAAATCGCGCGACCAGTAGGTTTTGCTATAGGGGTCGTACAGCTGGGCAAGGGCCTTTTGGCTTTTTTCCATGCGGGCAAGCAGGTCGTCGGGCAGTGGGGATTGTAGTATTTTGGCGATGTCGCACAGCCGAGCATTTGCCCGTATAAAAATGCAGTTAAAACTAAGGTCTTCAATACTAAAAAGCCCGTGGTCTAAAATTTTGAGCGTGTCGTAGGCTTTGCGTCGCAAGCGTCGCTGCGCGTCAAAAAAACTGAGCGTTTCGAGCGTGGTTAGGCGCTGACCAGGTGGTATGTAGTGCCGGTCGCGCCGAAACAGCGTAACCAGACCGTCGAGATGCAGGGTACGTACCAGGCGAATCCACAGCGGCATGGCGTGTTCGTGGAGCTCGTGTGTCCAGGGAGGCGTGTTGTCGAGGCCGCATTCCCAAGGGTGCAGCAGCAGTACCAGACCCTCGCCGTGTGGGTCGCGGTCGGCGTATAACCACTGGTGATACCGCACAATGTGCGGCAGCATCAGCCGGTACCATCGCCGTCGTTCGGCCAGCGACAGTTTTTGCCCCACCTGCCAGACGGCTTCGGCTAGCATGGGTGGCTGAGTAATACCGCTGGTGGCGAGTCCATCGGGCGAGTAGGGGCTAATCCAGCTGCGCCAAAAATTGCGGTCACGGCGGTACTGCGGCTCGCTGTTAAAAATCATGTTGGGCAGCATGCCGTTGCTCCACTGGCCTTTCACCAGGCTCAGCAGCTCAGTTTGGGCCCGATCGACATCGACGTGGCGTAGCCCAATGGCAATAAAACAGCTATCCCACAGCCATTGGTGCGGGTAAAGGTTTTCGGCCGGGATGGTGTAACCACCCCTGTCGTTTGCAGCCAGGACCACCCGAGCCTGCTCGTCCAGCGGCAGCTGGCCTGCGTGCTCGACATGCTGCATTTCGTCGGCAGAAAGCACCTCTTCTGCCGGTAACTCGTCGTGTTGGTTTTTGCTCATGCTTGTTAGTATACTGAAGTACGAGTCACCCCGCTAGTCAGCGGGGCAGGTGATTCACGCTTGCCCTCCGAAGCCTTGGCGGGTGAGGGAGTCACGAGTCACCAGTCACGAGGCTCAAGAAGTTCTCAACCTCTCCCCATATGAGACGGTTGTCTACCATAAATTTTATATCAGGGTGAGCGTAGAGACGTTTTGCTTCGTCGACATTTTTCAAACGAACGACTAGATTTACGTAGTCTTCGGGCAGCCCTGCGGCAGCATAACCCGAGTATTTTGGGCCACTCTCTTTGGTGTGTAAAACAAATTTTGCATAATCCACGACAGTATTTGTATGAGTGCTCGTGATTGAAGAGGTCACAGTATAAAAATATTCGAACACCGTTTCAGCAGCGGCTTCATCGGAGTGACCGTTTTGCCAGTTTTGGTAATCCAATTCAAATAGTTCGTCTTGTGTCATGGGGTTACCGGTAGTTGGTGAAGCTGAGGGGGAAGTCGAGGGTTTCGTGGGATTTTAGCAGGGTCATAACGGCTTGCAGATCGTCTTTGCTGTTGCTGGTAACGCGCACGGCGTCACCCTGGATCTGGGTTTTTACCTTCGGGTATGTTTCGCGGATGAGTTTGGTGAGGGTTTTGGCTTTGTCTTGGTCGAGCCCGGCTTTAAACGGCACGTCTTTGGTAGTTTTAAGGTTAGATTCGACGAGTTCTTTTGTAGTGTCGAGCACTTTTTGGCTTTGGCCGCGGGCGGCGAGTTTTTTGCGTACAATTTCTAAGATTGCCTCAATTTGCCATTCGCCATTGCCGGTGACGCAAAAGCCTTTTTTGTCGTCGAGCCAGGCTAGTTCGGCCGGCGTGCCTTTAAAGTCGTAGCGGCTGGCCATTTCGCGTAGTGCTTGGTCAAGCACATTATTCATTTCGGCTTTGTCGTACTCGCTCACAATATCGAATGAAAAGTTTCCCATGGGAGTAGTATACTAAAGTACGAGTCACCCCGCTAGTCAGCGGGGCAGGCGAGTCACGCTTGCCCTCCGAAGCCTTGGCGAAGGAGGGAGTCACGCTTGCCGTCGATAGCCCTCGCGAAGTAGGCAATCAGATTGCGCGCATGAGCGAAACGAAGGGGGAGTCACGCCTGCTCTTTAAAGCCTCGGCGGGTGAGAGAGGTGACGAGTGGTAGTATTACAGTAAGGAGTACGCATGAGTAGATTTGACGAAGGGGTACTGGTAGGCGAAACCAAAATGAAGGCAACGGTGTTGTTTCGTGAAGCGCAAATAGCCGAACGAGTGGACTCGCTCGCTGCAGAAATAGCCGCCGACTATGCACCGCGTGGTGCGCTGCACACGGTTACTGTGCTAAACGGGGCACTGCACTTTGCTTCGGCGCTGCGGTTTGCGGTGGCCCGGGCCAACCCCAACCTGGGCTTTGTGATGACCTCCGACACGATTCATCTGGCAAGCTATCACGGCACCGAGTCGACGAACGAAATCAAAAAAATAAGCGACCTAACGCAACCGGTAACCGGTAAGCACGTACTGATTATCGAGGACATTGTCGACACAGGCAAAACCCTCAGCGTGCTCGTCGCAGAGCTTTTGGCGCAAAACCCAGCCTCACTCGCCGTCGTCGTGCTACTACGCAAACCAACAAAGCTTGCCGTGCCGGCACAAGATTTGGGAGAAAAAATGTATGTTGGTTTCGACATTGGGCCCGAGTTTGTCGTGGGCCACTGCTTTGACTACGACGGTCAGTTTCGCGATGTCCCAGACATTTATGCGCTGAGCCCCACGCAATAAAACGCCTGCCGTCCCTCTTTTCGCCCAAACACTTTTCGCCCGAAAGCACTTGCAAACATAAGAACTTTGCTATACTAGGTATAGTACTAACCAACAAAGGAATCTCGCATGCAACACACAACACTTAAGCGCCTATGGGTAAAACGGCTCGGCTTTGCACTTGTCGCAAGTAGTTTTGCGGCGCTTGTCGTACTGGCAACCGCGCAACCAGCCAGCGCTCGACAGGGCGAAGACGACGTAACCGCTCAAACCACCACACAGACCCAAGAGCCAGAGCGACACACAGACCAGCAGACAGAGAGCTCGCCAGAGCATGCAGCCGAGTCACTGACCGAAGACAATCGCCGCGAGCAAGTTAAGACACGTGTTTCCGAACTAAGAGAAAACGCCAAAAAAGAGCTCGAGCATAAAAAGCAAGACCGCACCGAAAAGACCGCCGAAAAACGTAAGCTTGTGTGCGAAAACCGCCAAAACGCCATCCAAAACAAACTCGCCGCTTACAACCAGGCGGCCGACAAGCATCTCACTAAACTAGACGGCGTATACACAAAAATCAAAGCGTACAAAGCCGCCGAAAACCTTCAGCCAAATGGCTGGAGTGACCTGGTAGCCGCGGCAGACACAAAACAAGCGGCAGCCACCGCGGCGGTTGCAGCGCTGAAACAGGTTGCGACAGGCGTCGATTGCAACGACCCAGAGACAGTTGTTAAACTAAGCGCGGTGCGCGAAGCGGCAAAATCTACTCGTAGCGCGCTGCACGAATACCGCATGGCACTCAAAACCATGGTCGTTGCTCTTGCCCAGGCGCGAGACGCGGCCGAAAACACCACTAGCACCGGTAGCGGTGCAGCCACGTCGGACGACCCAGCCAGCAACACGACGACATCGGGAGGGAGCCAAAGATGACACAACCAACCATGTTTCGGTCTCAGCGTGGCGCGAGCCATGCTGTAGCAGTTTTGCTTATTGTCGTCGTAGCAGTCGTAGGCTTTGCTGGCTATAGGGTTATGCAGTCGCAAAACAAAAAACCAGCCGTAACCGCCACGCAACAAAAGGTCGACGCTGTGCCCGACCTAAAGCAGGCCGACACCACCCTCGGTGACACCGACAAAGCACTGCAAACCAGCCTAGACAGCTCTGCCCTCGACACCGACATCGACGCCATGCTCTAGGGGGTAGGGATGATAGTGTGATAGAAAGTACATGTGGTTCAGGCCGACGAATACACGAGGCTCGGGTAAGAGTACGGCTACTTTTTGGCCAGTTTGTAACGATTGTCGATATACAACAGCTCGCTCACCACTGTTTCGAGCTGGGCTTTTTCGGGCGTATTTGGTTGCGACTCAGTTAGTTGGTCGAGTCTGGTTGCCAGTGTCGCCACATAGTCACCTGAACGCACGTGAGCTTCAAGCTCGAGCCACCGCGCGGGGCAGCTAGCACTGGCAGACGACGTCTGATCATCTGCGCCGTCGCACACAACCGTGGTGTGGCCCAGTGGCCAATGCCGCAGCACCGTCCAGTCAAAAGGGTTTGCCATCGTATAGGTAGTGTTGCTCATGGTGCCTCCAGTACACTGCGGTAAGTTTGTGATGTAATAACAATGTGGTCCAACAGGTCAATCCCCAGTATAGTCCCAGCCGCCCGCAGTTGTGAAGTACAGCCAATGTCTTCGCTGGTGGGTGTTGGGTCGCCCGAAGGGTGGTTGTGTGCCACAATAACAGCCACGGCACCGTGGGCGATGGCCGGTTGAAACACCTCGCGCGGGTGAACAATGTTGGCCGTTAGGCTCCCCACAGAAATCACTTCGTCGTGCACTACTTGGTAACGGCTGTTTAGGTATATGCCACGTAGTTGCTCTTTGGCGCTGGTGCCCATGTCAGAAAAGTAGCTGTAGGCTTGCTCGGCGGTACGCACATACACCGGCTTGCCGTGGTCGGTCTGGTAAAAGCGCCGACCCAGTTCAAAACAGGCAATCAGCTGCAGCGCTTTGTTAGTTGGTATGGCAAGTGCATCGGCTAAACGAGTCGGGTCTGTTTCGGCGGCCAGTGCCCGCGAGCCGTACTCGCAAAACACGCGTTGTGCCATGGCGAGCACGTCTTCTTTTTTGGTGCCAGCACCCCACACAATAGCGACAAGCTCGGCCAGAGAAAGCCCGTTTGGGCCGTCGCGGGTGAGTTTTTCGCGTGGGCGATCATCGTGCGCGATGTCGCGAAACCGCATAACGTAAGACGAAGCATGCGCCAGCACCATGTCTTGATCAGACGCGGTATACCGGGTCGACGCAGCAGCAACACTCATACTAGCCAGTATAGCACCCTAGAAATTAATAAAAACCAAAACATGGTTTTTGGGCAAATCCAAAATCCTAATTTCTAAACACCCCTCCTCCATTTCACTCCTTGTAGCAATCTGATTGCAGACTGTTACAAAGCGGAAATTATGGAGGGCACGTAAACAAGCACGAATATCTAAAATTCGAATTTCCCAAACCGCGGCCGTAGGCCGCTAAAAGATCTATCCTTCGTAGCTTCAGCGAAGACGGATACCGCTAGTGTGGGCCATTGCGTAAGCTCCCGGCTCAGCTGTTGTTAGGCTCGACAACTTCCGAGAGGCGGCG
>CAYZZH010000040.1:0-9598 GCA_964483005.1 uncultured Candidatus Saccharibacteria bacterium | reverse complement strand
TCACGATAGATTATACCTCAATTTTCGGAAAGCTGGGGATTTTGGGTATAGTTCGCAAGGGCGATTATCGTCGATCCTCACACCAGCCGACTGAGCAAGAAGCTCAAGAACCTGGGATATGGGGTGAGGAAATATAATCGTGTGGCCAAGAGAATCACCGTATCGGTCACGTGAAGCATGGTCGGTAAAACCAGCAGCAGCAAGCAAAACCCTCTGTTGCACTGTGAGAGCAAGACCACTAATTAATCGTATGTGGCGAGACAACACCATCTTCATCAATCTTAACTGAGGCAATATAAACTTCTTTGGTATCTTTCATATTACAAAACCTTGTTAATAAACTTGCGTATACATGACACTAACCCACGTGAACTTGTAACAAAACCGTTACTCTACCACTGTCATGTTGAGCGAAGTCGAAACATCTTCTTAATATGTAGTAGATTTCTCCACGGAGCCTGCCCCGCACTTGATACGGGGATCGGGATAACGATGTGGTAAAAATTGTACATGGGTGATACATGCACTTTTGTTAACTACCGCACCATAATAACACTACAACAAGTGTACATCGACACAAAACGGTTGAAAAAGTTTGACACCATTTACAGCAGGGGGGTTTTGCCGTACGCTGGATAGTATATGGCAGTTACCTTTCGGTTCGAAGAAATTGGCCTAGACACGCGTGACAAACGCGTCTACGAGGCGCTGGTCGCACACCCGCGCAGCAGCTTGCGCAAACTGGCCGCCGACACGGGGATCAACCGCGGCAGTGTGTACGAAAGCATCAAAAACCTTACCGAACAGGGGCTCGTAGGCTCGATAGAGGTTGGCAAACAGCGCCGCTTTACTGCCTCTAACCCCGACGTTATACTCGAACTACTCAAAGAGCGAGAGGTGCGCGCCGCCACCGCTCAGCAGCACGCAACCGCGTACATTGCTGCACTACCCCAGCCGAGCGAGGTGCCCAAACAAGCGTCGTTTGCGACATTTTACGAAGACCACGAGGGGGTTGCAGCAATTTTGCGCGATGTTATCGCCAGCTGCAAACGCCGCAAAAACCCCATGTACCGCGTCATTTCGACCCGCAACGTCCGCCAGTACATGTACCAAAACTTTCCCAATTTTACTCAGCGCCGTATTGCAGAAGGCATTAAGGTGCACGTGATTGCGCTCGGTACCGGCGGCAACCAAGACGGCTTAAGCGAGCGCAAATGGCTGCCCGCCACGCGCGGCGAAGCACCCAACTGCTACACGCTTATTTACGACGACAAAACTGCGTTTATTACCATGGATAGCGCCAATGTGCTGTCGGCCATTGTCGTCAACAACGCCGGCGTCACCCAGGCGCAAAAAGAGCTTTTTGACCACCTATGGAGCGCCCTCTGAACCACAAGCGAGCGGCGCGCCAGCCAGCCACCAGCCTCGTCGCAGACCTGCTCCAACACCACCCGCTTGTGTCTGACCAGGTCAACCGAGAGCAGCTGGCGGTAATTTTGCAGGCCATACACAGCGTTTTGACCGCCAATGTGCCCGGCGCTATCGTCGAGTTTGGCTGCTATGTTGGCACAACCAGCCTGTTTTTGCGCCGCCTACTCGACGCCCACCCGCAAACTACCAACGCACATAGTCAGCGAGAGCTGCACGTCTACGACAGTTTTGCCGGCCTACCCGATAAATCCATCTGGGATGCGTCCGTAACAGGGGAGAGTTTTGTCCCGGGCGCCCTAGCCGTCAGCAAAAAACAGCTGCTGCGCGAGTTTTACAAAGCCCACCTCACCCCGCCCATCATACACAAAGGCTGGTTCGCCGAACTCACGCCAAACGACCTACCCAACACAATTGCGTTTGCCTTTCTCGACGGTGACTTTTACGAAAGCATACGGGACAGCTTACGCCTGGTTTTGCCACGCTTAAGTCCGGGCGGGCAGATCGTAATCGATGACTACGCCCGCGAAGCCCTCCCCGGCGTCGCCCGTGCCACCCACGAGCTCCTCGCCGCTGCCCGTGTTCACACCATCCACAACCTTGGCGTGTACCAGTAGTGGTTCTTCGAGTACTACGACACCATCATCAAAACGACAGTAGTGCTTACCTGCCTCCTTTGGCGCAATCACCCCTATTTTACCGAGCGCACGCATGGCGCCTTCGACCGCTCGTATACTCTTACGGTTTTCCGGAAGTATTTCGGTCACAAAGGCACCCCTAGGGATCACACCGGCACCTTCGTCGCACGCACGAGACTGTATCTCTCGCATGTATTCAGCTGCGACCAGTCCGCTTAGCATAAACAACAAAGACGCCATACGTTTACCGCGAACACCGTCTGTAAATATAGAAGCAGCAAGATCCACATAAACTTCGCCCGGTTTTGCGCAATATACACCTGTGCTGATTGCCTGAACTTCGTCGTCGCTATTGACGATAACTACGTCTGAAAAATCAGTCGGCGTTGCTTTATTTGCCTCATACTCAGTTATTTCTTTTGGTAAGCATCCTGCACGAAAAACGCGCGGAGTCAGCAGCGACGAGTGTGCTAAGGCCTCAATACCCGCCTGCGTTGGGCTAGTGGAGGCAAAAAACCGTGTATACCGTTCTTGTTCACTCTGGGAGGCCGAAGCCGCATACAAGCCGGGAGCGTCTGTTTCCTGGGCGGGCCGAACGGTGAGATCCTGACCATCGAGATGCCCATGAAGATACCCGTCTTCCCCCAGGTAAAACTGCGGGGGGCCTTCCCGAAAAGGTTCGGTCGAAAAAAGCTCGCCATCTTGTGGTCGCAACGTAAGCGCCTTCACCCAGTCTTCGTCTGTGGTGCGTGGCTTCTGGAGCACATTTTGACAGTTAACGAAACGCTGGGCCGCTCGGCCAAAGAGCTTTTCGTGTTGTTCACGCCAGGCATCAACCACCTGTTGTTTTTCAGCTTCGGCGGGGGTCAAAGACAGTTCGTCGGCTTCAAAAAAAGTTGTTGGAGTGTTGGCATCGGCACCGCCCTGCAGATCAGTTATGTCAAATAGCTCGCCTTGTACTACCTGACTGCCTAAGCGCCACGCAGCCAATTCGTCAATGTTAGGCTCGCCTGTGGGCGCTTCTGCACCTGTAGTAAGAGACCCACGAGACACTAGACTCAATATGTTGAAGACGCTTTTCATATAGGCGCCTACGGCAGCACTGGCTAGATTTTGCCAGGCCCTCACTCCCTTGGTGTTTGCCCATACTGCGTCCGCCATTTCAGGACTAAGTTGAGTAAGCATATTCCTCCACACATAGCAGCTTCCCGGCGCCGCGCCAGAGAGAAATAGGTGCGTACAGGGGGAAGTGCTCGTTTGTTATGGTTGTTTCGGCCACGCGGCCAAGTAAATACAAGTGGCGTTTGTTGACAAACGTCATTATTTGTTACTTTATACCTAATTGTGTGTTTTGTCAAGTGTTTTTTGTGAGATATCTTACAAAACGCTTTGCACGACCTCTGTTGCTCTGTGCTATACCACTCAAAATAAACCGATGCTTAGTGATGTAAGAGTCATGGAGTCAACCGTCCTTCGCAGCAGCTACGTACGGCAGGCAAGTTCCAGATAAGTTCGAAATACGAAATCCTAAATTCTAAACAACCACGAATATCTAAAATTCGAATTTCCGAAACCGCGGCCGTAGGCCGCGAGAGGATATGTCCTTCGTAGCGCTAGCGAAGAAGGATACAGCTAGTGTGGGCCATGCGGAAGCTCCCGGCTAGCACGTTGTCGGCTTTGACAACTTCCGAGAGGCGGCGTGACTTGTTTGAACGGGGGGGTGGTATTGCCGGTGGCAATACCTGCCTGAGGAGTTCTCGCGTCGGTTGTCGAACTGACAACTGCTGACCGAGAGGTGGAGCCTTTGGCCTGGTTTTAGGTCAAGGACCTTTTGGCAGCAAAATGTCCTTGTCGCCCGTGGGGGCGAGACCCCACGAAGAATCCACTACCCGTGGGGACCCCGGTTTCTTGCGGCAAGAAAAGTAGGTCGCCCGCCGGGCGAAACCCGGCACCTTTTGTCGTCCGGCGGGGCGAAACCCCACATCTTAAACCAAAGCATCTACCGCATAAATCGCAGAAATCTTAGGCAGTCTTACCCAGCGAGAACATAGGTAAAAAACCAAACTTGGGTTCTGAGCGGGGTATACTACCTACCATGCGGCTACACATGGTAACCATCGGCAAGCCCAAACTCACATACGCCCAACACGGCTGGGCAGAATACTTCACGAGACTCAGCCGCCTACACACCGTGCGCGTCACGCATCTGGGCGACAAATATGCCCACGACGCACAACGCATTTTGCACGAAACAGCCGGCACCACCACCGTGGCACTGGAAATACACGGGGTACAATATACCGCAAAAAACCTTGCCGGTTTTTTGCGGGCGCGCGAACTCGAAAGCAGGGAAGTCAGCTTTATAATTGGCGGCCCCAATGGCCTACCAACATCGGTTCGAGAGCACGCCGACTACCAATGGTCGCTCGGCCAACTCACCCTCCCGCACGACCTCGCCATGGTCGTCACACTCGAAGCCCTCTACCGGGCCAGCACCATCAACGCTGGACTGCCGTACCACCGCTAGCGCCATTATTCGGTAAAGTAAGTGCGGCCAGTTTTGTAGGCTTCCAGGTAGTTGTGCAGGCAGCCAAAAACTGGGGTCGGCAGGCTGTCCGGCGGGTACCACTGCCACGGCTCCTTTTTGTGCGGTTCGGCATGCACTGGTTCGCCGGCTATCCATTCGACGAACATACCGATGTCGAGGTAATGGCGCGGGGTATACTGACGCAGGTTTGTTACGCAGAGAAGCTTCGGTTCGGTCACCACCAGGTCGCCCCCAGCTTCTTCGGCAAGCTCTCGAAGCGCACAAGCTTCAATGCTTTCACCAAGCTCAAGGTGCCCTCCCGGTAGTGAGTACTCTCCCGTGCCGTGCGAGACAAGTCGTTTCCCGAGCAAAATATGGCCGTCTTTCACCAAGAGGACCCCCACGCCTACCTGCGGCCTTGCAGTTTCATCCATGCCATTATAGTACCAGATATGGACAGTAGCTAACAGATGTGATACGCTGTTGTAGCTCAATTTGATACATGCGACATACCACATGTTACCTGCAGCAAAGTGACCAGGCCCCGTCGTCTAGTGGTCCAGGACATCTGGTTCTCATC
This sequence comes from uncultured Candidatus Saccharibacteria bacterium, assembly GCA_964483005.1. Classification (GTDB taxonomy): domain Bacteria; phylum Patescibacteriota; class Saccharimonadia; order Saccharimonadales; family UBA4665; genus JAGXIT01. The sequence goes on along the minus strand of CAYZZH010000040.1, from coordinate 4,425 downwards.
CAGAAAATCGCGGGTTCGAACCCCGCCGGGGTCACCATAAGTGGATAGAAACGAAGTTTTCAATTTAAACAGCTCATTTACCTCTGGTGGTGGGCTGTTTTTAGTGGTTCTCAAATCTATTTGGGGGTACGTTGGCATCTTGTTGAATATTGCCCCAAAGTAGGTCGCTTTTTTGATCGGATTACTGAGGTCAAGAAGCATTTCAGACAGGTGTTCTAAAATGTATTTCGCATACATCAAAACTACCTCAAATTCAGCTTCTAAATTCGGTTGTTTTGCTATTTCTACTTCTACTTCTGCTAGCTCTTTTTCTACACTTACTACGTCCTCCTCCAAGAATTTTAATGCTGATTCACTCGACAGAACACGCATGCGGTCTACAGTGGATCGAATTTGACCTTGCAAGCTCTCACGGTGCTCCATGCGACGTTGTTGCGCTTCAAATTGTGCTGCCATACGTTCTTTCCATAGTCGAGCAATAGCATCAATCACATTGTCGATATACTCGTGCTTGATCATGATGATACGGATAAAGTCTTCGATATTCTTGTCGAACTCTGGCTTGGCAACGCGGAAGTAGTGCCCATCCCGTGCACAGTGATATGCAGGATAGTATTGTCCCATGCGACCTTTCGTTGCACTACCAGAAAGTGTTTTGCCGCAATTAGGACATGCTACTACTTGTTTGTAGGGATATTCTGGGTTGAATAGCTTCTTGGTCTTGAGATGCTCGGGAACAGCCCTCTCGGTAATAGTGATCTCGTTAGTGCTGCTAATATCTACGGCAATGCGACCGCGATTGGCTTCATTGAATAGCTCAACAGACACAAGGCCATCGAATGCCGCTTTAACGGGCTTATCGTATGTCCATTTCTCTTTGATGATGCCACAGTAAATAAGCTTACCGGCATATCGATCAACCATCTTGGCGGTCATTTTCTTGCCACCAAGCTGCTTCTTTACCTTCGTTCGGTCGTATTTATCTCGTACGAGTGTAACACGCGTCTTGAACCCCATAGAGTTAAGTTCTGCGGCTATTTGGTGGTTGGTATAAATGTGCGCTGCACGCATCTCGAATAGCTTTGTAATATATTGCGCTTCGTCCTTTTTAGGCTTGAGAATTAGTCGCTTACCATTCTTGGTATCGACTGACTTACTTCGGAAGCCATAGTGCGGTTGTCGCATCCAGTACCCGAGCTGGGTATAGCGGATCTCTGCGCCGATCATACGGCTCATGATGTCACGCATCTCGTCTTTGGCACGCTCTGCTTCGAGGTACTCGGACTTTTGCGTTGGGTTGAATTCGCTCCAGTAGTATTTGAAGCCGACGTGCTCGAGGGTATTGATCTGGCTCTTACCGATGACACCGTACATATCCTCAAGGGCGATATTCATTGTAGTAAGTTGCTTCTTGAGTGGGGAGTAGTAGTCTCCACCGCCACGGGTAAAGCGGTCGATGGACTTAATCAGAACTACTTGGATCCCTTTGCCTTTGTCCTTACAGGCATCGATAACTTTTTGCATCGGTTGGAACTCATGAGAGGCCGACTCCATGAGAATAATGGTATCAATGATAATTATGTTGTGAGCCTTGGCGTAGGCTTCACCTTGCTCCCTCTGAGCTTCCGGTGAATCACCATCAAGACCTTGTTTGTCCGACGATACGCGGATGGCTAATAAGCCGATTCGTGGTTCGTTATTTGGCAACATCTCGATTCTCCAATAAAAGTGCCTCGAGTTGCTGCTTGAACTTCAAGTCTTCAATGATTTTCTCTACGACAAGATTCGCAACGAGTTTGATGCGTTGTTCAGTCGTAAATTGAAACTCTGCCACTACGGGCGGTTTCGGTTTGTTCTTTGATCCTTTTGGTCGCGGCATTGTTCTACCCTCCATGCCTGAGGTGCAATAACAATCCGACTAGAAACTATAACTAGTTTGTAGGACGACCCTTAGCTGGCCGTTCTTTGATTTCTTTGTCGATAAGTTGGTTGAGTTCCTTATCGCCAATACTTTTTAGAGCTTCGAGATACAGTTCAACGAGTGATTGACCACGACCATAAGCAACCGCTTTGACACGGTTACGAATGTCTGTAGGAATGTCTAATTGAAGACGGACTCGTTTCTGTTCTGCCATCGGGACTATTATACAACAATAGCCCCCGTAGCTCAATCTGTTGCTACTCGCCGCAAATTTCGCACTTGCTCGTGTGATTGATGATGAGGTATAAATCCTCGTCAGGTGTTTCTTGTAATGTGTCCTGTAGGTCGTAATACCTACATGCACAGACTTCTTCAATGGCCTGTGCTTCAAGCTCTTCGCGGCTTAGCTTGTTATTGATAACAATGTCTAAACCATGCTCCTTCGCGTACTGCTCAAGCCGCTTTTTTTGGTCATCTATTGACTCATCCATATACCCTCCATTCTAACGCATTCTAGTTTCTAGCCGAATTGTTAAAGCACCGGTTACTAATCTATAACCCTACTTATATACTACTCCATGTATTGGTATTATACAAGTATTTTGACCTATAATCTGTCATAAAAAACCTTAATCCCGATATTAAGTATCTAACACCTAAACTACCCCTGTATATTCTTGTATTTTTTCTCTCTTTACTATATATAAATATATAGAAGAGAAGGAAGAAGAGTGAGTGTGTAGGTAAAATCGTAGGTATAGTGTTATGTCAGACAAATCCATTACATTAAAACAAGGACAATTAGACATATTAGAATTGCTGTATAAATACAGGTTTAGTAGTCGTCAGTTGTTATTAGATAGTTTGGGTGAAGGTAGTGGAACAGATGCTAACTTATACCAGAAATTAGAAGTCCTGATTAAACATGGTTTGGTCTTTAAACGCCACGAACCGCGTCAGAAACTGCTGGGCATACCATTTGCTTACTCGCTTACTCCCAAGGGCGTTAAAGCCCTCCAGACGCTCCCACAACATGACCACATTACGGACAACGTCATTAAAGGCTGGTATCGAAACAAGACGGTTGACCAGAAGTTTGTGAACCGCACCATAGCCATCCATAAGTACACCAACCTGCTCGCTACGTTCTATCGATCCATAAAAGTATTTACGCAGCGTGACCTCGTAAAGTTTTTTTACTTTCCTCCGCACCTGCCCGACGCGGTACTGTCCCTCCCATTAGAGGAAGGGGCTAGTCTCCGCTACTTCTTCGATATCATCCCGTCCGGAATGCCCAGAAAAGCCCTAGACGGTAAACTAATGAACTACTGCACCTTCTTCGACTTAGGTGGCTGGAAAGTCACCAAAAGCCCAAATCCTGCTATCTTACTCGTCGCAAGTAATGGCCGTGCTGAACGGCAACTTCAGTACATCGCTCGTGCTAGGTTACAACGCTACGATGAACTCGACCTTCGCATGTACACTACGACCGTCCAAGCCCTTGCCAACATGAACAATGAGGGACTCATCTGGACACGGATTGACGACACAGACGAACCACTCGAACTTACTCAGCTGCTCTCCTAGCTCACTCATTACATGCAAAAACCCGAGAGCCGGGAGGCTCCCGGGCTGCTGATGCTTTCCTGACAGAAAACATCACCCTTAGTTATGGGCATCCACTTGCACTACCCATAGATTCTTTGGATCTTTGAGGTAATACTCAAGCCCTCGTTGGCTAATAATGGAATCACCGCCGCATCCAAATAACTGACAGGCATTGCCGTGATATCCACTAGCCTTAGAGAACTGGTAGCGAGACAGGTAGTGTCCGTCTATTTGCTCGAAGGTCTCATTGAATAACTGCTCATCGCTATACTTATCTAGCATGATGCGGATGGTAGACATCGTTTGCTTAAACTCATCAAGCTGCTCTTGCATCGCACGATTCACCAGTACCTGTGCTTTCTTGGTGCTCAGTTTTATCGGTTTCCAGCAGTTAGGCCATCGACTGTTTTCTGCTTCAGTGGTGTACCAATCGAACTCTTTCCATTCGACTAGATCCATCATCGTCGTATCTGCCATGTCATTTGCGTCTATGGCGGTTTCGCCCTCAACTATCAGTGTTACTAAGTAATGCATATCATTCTCCTAAAACTTAATGTGGTTTCGGGCGGTTTTCAGTCACACCCAGGACTAAAAAAGTGGAACTAATGTTCCTCTGCGAGATAGACGGTGAGTACCCGTTCCACTTCATCACTGAGTGGATCGGCCCAACCCTCAAATGCTGGATCGTAGTAATCGATCTTCCAGAATATCTTCTGGCCTTCCCAGTCGAGAGAGCCAAAATCGTGCTCTCCGTATGGATCGTTATCTTCGCTAAAGTCCGTATAGTCACGGACTGCACGAATCAATCCCAAGACATCTTGGAGATTAAAAACTCCTTGTGAGCAGGGCAATCGCACTTACCACCCCAGTAAATGCTCCATGTATCGTGTGCTGCG
>CAYZZH010000039.1:0-9946 GCA_964483005.1 uncultured Candidatus Saccharibacteria bacterium | reverse complement strand
AAGTTTTTTCAGGTTGTTATAGGATGGTTTTTACACGAATTTTGTCTATTAAGTCGCAATTGACTCCAACTGAGAACGCTCTTCACGCGTAAGCTGTATAACGTACTTTTTCATGTTTATTTCTCCGCTTACTGTCAACTACAGTATACCACCCGAAGGTTTAGATGTGGGGAGGTACTAGGGGTGTCACGCTTGAGGGCTACGAGCGGCATTTGGATTCATGTTAAAATTATATCACGTTTCCTTATATACGCAATGGTTTATACTTTAGGGAGTAGTAAGTTGGAGGAACGCTATGAAACGATTTGGGATTAAGCCGGTGTATGCGCATTGTGATTTGCCGTGTGGGGTGTATGACCCAGCGCAGGCGCGGGTGGAGGCCGAGAGCGTCAAGGCCATGATGGAAAAATACGAGGGGTTGGACGAGCACAACAAAATGCGCGCCGTCATACTTATAGAGCAGCGCGCCGAGCTGGTAAAACACCATCTGTGGGTGCTGTGGACCGACTATTTTAAACCACCACACCTAGAAAAGTACCCAGACCTACACACCAAGTTTTGGCTGGCGACCAAGCAAGCGGGTGAGTGCAAACACCACCTCGATGTGGCCGAGGCAGACAAGCTTTTGGCTATGATCGACGACATCGCAGACATATTTTGGGCAACGACGAAAAACTAGCGGTATGAGTCAAAGAGTCAAGGAGGCAAGGAAGGGGCGCAGGGAGTTTATCTTGGTACGGCGTGTGGTAGGGAAGAGTATGTGGCCGGTGCTCGAGCCTAAGCAGGTTGTAGTAGTCATGCGAAAAAAGCAGTATAAAGCCGAAGATGTCGTTGTTATCGTACACGATGGCCGGGAAAAGATTAAACGGGTACGGTCGTTAGAGCGTGGCAAATACGATGTAAGGGGCGACAATCCGTCTCAGAGTACCGATAGCCGCCATTTTGGCCTAGTGCAAAAAGAAGACATTTTGGGCAAAGTCATCTGGCCCAGCGTGTAAAATGTGCCAGATAACCTCAGTTCGACATAAACACCACTGTAAGGAGCCGAAGGCGACCAGCGAGCGAGAGCGATGCCTTTAGGGGTGGGGAGCTCTGTCAAGCGGATTTATTCCGTTTGACAGAGCGGGGAGGGCGAGCCCTCCCCTTAAGAACCCGACGTTTACGTCGGGTTCGAGTTAGTCACTCGGTTACTACGGGGTTATGGCCGTCTTTAAGCGGGAGGTCGCGTAAAAATAGCGCCACCACTAGGGCAAGCAGCGCGCAGGGAATAGCGTAGCGAAACACATCGCCAAACGACAACGCAAAAGCCCGTACGACTGCGTCGTGCACAGCGGGCGGAAGGTGCTGCAGGCTGTCGAGGTTCCCCGTAATTTTGGTACCAGGCACGGCACCAGTTGCCGGTGCCGTGGCAAGATGGTGCACCAGCCGGTTGGCAATAATAGCGCCAAACAGCGCTGCCCCAACACTGCTGCCAATAGAGCGAAAAAACGTTACCGCCGAAGTCGCCACACCCATTTCGTCCCGGCGCACCGCGTTTTGTACGGCAAGTATGGTAACGGGCATAACACAACCAAGCCCGAGCCCGAGTAAAACCATCCATAGCCCAAGCTCTAGACGAGGTGTCGTCGCGGTAATATGACTAAACAGCCAGTACGTTACCGCGACCAAGCCCGTGCCGATAATAGGAAACAAGCGGTATCGGCCGATGTGGCTAATAATACGCCCCGAACCAATCGAGCCCACCATTAGCCCGGCCACCATTGGCAACAGCATTAGCCCAGACTTGGTCGCCGAGTCGCCGCGCACCACCTGCTGGTACTCGGGCAAAAACACGAGCGCGCCAAACATTACCACCCCAAGCATGGCGCTGAGTAAAACCGAAACAAAAAACACCGGGCTTCGAAACAAGTGCAGCGGCAATATTGGCTCCCGCGCATATCGCTCACGCACAAAAAAGAGCGCGCCTAAGCCCCAGGCCGCCCCCAGAAGCCCCACAATTTGCCGTGAGCCCCACGGGTAATCCACGCCGCCCCAGACCAGCGCCAGCAGCAGGCACACTACGCTGGTGCCCATAAGCATTGCCCCAAGATAATCCACACTATGATGTGCCTTACGCACCGGCAGGTGCAGCCGCGCCGCAATGGCAAACAGCGCAACAATCCCCAGCGGAAGATTCACGTAAAACACCCATCGCCAGCTAAGATGGTCGGTAAAAAGCCCGCCCAGCAGCGGTCCAACGATGCTCGATATACCAAAAACCGCCCCGATAAACCCCTGGTATTTGCCGCGGTCACGCGCGGGCACCACGTCGCCAATGACCGTCATGGCCAGGGTCATAATACCGCCAGCCCCCACGCCCTGTATAGCGCGAAAATAGATTAGCTGGTCCATGGTGCTCGCCATGCCGCACAAGACAGAACCGAGCAAAAAAATGCCGATAGCGCTTTGAAAAATCTTTTTTCGGCCAAACATGTCGCTAATTTTGCCAAACAACGGCGTCGCCACCGCACTCGCCAGCAAGTACGAGGTCGCCACCCACGAGTACTTGCTTAACCCGTGGAGTTCCTGGGCAATCTTAGGTAGGGCCGTTGCCACAATGGTTTGGTCAAGCGCCGCCAGAAACATGGCGAGCATAAGCGCAGTAATTACAATCATAATCTCTTGGTGAGAGAGCGCCTTGTCGTGGTCTGTCATGTTCCCTTAGTATACTCCCAACCGACCATAACCACCACTGCTCGTGTGCGAAAGGTCACGCTAGATGTGTGAGTTTACTTACTGCTGGCCAGGGGTTTTTCAGGTAGAGTAGGTATATCATACGGGAGGAAACGTATGGACCAGATACTACAATCACAATTCATTATAAAACCACGCTCCGACGCCGAGCTAAAAGCCGTTATCAAACGGTTTGAGGCAAAGTGGCAGCAGCGGCGCAAAGCCCACCCGTTTGCGGGTCTCGCGGTGTAGGGTTAACGACGAGAAACCGACAGTTTGTTTCTGGAGAGTAACAAGGGTGGGGTACGTGGTTAGTGTTTGCGCGGGGCGTGCGCAGAACCGATCGCTTGAGTGATGGTATGGTAGCCGTCGCGGGCGAATAAGTCTGCCAGTTCGCGGTTGATCTGACCAATCAGCTGTGGTCCTTCGTATATTAGGCCGGTAATTAGCTCGACCAGACTCGCGCCCAGGCATAGTTTGCGGTAGGCGTCTTGCGCGGTAAACACTCCGCCCACGCCGACAATCAGCAGTTTGTCGCCGTAGTGCTGGTAGGTTTGCTCGATAAGGCTGTCGCTAAGCGCCTGGGTGGGCAGACCGCTGAGGTTGCCGTGCACCTGGGATGGCAAATCGTCAGATGAAATTGCGTCTCGTTTTTTGTTAAGGTTGCCGATGGTTACTGCCTGAACGTTGTGTTGTGTCACGACGGCAAGCAGTGCGTCAAACTCTTGCCAAGTGTGGTTAATGGGCATTTTGACCCAAATTGGCTTGGCTATGTCGAGCGCGTCGACGGCGCTCAGGAGCTGTTCGAGACGCTGAGGGTCGGTAAAAGGCTCGCCGCCGTAGGTGTTAGGGCAGGATATGTTAAGCTCAAGCACCGCAACGTGCGGGTCGTGTTGCAGCAGCTGCAGGCTGCCAAGGTAGTCGGCAATGGCTTCTTGGTCGCTGCACGTTTGCGGGTTGTTTGTTTTTGCCACCGAAACCACCACCGGAAACGTGCGGAGCGGTTTACGAGCACCCCAACGCGCTATCTGCCGCTGCACCGCAGCTGCACCCTTGTTTGCCAGCCCCACGTGTACTACCAACGACTTGTGTGCCGGCAGCCGGTAAAACCACGGCCGTGGGTTGCCCGCGCACGGCTCACGTGTCACCGATCCAACCGTGCCAAACCCAAACCCAACACTGGGCAGCAGTGGCAGTAGCTCGGCGTTTTTGTCGAGACCTGCCGCCAGGCCAATTGGGTTAGCAAAGCGTACGCCGTGCAGCGTCTGGCTGAGCACGGCTGGCTGGTCAAACCGCAAAATTCGTTTGGCACAGGCCGCAAAAAACGGCACATGGGCTGCCAGGCGAGCAGCGGTAATCATGCGGCCGTGGACGCCATCTGGCTGCAGGCGGAACAGCAGTGGTTTGGCGATACGCCGGTACAGCGTGCCGATGGTAGTGGCAAGAGGAGCGATCATAGCTACTAGTATACGCTAAAGGGAAGGGTGGGCCAGCTGCGATGGTCTTACGAGCGGTTGTCTTGGCCGATTTCGTCGAGTAGTTTTGCTAGGTGCTGCGTGTCGAGCTGCGAGGTGTCGATTGCCCGCTGTTTTGCGATTACGTAGCCATGAATAATCCGTTTCATACGCTCGGCATCTTCACGCCAAAACGGTCCGACTTCGGTCTCTTGCTCTTTATTCATCACCCGAGTAATAATTTTGACCCCACCAAAAAACGGTCCCACCGTACTGCTTGCGCTTAAAATGTCTTGGATACGAAAGCTGGTGGTTTCGGCCATGCGAAAAAAGAAGCGTTTTGCTACCGTGACCTTTGCGCGGTCAATCGAGAGCGTATGAGGGAAAAGCGTCAAGGGAAAAATCGTCGAAGCCTGCGCCATAATTTCTTCGGAATCCCGAATGGCACTTTTTAGCGCCTCGGCCGATTCCTCGGCAGTCAGCGCCGGAATGGGCAGAGAACTCGGGTCTGGCACGTGCGAATCGAACTGGCTCGGTGCAATAGGTTGTGTCGTTGGTTGTGGCTGCATGGCTGGTAGTGTACGGCATGTCTGCCGGTAAGACTGCGAGCTACCTCACAAAACGAGCAGGACGCGAGTTTATTATAGCGCACCCTGTAAACACCTGTCCCACTTGCCATTTTTTACGGTTTCGTGCATGATAAAGTGACTGTGTAACAAGGAGTACGGTATGGCAAAATTTGAAGTGTATCAAAGCAAAAATGGGTATCGCTGGCGTCTCAAGGCCGGTAACGGCGAAGTCGTCGCAATAGGCGAAGAATACACCACCAAAGACGGGGCAAAAAAGGGCTGCGAGGCCGTGCAACGAGCCGCCGCCGACGCCGAAATCGTTGACGCCGAAGCCTAATTTTTTGTCTTGGCTCACCATGTAGCCTGACCCACAGTTACTTTTGACAAAAGGGGCGCTCTACAGGTGACCTTCGGTCAGCCTGTGGCGCTTGCTCACCCCTTTCTTACAAAAGTGACTGTGGGTCAGCTATGTAGCAACATGAGTGGGAACCTTTGCGTGTGCTTACGCCCGGGGTCTTGGGTTTGCACTGTCTACTAACAACGGTCAACGAGCAACAAACGATGCAACGGTCAACTCGGCAACGCTCTCACCCGGGTGCGTTGGAAGTTGCTGTGTTGGCCATTTGTTGTTTGTTGGCCGTTGTTTGTTGGCTATAGTTGCTTACTGTGCTTTTTTAGGTAGGTTTCGAGCAGGACAATATCGGCGTGGTCTTTGCGCCGGCCCATGGTATGTTTGCAGGCTATTAGGTCTTCGATGCCCATAAAATGCACGCCGTCGATGGTAAATGCATGAGGCTTTAGGTCTTTTAGCGAGCGGCCAACATATGTTTGCATAAGTTGATAGCCGTTGTGCGACAAAATACGTTTGCCGTCGTCTTGCACGTATTCTTTCCAGCCTTTTTGGTGGTATAGGTCGTAGAGATTTTTGGTAACAACAAGGTCGACGTCGTTTGTTTCACGCAGGTGCAAGGCTTCGAGCACGCCACCGCCTATTACCACGTAACTGCCATTGGGCGGGTCAAGTCGGTGTACCATTTCGACGCTGCTTCTGTGCGAAAGTGGCGCGTCGAACACTGCTTCGGTGAGTGTAGTGTATATGTTTTGTTTGCCAATAATATCGTCGAGATCGTAGCGCTGTAACAGGGCCGTGAGTTTCGGCGGGACATGGGCGAGGCCAAGCTGTATGTCGTCGCTGTTGAGTTTATGAGCGAGCCGTTTAAGGGTTTCGGCGGCGGTAAAGTCGATGTCGTTAACCGAACCTGCGTCGATAAGCACCAGGTGTACTGGCTTTTTTGCCCCGTTAATAGCGTCGATAATGCGGGTGTAAAAATACGCCGAGTTTTCAAAAAAAATCGAGCCCCCAAACCAGTACACCAACACCCCCGGTGGGCTTGAACGGTACCGATGGTGTTTGTCAATACGGTCTTCGGCCCAGTCAGCGAGCTTGCCGTCGCGCAGCAAAATAGCGTCTTCGGGGCGGTATTGTCGTCGCAAGCGGTCGACAATAGAACACACCACGGCAATCGCCACCCCGTACTGCACGCCAAACAGCACAACTCCAACGAGAGCAATCAGGGCAACCAGCCACTCGGCCGGCCGAGTACGGTAAATGCGGCGCAGTTGTTTGAGGTCGAGCAAATGCAGTCCAATACTACACACAATCACCGCCAGCGCGGCCATAGGCACATAGCGCATAAGCGGTGTGGCGCCAAGTAGCACCAGGGCAATACACAGGGCCATAAACACGTTGACCAACTGAGTGCGGCCGCCCGACATTTCGGCGGCGAGGCTGCGGGGCGGGCTGCCATTTATGGCAAATCCGTGGGTCAGTGCCGACGCAATGTTACCAAAACCCAGGGCGGTAAGATCACGGTTGTCGTCGACCGGCTCGTCAAACCGTGCTGCCGTCGAACGTATAACGGCCGAACTTTGCGCCAAAATTACCACCGCTATCGCAATAGCACTCGGCAGCAGCGCCCCCATGGCCGAAAGCGTAACGTGCGGGATTACCAGCGAAGGCAAGCCGCTGGGCACCGTCCCAATTACCGCCACACCACTTTCGTGCAGCTTACCGACATAGGTGGCGACAATCGCGACAATAAGCACAACAAGACTGCCCGGTAACTTGCGCCGGTTGCACAACCACAGGACGGCAAATAGACTCAGCGAAAAAAAGAGCGTAGGAAGATGCACCGCGCCTAGGTGGGTGAGCACATGGCCAAACTTGGCAAGCGCAGCGCCGTGTGCCTCGACACCGACTAGTTCGGGGAACTTACCAAGCACAAGCTGCACGCCAATACCCGCCAGAAACCCCACAAAAACAGGTTTTGAAATAAGGTCCGCCAAAAACCCAAACCGTGCCAGCGCCATCACTATCAGCACCACGCCGGTCAGCACGCCAAGTAGCGCAATGGCGTTACTGTAGGCGGCCGTCCCAGCTACGGCAACCGTGCCAGCCCCAGCGGCAACCAGAGCGGCCGTGGCAGAATCTGCCCCTACTACCAAGTGTTTCGACGAGGTAAGCAGGGCAAAAACCACCGGCGCAAGCAGGGCGCAGTATAAGCCAGTTTGCACCGGCAGCCCCACAATGGCCGCAAAACCAAGTGACTCGGGGATGGCAATTGCCGTTACGACGAGCGCGGCAACAAGGTCAGACTTTACCTGGCGACGGTCAAAGCCACGCCAACCAACAAACTGCGGGATGTTCATAATGCTTGTATTTAGTATACATTAATTGGGGTGAATGATGAATCATGAATCATGAATGGTGAATGGTGAGGGGTGAGGGGTCGATATGGTAAAAAAGCGTGAGGTAGCGACAAATGTGGCACGCTCGGTCACGTACGCGTTATAGTGTACGTATGGCGAGCGAGCAAGACGATAGACAACCCCAAGGTATAGTAACCAAAGCGTCGTTGCGGCGAGTGTTTTGTGCGCGTCGCCAGGCAGTTTCGGCGGCGGAGGCCGTGCAGGCGGGGGAGCGTGTGGTTGCAAAACTTGCGCGCGACCACACAACCGCGTGGCACGACATACACCGCGCACATGTCTACCGCAACCAACCTCACTTGGGCGAGGTCAGTACCGAGCCCCTGGTGGCCTGGCTGGCGAGCACGCAGCCGCACGTACCGGTTACCTTGGGCGACGCGTCGCCAAACGCTGCCATGCCTGAGGGCGAGTTCGACGTTATTTTTATCCCGGTGGTTGGTTTTGACAGGGGTGGAAACCGTCTGGGAATGGGCGGCGGGTGGTATGACCGCTGGCTCGCCACCCAGCCGCACGCACTCAAAATCGGCCTGGCCTACACCTGGGCCGAAACCCCACACCTCCCCCATGACCCCCACGACATCCCCCTCGACATGTTGTTAGTTGTCTAGTACAAACGCGCAAACGCGCCCTACAGTGAGACTCCTTGCAACACCGTTGCAAGGAGTCTCACTGTAGCCTCGTTAATCCCATAGTGCGTAAACATGCTGTAAAAGCCGAAACAGAGCTGTGTAGTATCATTAGCCCTCGTAATACTGCTTTAGTACAGCATCGCTCAACACTCTGAGAGAGCTTACGGTAGTTTCGTCACTGGTTTCTCCGTAGGCAATTGGGAGCTCTGTACAACCGAGTACGATCAGCTCGGCACCTCGCCCAATAAGCGTCGCGGCAATATCTCTCAGCGCTTGTTGGTAAGGGTGAATGTCTGTACAGGCAATCACTGCACGTATGGCTGCTTCGATCGTGTTGAGCTGCTCAGAACTCGGCACAACCACTGTTATACCAAACGATGCACACGCAGCATTGTACAGCCCAGACTTGATCGTCGTGGGGGATGCAAGTAGACCAATTTTCCGCACTCTTTTTTGGTACGCTACTATCGCTACTTGATCGATCATCGAAACAAATTGCAGCGAGGTGCTTTGCTGTAAGGCAGGGGCTAACAAGTGTGCCGTATTGCAGGCAATCGCAAGAGTGCTAAAGAGCGTTTCGTCAATAGATTTCACTCTTTGCTGTAGCATAGTGAGTGCTGCATTTTGCTGTGACTGGTCGCCGATAAAATCGGGCACAGGAATAGAGTGGATTGCTACCTCCGGGTAATCATCGTTGTTTTTCGCGTGGTAGACACTTTGGGCGGTATGAATCAACAGCCGGTAAAACTCAAGGGAAGCTTGCGGACCCATACCGCCGAGCACATATATTGCCTTAGACATCGAGTACCATTTCTCGAAATTCTTTTTCCCCAATCGACTGCTCTAGATAGCGAATGTCTGCCTGTACGGCAGGAGCCAAGACGAGAGTGTTGTGTTCAGGAGCGTTGTAGTTTGCTAAGGCAATATCGCCACCTCGGGCCATGTAGTAGGGAGGGATTCTATGTCTAGTGTATATTTGAGGGGCTATGCTAGTTGCGCCAAGTGCCTGAGCAATAAGCCGCCGCGCATTCCTAAAATATTTTTCTTGAATACAGCCAAAGTCTATCGGTGCGCCTTGAGGAATGGTAGCACCACTGAGCTGTCGTAGGTTGGGTGAGTCGCTGTCGTGCCAGACATAGTGAGCAGCTGCATAGAGACGGCTAGCCTGTGGTTCGTCGTGTAATCCTTTGTGGTTGAGCGTTTGCAAAAATTCATCGGATGCGACGCGTGTCAGTACCGGCGCTGCGTCGCGGACAGCGTCAAAGTGCAGAGGACTGTCGTCGTAAAAACCGACTCTTTCGGCAAGGTCCATGTGTCGGACAATGCGGCGTATACCAGCGGCAATGTGAGCCAACTCTTCGGTTACCTTGCTCGGCGTCAGTTTATTGAGCCTGCTGGTTGTATGGTGGGCAAAAATAATCTGAGCGTAGCTAGTGAGCCCAGTTTTTTCAGAGATACGTTGCATGGCTTGTAGTGCCGGTAGCGGATAGCTGAGGGCTCTCACAGAGGCTTGTTCTGTCGCACCAAAGACCACCCGGAACACGAGCGGCTGTTTTTGGACGCTGCTTGCCTGGGTGGCACAATCTACTATTGCTGACACATCGTCTGTTCCGTCTATATAGCCGATTTTTCTTGCTTGTTTGCCTAAAATTTCGTTTACAATAATAGGTCGTAATCTGTTGGTTGTGCCACTTGCGGCGAGGGTGTCAGGGTAGTGGAACGCGCCAAGTATTTGGCTCGCCTCTGGTCTTGTCAAGATTTCTCTAACGTGAATCAAGAAACCCTAACCTGATACCCCAGCAGCATCCGAACGTAG
>CAYZZH010000038.1:0-10574 GCA_964483005.1 uncultured Candidatus Saccharibacteria bacterium | reverse complement strand
AAGTTTTTTCAGGTTGTTATAGGATGGTTTTTACACGAATTTTGTCTATTAAGTCTCTATTTCAATGATTACAAGTTGATGATTGTGTACGTCTTACGGGCCGCCAGGCCGGTGTAGTGGGTTTCGGGGGATTGGATGAGGGTGCGTTCGGCCTCGGTAAATTTGGCCCAGTAGTCGGCAATGGATTTCGCCTGGGAGGCCACTTGGTACAGGGGTACGTTTTGTGCCATTGCCTCGTGGGCCAGGGCCTTTGCCGCCTCGTGCGCGGTGGTGTGACCGTATTTTTCGAGCAGCAGGTACAGTGGTTCGGCCGCAATGGCGCCTTTGGTCAGGTACAGGTTACGTTGCATGGCTTCTGGGTCAACTTCGATTTTGCTCATCACCTCGTGCAGGCGTTTTGCCATAGAAGCCACCAGGGCAAACGACGTCGTGTAAAAGCGGGCAGAAGACGAGTCGGTCAGGTCGCGCTGGTGCTCACTCGATATGTTAAGGTTGGCATTTACCACCTGCGCGGTCACTTGTTTCCACATGCCGATCACGTTTTCGAAGTTCCATGGGTTGCGTTTGTGCGCCATAGTACTACTGCCAGTTTGACCCGGCTCAAAGCGCTCGCGCACCTCGCCAATCTCGCTACGCTGCAGGTTGCGCATGTCGTGCGAGAGGTTCGCCATAACGCCAGCGGCAATGGCCAGCTCGTCGAGCAGCCGTATGTAGCCTTCGGCCGGGACGATTTGTGTTGCGGCCGGGGTCGGTTCTAGCCCAACATAACCGAGCACGGTTTTTTCAAACGCCAGCGGGTCGTCGACAAACACCGAAAGGGCGTTGTACGTGCCCGTCGCGCCAGAGAATTTACCTTTGAGCTCACCGGCAAGTGTTTGGAGGTGCTGCATGCTATCGCCTAGACGGTGCACATAGGTTGAAAGCATGTAGCCAAAGGTAATCGGCACGGCGTGCTGGCCATGAGTGCGGCCAATCTGCACCGTGTCGGCGTAGCGCTCTGCCAGCTCGGCCAGTGTCTGCCGTACGTTTTCCAGCCGGGGTAGTACTAGTTCTTGCACGGCCCGCCGCAGCTGCAAACTCATCGCCGTCGAGACAATGTCGTACGACGTCGCACCAAAATGCACGTAGGGCTGAGCCGTCTCGGGCAGCTCTTTTTTGATGGTGTTTACAATGGCTTTTACGTCGTGTCGGGTGGTTTTTTCCTCTTCGGCGACTTGTTCCACACAAAGCTTCCGGCTGGCAGCGTCGATCTGCTGAGCCACTTCGACACTACACACCCTAAACTCGGCCAAACCGTAGGCCAGCGCCGCCTCTATATGTGCCTGCGTTAAGACGCGAGCGCGCTCAGACAAATACCGGGCTATTTCTGGGTCGTAGTACCGGCCGTCGAGCGGGTCAATGCTGTTGAAGCGAGTGTCTTCGGTGGGGGTTGGTAAATCAAGCGGTTGTAGACTCATTGTAGGGCTCCTTTCCACGGGCAGCAAATGTGCGAGGACTGTCCTTTCACAAAGCTGTTATACATCTTGTGATGTGCAAAAATCATGCTTTCTTTGTGAAAGGACAGTCCTCGCACATTTGTCGGCATTACGCGGTCTCCTGCAGCGCACGCTCCAGGTTGGTTTCGATGCGAGCGGCAATGTTGGTCGTGTCAGGCACCACAAACGCCGTACCGGCAAGGCTTTCGTACACAAACTGATAGCGACGGGCCAGTTCGGCAATTACCTCGGCCGGCACCTCGGGCGCGGGCGTCTCGGCGTATGGGTCAAACCGCTCTTTGTACCAAAGTCGTAAAAACTCTTTGTCGTAGTTTTCGGGTTCTTGACCAGCAGCAATACGAGCGGCGTAGGTTTCGGCCAGCCAGTAGCGCGATGAGTCTTGTGTGTGTACTTCGTCTATTAGCACCACTTCGCCCTCGGGAGACAGGCCAAACTCGTACTTGGTGTCGACCAACAGTAAGCCTTTGGCCTCGGCTGTTTGCTGACCAAACCGAAACAGGTCAAGCGTAATACTGCTAACCCGTTCCCAAACCTCGGCACTCAACAGCCCTTCGGCCACCGCCTCGTCGGGGGTGAGGTTGCGGTCGTGTGTTTCAAATTTGGTTGTCGGGGTAAGAACGGGCGCGGGCAGTTTGTCGTTTTTGCGTAGCCCGTCGGGCAGAGTAAAACTGCCGTAGTCGCGCTGCCCTTGGCTATAGGTGTGCCACAGCGAGGTGTTGGTGACGCCCGTAATATAGCCGCGCACGACCATTTCGAGCGGCACACGCTCGAGCTTGCGACATTCCATAACGTTGGGGTCGGGGTACGACACAATATGATTTGGCACAATGTGCGCCGTTTGTTCAAACCACCACTGGCTCATGGCCGTGAGCAGTGCTCCTTTGTTTGGCACGGCCGCGAGTATGCGGTCGAACGCGCTGTAGCGGTCGCTTGCTACCAACATAAGCCGGTCGCCAAAGTCGTAGACGTCTCGCACCTTACCGTGATATACCGCCCGCTGACCAGGCAAATCAAACGCTGTCCCCTCAAGTATGTGTGTGCTCATAGCTAGTAGTATACATAGTTAAGAGTTAAGAGTTAAGAGTTACGAGATTACAAGTTTTTTTGGAGTGTGCACTACTAAGCAACTGACATTCGGTTTTTCCACGTAGATGATCGCCGAGTCAAAACCAGCCAAGACTGACAAAGTATATCTGGATATACTGCGAAAGTCTTGGCTGGTTTTGGCCGGTGAGGGCTGGGTGGGGAAGCCGAATGTTAGTTGCTTAGTGGTGTATCGTTTACTTTTATAACAATACCGGCAATAATGGTGTCACCGTCTTTTTGCGAGACAATCCGGCCTTTGTCGTAAAAGGTGACGTACACGCCCGCCGCCGTTTTTATGCGATATTGTACCTCGTAAAACGGTGCTTTGCCCTCGAGGTGATCGCGCATGGCTTGCATGGCTTTTTCGTAGTCGTCGGGGTGCAGCAGGTCGGTGTAGCTTGTGTAGTGTACAAAAGCCGAGGGGTCAGAAAACCCAAGCATTTTGCTTTTGTGGTCGCTGGTGTTGATGGCGCCAGAGGGCAGTTCCATAAACCACCACGCCATGTCGGCCGCTTCAAACGCACGGCTCAGCATGTCGTATTCGTCGCCAAAAAGCCGTAGGTTTGCAGACATATTCGCTCATAGTACGGGGAAATGCCCCCCCGATGCAACACGCAAATACGCGAAAACACGACAAACAAAAATCCGCCCCCATATATGAGGACGGATTTTGGCGCTTTACGCCACCGCTGGGTCTTTTTTGACCCGCACCAGTTTGACGAGCACCCAGGCTATCAAACCGTACACAATCAACGCAACCAGTGTCTCTACCTCGAAACGGCCAAGCCCGTTGCCAACCGTTGTGTCGACGCTAAAAAGCGAACGAAACGGCGCCACAAACGGGTTGGTTACCGTGTAAATAAAGCTGGCAAAGGCATTGCTGCTGTTTGCGCCAAGTAGCGACAACAGCATGCGTATAACGTGCAGTCCTGCGACCACACCGTACACCAGCCATATAACATTGCTTGCCACACCCGATGGGCTGGCGGTGTGCTCGTCGTGACGCACTACGCGTTGCGACTGCACTTCGTTACCTTGTTCGTCGTAGCCGCGCTCACGCGTGACGTCGACCTGTGATTGTTGAACCATGGTTTTACTCTCTTTCCAATTAATATATTTGACGTGATGCGCCACGAGCGTAACCGCTCATGACGCCTCGCAACACGCCTCCCGGCCCGAATAATCACCACATGGGGGGCCAAAGGCGACCAGCAAGCGCTAGCGCAGCCTTTAGGTGAGATGGGGAGGGCTCAGGGCGGATTTATTCCGCACTGGGCTCGGGGAAGACGATAGTCTTCCCCTTAAAACTAGAGCCGAAGGCGACCAGCAAGCGGTAGCGCAGCCTTTAGAGGTGGGGAGCTAAGTCAACCGGATTTATTCCGGTTGACTTGGAGGGGCGGGTGAGCCCGCCCCTTAAACTAAACTCCCGCTCGTTCCAGGCCATAACTGGCAGCAGGCAAGCGGTAGCGCAGCGGTCGGCGACGTTCCAGTACAACATGCAGTACGCTCAGTGCAAGCGAAGCCACGACAACCGTCGCGACAACCGGCAGCCAATTGTACTGCTCGTTCCAAAACGCGTGACTGGGACGGTCATGGAAAAACAGGTCGTAAAAAAACGCCATGCCTTCCAGTCCAATCGCCCACATCACATAAAAAATGGTCCGTTTGCAAAATGACAGGATAGGCACGGCGTGCGTTCCTAGCTTCTGGTCACTTTACGGTAAGCAAACAAGAGCAGCACCGCGCCGCCAATGGCGACAAGCAGGCTGTACAAGTTAAAGCCGGTTACGTCACTCTTGCCAAGCATTTGCATAATCCAGCCGCCGACAAATGCGCCGACAATACCGACCAGTATGTTTGCAATAGCGCCCTGGCGAGCGTCTGTGCCCATAATAAGTGATGCGATCCAGCCAGCGAGTGCGCCAAAAATGATCCAAACGATAATATTCATAGTAATTACTCCTTGATAGTTTGTAGTTTATAGTTGGTAGTTTGTAGGTGATAGTTACCACCCCGTTCGGCGTAGTCACCACTGTCAGCACCGTTAGGTGTCAGCCAGCGGTAGCGCAGCCTTTAGAGGTGGGAAGCCGAGTCGAGCGGATGTATTCCGGTTGACTTGGCAGGGCGGGCAGGCCCGCCCCTTACAGTTCTACATCTGGTCGACAAAGATTTCGGGAAACTCACGTGACTTGCGTGACAAAAACTGGGTAATACGGTTTTCGAGTTGTGGTTGCTTCATGGTGTTTTCCTTTCTCTTGTATCTGGTTAATTCTTTGGTTGGTTTCGTGGTTGCGAACATTAGTTGTGCGATTGATTGTGTAATAAGACATACCCGCCACTTGCCGGTGGCCGCAAACGATGCCTGTTTGTAAAAGAGCGTGCCAGTGAACTATCCCTATCCTACGTCGTTGTCCACCACCAAACTATGAGCTTTGCCACGCAAATTATGTTGTCTAGCTCACACAACTAAGGCGGCCGTATCTGGTAGGCTTAGTACATGCACCAACGTATCACACGCATTTTTCGAAAACGCTCGCTCAAAGACCTCACTACCTTGACGACTATTATCGCAATCTTGGTCACCGGCCTGGGCGTACTAACGACATATATATATGTGCACACCGTCGAAGAGCGCCAAAAACGCGACTTTGTGACGGCAGAAACACTGCAGCTACGCGGAACAGTCAACCACATACAAAGTAAGCTTGCCGCCTACCAGCAAATACTGCTCGCTGGGGCAACGGCAGTCCACGTCAAAAGCAGCGAAGCCATTACTCGCCAAAACTGGCAGCAGTTTTACGAAACCAGCTACGTGCACGAGTCTTTCCCCGGCATATTGTGCATAGGGTTTACACAGTACATACCGGCGGCTGACTTACCCGCCTACACGCAAAAAATTAGAGACGAAGGCTACCCCGACTTTGCCGTATACCCGGGTGGTGATCGCAGCGAATACACTTCGATTAGTTTTATCGAACCATTTAACGCCACCAACAAGCGCGCCTTTGGCTACGACATGTTTTCCGAACCCACCCGACGCACCGCCATGACGCAAGCCCGTGACAGCGGCACGTTTGCCCTCACCGCACCAGTTGTACTCAAACAAGACGAAACCGGGGCCAACATTGCACCCCCAAAAAGCGTGCTGCTGTACTACCCAATTTACCGTGATGGTCTTACGCCTGCCTCCACCGCAGAGCGTCGCGAGCGACTGGTCGGCTATGTGTACGTTGCCATCCGCGTCAAAGACATGCTGGCAAAGCAAACAAACACACTGGGCACCCTCGGCATAAACTACACGCTGTCCGACACAACCACCGCGTCGCCTGCTTTTATATACGAAGCGCGTGCAAAAACGAGTGGACCGCTAGAGCGCATTGCCCAGACGGTTGAGCTTGGTTCGCGCCGATGGACGGTGCAGCTGGCGGTGCCCAAGAGTGTTGTCGGCAAACAGGCCGACCCAATGTTTTTGTTTTTGTACGGGCTTGGCGCCAGCACCATACTTGGCGCCCTCGTGTTTTTGCTGCTTCGCAGCCGGCTGCAAGCAGTCAAAACACAGCACCAAACCGAGCTGCAACAAACCAGAGACGAGTTACTGGCCCTTACTTCCCACCAGCTGCGTACCCCAGCGAGCGGTGTAAAGCAGTACTTGGGCATGCTGCGGCAAGGCTATTTTGGTGAGCTCACCGACGAACAACGTACTATTGCCGACAAAGCCTATCTTTCGAACGACCGTCAACTCGAAATCATCGACCAGCTGCTATACGTGGCCAAGGCCGACGCCAACCAGCTGATTGTGCAGCCAAACATGGTCGACCTGGTCAAGCTTACCGAAGACATCGTCGACACCATGCGCGAAACCGCCGCCCAAAAAAACATTGCAATCCAAACAAAACAGCCCGCAGAACTAACTGTAGTCGCAGACGAGCGTTTTGTACGTATGATTATCGAAAATCTTATTAGTAACGCGCTGAAATACTCGTACAACGACAGCGCCATAACCGTCCGCCTCACCAAAAAAGACGAGCACGCCGTGGTAAGCGTCGCCGACCACGGGGTGGGGATTGCCGAAAAGGACCGCGACAAGTTGTTTAAAAAGTTTAGCCGCATCCAAAACGCCCTGTCTAGTAAGGAGGGTGGGAGCGGCCTTGGGCTGTACCTCGCACAGCGTCTGGCAGAAGCCCACGGCGGCGCCATCACCGTTACAACTCAGCCAGGGAAAGGCGCGCGCTTTGCCCTAACCATCCCCGTCTACACCAAAACCGAACACAACGTTATCGACCTCGCCGACTAACCGTCTGCGTTGCACCTCGCGCGGCGAACGACCAAAATGTTGTGCAGCTCACAGAAGCACAGCGAGCTGACCTCTATACTAAGGCCTATGAAACAACCCAAAAAAGTTTTACTCGTCGAGGACGATGCTGCCCTAAGCGATGCGTTTGCCATAATGCTGCGCAAAAACGACTACGACGTCGTGGTCGCGTTTAACGGGCAAGAAGCCCTCGAAATCGTCAAAAGTTTTACCCCAGACATTATTTTGCTCGACTTGCTTATGCCAATTATGGGCGGCCGCGAGTTTTTGCAACATTTCGAAAACAGCAGCGACATACCCATTATTGTGTTTAGCAACCTCGACTCAAAAACCGAAATCGAGCAAGTTATGCAGCTCGGCGCCACGCGTTACATGCTAAAAGCCTGGGCAACCCCACCCGAACTCGTCCGCGTCTTGCACGACACGCTGGGCGAATAGCACCAAACAAGGCAAATGCCCGAAAATCGTTTCCTTGCACCACCAGACCTACGGTCGTTCTACAACTGCAAGGGGCTAAAGTCTTCGTCGCCAAGCAGCTGGTTGAGCAGCGGGACATTCACAGTGTACAGCTTGGTTTTTTCGATGACTGCTTTTTTAGCTTTCAGCTGCGCCAGCTCAATGCTAACGGTTTCGCGCGACATGGTGCAAAGGTTTGCCAGGTCTTGTTGGGTAAGTTTCATGCCAATACGGTAAAACCCCTTGCCGCTCAGCGGCTCCCCAAACCGCATGGCGAGGTAACGCAAGCTATGCCCGAGTTTGTCGTAGGCCGTCGCCTGACCCAAAGCGTTGACATGCAGTAGCGCGCCCACATAGCGCTTGCTGTCTTCGTACGATGTCTGCGGGTTAGCCGCCCGCTCGGCACGAAACTCTTGTTCGTTCATGGTGGCAATAGTGCCGTCGGTGAGTGCTTCGTAGTAAAACAGCGTTCCTGGCGCGGTGTCGTACGCCGTTTCGACCGGGAAATAATCACCCGGGCCGTACAGCGCAACATTTACCTCGCTCCCATTGCTTAAAATAGTGTAGGCCCGCACCATACCGCAGCGTATCACCTGCACGCCGTAGACCGCCTCACCCTGGTACAAAATAATCTGTTCTTTGCGAACCGCTTTTTCTCTAATCATGTTATATCATGTTATACCCAGCCGTCTATAGCGTTTT
The DNA here is from genome assembly GCA_964483005.1 of uncultured Candidatus Saccharibacteria bacterium. Lineage (GTDB taxonomy): Bacteria > Patescibacteriota > Saccharimonadia > Saccharimonadales > UBA4665 > JAGXIT01. The sequence goes on along the minus strand of CAYZZH010000038.1, from coordinate 2,522 downwards.
CCTATCCACTCGCAAACGTTGGCGCTCTATCGCTCTTTGCATAGTGGTATAAGTATGTCACGGCGGCATTTGTTGCACAAGTAGCGCGCGCAAATGCTATCATAGAAAAATGAGTACTGGTACTACTACCACTAGCACAACCACTATAGGCATTGTCGGGGGCGGGCAGCTCGGGCGCATGCTAACGCTTGCGGCCAAGCCACTCGGGTTTGATGTGATAGTAGTAGACCCCGGCGAAACCTGTCCGGCCGAGCAAGTTGGTGCCCGGCAAATTGTTGCGAACTTGTACGATAAAAAAGCCCTCAAAGAGCTCGCCGCCACTGCCGATTATCTGACCGTCGAAATCGAGCACCTCGACGCCGAGGTCCTGGCCAAGCTTGAGCAGAGCGGGGCAGTCGTAAACCCTGCGCCGTCCACCATTCGTCTCGTGCAGGACAAGTTTGCCCAAAAGCAATTTCTGCACGAACATGGTGTGCCGGTAGCCCCATTTGCCGAAATAACAGGGGAGCGTTCCGCCCGGGATGCCCTCGCGCACTTTGGCGGACAGATGATAGTAAAAACCCGCCACGGTGCCTACGACGGCCGTGGCAACATGGTGGTGCGGAACGAAACAGAGCTTGCTGAGGCACTAGTCAAGTTTGACGGCAAAGCGCTCTACGCCGAAGGGCTGGTAGATTTCGAACGCGAGCTGGCCGTGATGGTCGCCCGCGACATGCACGGTGCAGTTGCCTTGTACCCCATCGTCCAGACCGTGCACGAGCGCAACATTTGCACCGAAGTGCTGGTGCCAGCCCCTGTTTCTGCCGAGGTCACGCAAAAAGCCGAGGCCGTCGCCCGCCAGGTGGCCGAACTGCTTGGTGGCGCCGGTACCTTTGGCATAGAGCTGTTTTTGACGCGTGACGGCAAGGTGCTAGTCAACGAAATCGCCCCTCGTGTGCACAACAGCGGCCACTACACCACCGAAGCCTGCCGCACCGGCCAGTTCGAACAGCACATTCGCGCCATTGCCGGTTTGCCCCTGGGTGACACCAGTTTGGTGGTGCCCGCAGCCGTCATGATAAACGTGCTAGGGGAGCGCGACAGCCCGACTCAGGTAAAAGGCACCTCTGACGTCTTGGCTATCCCAGGCGCAAGCCTGCACCTGTACGGTAAAAGCCCCACCAAAATCGACCGCAAAATGGGCCATATAACCGTCACCGCCGACAGCGTCGAAACCGCCCAAAAACTGGCCCGCCAAGCCCGAAAGGCGTTTTCTGTATGACCAGAAAAATCCGAAACTCGAAACTCGAAATCCGAAACAAATCCAAAATTTTAAATCTTAAAACCGTCGCACAGCACTGTGCCACACTGTGTCCTCCTGAGCGAGCACAGCGAGTCGAAGGATCTTCCGAAAAAAGAAAAAACGTAGTATCTCAAACACTGTCATTCCGGACTCGTCGCACCCCGTCGAATGTACGGGGATCCGGAATCCATGCGATTTTTCAGACTATAGCTCGTAGCAGCGCATGCATCACCCGGCCAAGCCAGGAGCAGGCTCTGAAGCAGGTTCAGGATAACAGTGAGATGAATGAAGCTGGTTTTGATGCTTTGAACATTCGTGCTTGTTTAGAGTTTAGTATTTCGAAGTTAGGATTTCTCTCCAGTACATGCGTAAAGTTTAGAGATTTGCGCTTACGATTTAACTTTGAAAGGATAGTCATATGAGTAACTTGCCCCTCGTCGGTATAATCATGGGGTCAGATAGCGACCTCGACATCATGAGCGAGGCAGCAAAAGTGCTCGACGAATTTGCTGTGTCTTACGAAATGCGCGTCGTTTCGGCACACCGTACGCCAGATGTTATGGAGCAGTACGCTCGTACCGCCGCCGAACGTGGACTAAAGATTATCATCGCCGGGGCAGGCGGTTCAGCACACCTGCCCGGCATGACGGCCAGCAGCACACTGCTACCGGTGATTGCCGTGCCAGTAAAGCGCGAGCACCACGGCCACGAAGCCTTTTGGAGCAACATAAAAATGCCACCTGGCATACCTCTGGCCACCATGCCCGAAAACGGCGCCCGCAACGCCGCCCTCTTGGCCATAGAAATCCTCGCGCTTCTCGATGCCACCCTCGCCGAAAAATACGAGACATTTCGCGCCCATCAACACGCCGCCGTCCTCGCCGCCGACGCCACCCTCCAAAAACAAGGCTGGCAACGATACCTGACCCAGTAGTAAAATAGGCTGCAACCGTTAGTATGAACACGTTTGAAACATTGCAAGAATCCGCACAACACGCCGCATGGCAAGACCTCACAGCAGATGCCATACCCCAGCGTGGGCCAAACAGATTACTCGACGCGGTTGCGCCAGGAATACTCGACATTGCCGCTGCGTTTGGCAAATACACCCCCACAAAACCCATTTTTCCAGAAATAGCAGAAAACAATGAAATACCCCGGGCAAGTGTAATCGAAATGCTCGCCCAGTGAGACACCTCCGGCTCCGCCGGAGGCTTGATGAGTGGGGTCGTCTCAAAGA
>CAYZZH010000037.1:0-10896 GCA_964483005.1 uncultured Candidatus Saccharibacteria bacterium | reverse complement strand
ACCTAAAACTCGGTATGACCTTGCAGGAGACCGGCGTAACTGACCTGGGTAACGAACGTTTGAACGTCTACCTCACGAATACTCTCGAGGAGGGAACACCCTACCAGCAGCGGCTAGAACTCGGCCTCGGCCAGGCCATCGCCACCGAATCAAAACTTGCAGCCGATATCAAAACCACCCAACCCATCATGATCGTCATGGGCAACCCCCCGTACAGCGGGGAGAGCTCCAACAATACTGTATTTGCGAATTCACTCGTAAACAAGTACAAGGTAGAGCCGGGAGGCACTCAGACGCTCCAAGAGCAAAATTACAAGTGGCTAAATGATGACTACGTGAAATTTATCGCATTTGCTGAGGATATGGTTGAACGAAACGGTAGTGGTATTGTTGCTTTCATCACGAATCATGCCTATTTGGGGAATCCGACTTTTAGAGGCTTACGGTGGCACCTGACCAAAACGTTTGATAAAATTTTCATCCTAGATCTTCATGGGAACCTAAAGAAAAAGCAAGGTACTCAAGACGACGAAAATGTGTTTGATATCATGCAAGGTGTTAGCATAATCTTAGCGATTAAAAAGCCCGTAAATAAATATGAGGAAAAAAGTGTATATTTTGCCGAGATTAGAGGAAAACGAAAAGACAAATTTTCATATTTAAATAGCGGAAAGCTGTCGTGGAAGCAGCTTGAGCTGGATCAAAAAACGTTAGTATTTGGACATGAGGATACTGCAACAAAAATTATCTATGAAAAATTTGTTTCTATAAAGGATTTGTTTCTCGAACACGGTAACGGTGTTCTTACTAAGAAAGACTCGTTCATAATTGGAAACCAATCCGAACTCACTCAAAGACTCTCAGACCTTATTCAAACAGAATTGAGCGATGATCAGATCTGCAAAAAATACGGCTTAAAACTGAAAGACAAAGATAAATGGAATCTCAATAATACGCGCGTGTATCTCCGCAAAGAAGGCATAAAAAATGAAAAATTCATCGAAATACAGTACAGAAATTTTGACAATAGAACCGTTTATTATGATCCGATGTTAATTGCAAGAACACAGTCAAATTTGGCAAAGAACTTACTCGGCAAAGATAATTTTGCTCTTGTGATGTCGCGTCAGACATATGGCTTACAATTTGCGCATGTATTTATTACAAATAAGCTGGGCGACTGGAATCTTTCTTGGAACTTAGGTGGCTGTAGTTATTACCCCCTCTACCTATTCAAAGGAGACGACGAAAAGACCCTAAACATGAATGAAGACACTTTGAGCATTCTCTGCTCCCAGCTTACTGGGGTTATTGAGCCAGTATCCGTCACTGATTATATCTATGCCATTCTTCATAGTCCGAGCTACCGTTCAAAGTACAACAACTTTTTAATTGTTGATTTTCCTCGGGTGCCTGTACCGACACAAGAGGAGTTTGATAGGCTCGTGCCGCTGGGGCGGCGGCTGAGGGAACTGCACCTCATGACTTCGGCAGAGTCGCACGAGACCACCACGAACTATCTGGTGCCGGGCACAAACACTGTCGAGAAAGTTGCTTTTCAACCCGAGGTGAAGTCACCAGAGGCAAAAGACTCATCCCAGACCGAAATCGGTCGAGTCTACATAAACGACACCCAGTATTTTGGCAACGTACCGCGGCTGGCCTGGGAATTTTACATCGGCGGCTACCAGCCAGCGCAAAAGTGGCTGAAAGACCGCCGTGGCCACACCCTCACCAGCAACGACATTACCCACTACCAGCGCATCATCACCATCCTCTCCCGCACCCACGCCATCATGCAGGAGATCGGCTAATGTCGTTTCCATCGGTACCGCTTGTTTCACACGAAGAAGTTAATAAAGCGTTAATAAAGCAGGTAAAACTTTGGCGACCGCGAGACTTGGCTCAAAAGAATATAACGCCGCTGTAGAGGTGGTAAATGCTTGGCGTGTTTGTCACGCTTATCCGATTAACACTTTCAACGCGACGCTTCGATTGAAAACAAAAGGCTATAAAAATGCAGTGGTGGCCCAGCGCCTGAAACGCTTGCCAACGATAATCTACAAACTACAGCGGTTTTCAATGAGATTATCGCAAATGCAGGATATCGGAGGCGTACGAGCTATCCTTGATTCAATAGAGGACGTCCGGAAGCTTCAGTCTCAATATGAGGAAAAGGGAAGATTTAGCCACGAGATTCGAAATGTCAAAGATTATATAAACGAACCAAAGCCAGACGGATATCGAGGTGTACACATTGTTTTTGCCTACAACAACACTCTTGACCGTACCGGAAATGCCCGTCAGTACAAGGGCTTGCTCGTTGAGCTACAGATCCGCACAAAATGGCAGCACCAATGGGCGACTGCTGTTGAGACGGTGGATGTTATGCTCCAAGACAAGCTGAAACTGGGGGCAGGAAATGCAGCATGGGGCGAACTTTTCCAGTACGTATCAAGCGCATTTGCCATTGCAGAAAATGCGCCGGTTTTAAAAACCCACGAACATTACAAGACCAAACAAATATTTGATAGAATCTCCTACCTTTCCAAAAGGCTTAATGCTGTAGCTTTGATAGAGGGGTGGTCTTCAGCCGCGAGAACACTTCAGGAAAACCATAAAACGACACGAGCCCACTACTTAGTCATTGAACAAGATCTGAGTGCGGGAATTGGGCGTGTAAAAATCTTTGGTTACCCTAAACGTCAGCTGAATAATGCTGCGGAGTTCTATGCCACCCTTGAAAAAAGGTACTCAAACAGTACTGAACGCAATGTGGTTATGGTTTCGATGGGAGACATAAGACAGCTGAAAACGGCCTACCCAAATTATTTTCTTGATATGAACGACTTTTTAGAAAAGCTGAAGGCAATTATAAAAACCACAAAAGAACAGACTGGTGTATAATATTTCCCATGAAAGATGAATTGTTTATTCGCAGAATACGTGCCGCGTACAGGATAAATAAGCCTGTGCTAAAAAGTGTACCCCAGCAAATCCAGCCTCAGAGCGCTAAGAAACTAGTGGTTCAAAAATAATATTAGATGCAGTCTAAACTGTGACACGTTATCGCGATTTAGCCGTATAGTTCTCGAGAAGCTCTGACAAAAACATCTTCGCCGCTTAACTCGACTTACGCAAAACTCCCACCACCCCAGACTCATCCCCAGAGTCCGGCAGCCAGTTTTCTCTCGTCAATGAACCTACAGGTTCATTTCCTCCAGATAAACTATCTGCCGAATCACTGGTTGATGAATCTGGATGTAGTGCGATTTTGCGTAAGTCGAGTTAACTGAGAAACTGAGAAACCCCGTTGTACTTTCGACAGGGGTGTGGTACGCTACAAGGACTAGAAGGCTGCGAAAAGGGGTGGCCGGTCGTTAGTCCGGCAATTCACGTTCTAGAAAGTTTACTAAGTTATGTTCGATGCAAGGCGCAGCTAAGACCGTTCTTTCGGGATTACCTTCAGCGACAACCGAAAGAAAGGGTTCGCTTTAATGGCAACCAAACTTTTTGTCGGCTCACTGCCATGGGCAGTAGACGACCAACAACTTGCTGACCTCTTTGCAGAGTTCGGACAAGTCACATCAGCTAAGGTCATCATCGACCGCGACACCAACCGCAGCAAAGGCTTCGGCTTTGTCGAGTTCGACGATGACGAGGCAGCCAAAGCGGCTGTTGCCAAGCTGAACAATAGCGAGATGAATGGCCGCACCATTGTGGTCAACGAAGCTCGCCCGCAAGAACCACGCGCACCACGCCGTGACTTCGGCGGCGACCGCGGCGGCTACAACGACCGCCGGTACTAACGTTAGCAACAACGTTGGCGATAGTAAAAACAGCTTCAGGGCTACCCGAAGCTGTTTTTATTTTGCTTACTCCTTTTTTGCAATATCCGCAAGCACTTGCTGAAGCGCACATTCGCCCACAAAGCTTGTTCTTGGAGGAACGGCATCGTGTGTCGTCAATAGACCGAGAAAATGAATCATCTGCAGCATTGCTTTATCACCACTCCATCTATGCAGTTCCGAATTATCTGGGCCTCGCAAAATATCAACACGCCTTTCACAACCCTCATCATCGAACTCGCGAACATCAAATTCCACGCTCAACTGCCATTTATTATCGCTACGATCACAGGTACTTATGACCGCTTTACGCACCTCCTCAGGAAATAAGAAGCTTGAAGACACAGTGACCGGTAGAACCAACCCAGCGATGTGATATCCCAAAACAGTGTCAACATCACTTATAGGCCTCAGGGGAGTCTCTGGGTTACGCCTGCGGGCCTCAGCTTGGGCTTGGAGATTAACATACGGACGCCGCTGTATATGTGCACTCCGTACTTGGACAGGTCTATCATAGTCGCCGTCTGCACGCAATATATAGTCGGTCACAGAAAGTGGATGTACTAGCTCATCAGCAAGTACGCCTTGGCTTGGACGACTGTCTGACGTGCGATCTTTGCCATATTTCCATTCGATCGACTCAACCGTTAAGCCATTTCGACCCATGTACGCGTGCAACCACGGCAAAATTCGCGAATAGCGCAAAATATACCCGACTGATACATCAAGATCGTGTTCTAAAACCAGACGATGCACTTCACTAAAATCATCTGGATCAGACATAGGCTTTTCTGACCACACTTGCATATCAGTCGACCTAACCCAGCCCCGATCTATAGCCCCAGTTATACTCTTTAGATTCGCAATATGAGCTGCCGTCGATGAAGCAATAATTACTTTACGGACAGGTCTAGGCCTATCATTTTGCGTCGAAAATGCCTGTTCGGGCTCAGAAAATGCGTTGATATCTGGATATGACTCTTGGAGGGCCGAGCGACGGCCATCATGCGGTTCGATAGCCAATATACGATGTGCTGGCAATCCTAACCCAACTAACTTGGGGATATAGAGTTTAGTACCGACACTCCCGCCAGCCCCAAATATTACAACTTCGCCGTCGTTGCCTAGTGCAGTTTCAATCGGAAGATGTTCTATCGAACGATTCATCAACCTTTTATACCCTAGAGCTGTCCAGGTGCAAAATTGTCGCAAACGAGGTCGGGCGTGCTATTATGGTCGAAAGGAGTAGCAATGAAACTGGTGATTGTTTCTATTTGTATGAACGAGGCGGCGACGGTGGCCGAGCTGGTACAGCGCATACCCAAAAAGTACGCTGGCATACAAGAGGTCGACGTTTGCATTGTCGACGATGGCAGCACCGACGGCACCGCCGCCATAGCCAAAAAGGCTGGCGCCACCCACGTGTACCGTGACGGGGCCAACAAAGGCCTGGCCTACCGGTTCCGTGAAGTCATCGACATTGCGCTCGAGCGGGGCGCCGACGTGCTCGTCAACATCGACGGCGACTTGCAGTTTCGACCCGAAGACATTCCGCAGTTTGTCGCACCCATTGTCAACCAAGAGGCAGACTTTGTCGCGGCCGACCGTTTTACCGACCCCCAGACAGGCGAGCAGCGCCGCCCCGAAAACATGCCGGCAGGCAAATACTACGGCAACAAGCTCGGCGCCCGTATAGTCAGCCGCCTCGCCCAGCACCAGTTTAACGACGTCACCTGCGGATTCCGCGCCTATAGCTACCGTACGCTCGTCGCCCTTAACCTCAACAGCACCCACACCTACACCCAAGAATCGTTCCAGATTATTGCCGCCAAACGGTTGCGCATACAAACCATTCCAACCCACGTTACCTACTACAAAGGCCGCAAGTCGCGCGTCGTCAAAAGCCTGGTGAGCTACATTGCTGTTAGCAGTCTTAATATTTTGCGTGCCTACCGCGATTTTGCGCCATTACGCTTTTTTTTCTCTGTTGGGCTCGTCCCATTTGCACTCGGCGTCGTTGGCATGCTGGTGGCTGGCTGGCACTGGACACAAACGGGTAGTATTTCGCCGTATAAGGCGTTTGGCATGGCTGGGTTGTATCTAACATCACTGGGCATATTTTTTTGGTCACTCGGCCTTGTGGCCGACATGCTGGTGCGTCTGCAGGGCACTCAAGAGAAAACCTACGAAGATGTTAAGCGCCTCCGCCATCCCCGGTAAGAGTTATTAGTTTGTAGGTGGTAGTTTGTAGTTGGTAGTTGGTAGGTTGTGGGTTTCTGTTACTGGAGTACGAATGAGCGGACCAGGTTGCGCACGATTCGGCTGGTGGGTTGCGCCGACTGCCAGTACCAGGTGTCTTGCGAACGAACGATGTACGCCGCCACGCCGCCGCCCCACAGGTGCGCAGCCAGCACACACACTACGACAACACTAGCGACTGACCGCAGCTGTGCCACCCGCAACACCGGCCGCACCGACTCATACACCACGTACCCCGCCAGCGGCAAAAACGGCAACACATATCGGCCGTGAATAGAAAGCGGCACGGCCGTTGCCAAAAACGCCTGATAGTTCCGGGCATACAAAAACACCACATAGGTGGCGAGCACCGTCAGACTAAACTGCCAAAACACAGAACGTCGGCAGGCCCACAGCCCGCCCACAACTATCGCCAGCACACTACAGGCCGCCAGTAGTTTTCCGGCTGTATACGGCAAGGTAAGTGGTTCACCAATGGGGTAGTCGATTTGTTTTGGTCCGATCGTAAAATATGACTCGTAGATCATTTTGTCGTACCAGACCTTGGTGTAGCCGCGTTTTTGCTGCGGGGTAATTGTTTGGTGCCAGCCATTTTTGCGTATTTCGGCGTCTCGCCCGTACGGGGCAAACCCCAGGCAGCGCTCGTGACCTAACACCACCTGACACTCTGGCACAAGACTGCCGTACTTGACGTAATTTACCCCGTAGCGTTGCACAAACAGCGCACTTGCAAGCAGCAAAAACCCAACGGCCAGCAACCCGCCAGCCGTCGTACTACTGCGACACCACGACTGCCACACCCGGCGAACATCAAGCCGTTTTTTATACAAAAGCCACGCAATAAGCCCCGCTGTGTACGCGGCCGCACCCAATGCCGCCGGGAAAAACGCGTATTTTGTCTGAAGCGTTACGAGCACGGCAGTGGCGGTCCAAGCGCTTAGCCCCAACGGTAGTTTTTGCTGCTCGTAAATTGTTTTGAGCAAACGCACCATGGCGAGCAAACTCACCCCACAAAGTGTAAAAAACAGCGCATCGTACGTCAGCTGTCCTGCCATAAACGGTGCCATTGGCATAAGCATGCAAAGTGCCACTATGCTATGCGTCGCCGCTCTAGACATGCCAAGCTCACCAAGCAAGCGTCGAAACACGCCCCAACCAACAACCACAATCCCGACGTCGAGCAACCGTAGCAACACAATCTGCGTGGTCACCGACGAGGTAAAAACCTGCATCAGCCGGTAGGGGAAACTCAGTAGATAGTGGTACAGGTACGAGCCGTCGGCCGTAAAGGCACTCAGTTCGGCCGGCCCAGGCGGCTGCGTCACCTGCCAGGGGAACAGCACGGTGGCGTACTGCTGTATGGCTGCCAGGTGAAAATGCTCGTCAAACGCCATCGAAAACCGCCCAACACACGCAATGTAGACTGCCTGCAACACAAATAGGCCCAGCATACTCCACCAAAACCACCGCGAGGCCAACACCACCGCAACCGACCAATTACCGCTACGTTTTTTCTGCACTGCCATGTAGTATAGCGTAGTCTCAAATGGTACGATACTTGCATATGGCACACCGCACAACTACACCACATGCACCTTCCGCCCCGTTGCCATCACGACCTCCGAAAAGTGCGGGTGGTACAAACCGCACTGCTCGAGCTTGGCTCATGGCAATCGTGCTCGTGGCAACGGCAGCAATATTTACATGGTACATGCGCGCTCACCCCGAACACATCACGCAGCTGCGCCAGCTGCAGCCTCGTTGGCTGGGGTTGATGCTCGTCGCAAACATTAGCGGCATGGCAGCGCTTACTGGTTTGTACCAAATACTGGTGCGTATGCTCGGCGTGCGCCTGCCGACGGTCGAAAACATGCTGCTTACGATATACTCGTCGATTGCGAATTTTTTTGGTCCACTGCAAAGTGGCCCAGGGGTTAGAGCGGCCTATCTGAAAGCCAAGCACCACATACCGCTCCGCAAATATGTGTTTGTAACGCTGCTTGCGTACGGCGTCTACGCGGTACTCAGCGTGTTTTGTTTGGCAGTTGGTACGCGACCGTGGTGGCAAACGCTTGGTGCCGTGATGCTTGTCACACTAGTGAGCGCGGCAGTGATACGCCTGGTTGCGCGGCGGCGCGGTCACAGGCCCGGCTTGCTACGGCTGCAAACGCCGCTCTTGGTTGGACTGGTTGTGTGTACAGCAGCGCAAATCGCCTGTATTGCGCTGCGATACTACTGCGCCTTGCGGGCGGGTGGGGCAGAGGTGTCACTCGGCCAAGTACTTTCCTACACCGGTGCAGCAAACTTTGCGCTGTTTGTTTCGGTGACGCCAGACGCCATCGGTATACGAGAGGCGTTTTTGTACCTTGCGCAAAACATTCACGGCGTGCCAACGGCCGATATTGTGTCGGCCAGTCTTGTTGACCGCGCTGTGTACGTACTGTTTTTGGGGATGCTGTTTGTCGGCGCCCTCGTTTTGCACGCCAAAGAACGTGTTTTGCCAACTTCCGCTGCGCCGCCGTCTAAAAAACCCAAAAAACGCCCAGAGGATAGTGCGTAATCCATGCAAATTCATGTTGTCGACGTCGGTATTGTCATTCTCGCTCTTGGCGCGGCTGTTCGCGGGTACCAGATTGGGTTTATTCGCCAGGGAATATCAACCATTATGTTTGTTGCCGGCTTGGTGCCTGGTTCGTGGCTATCGGGGTTTGCTATGGCACATGTCTCTGGTCCAGCCACACCTGCCGTTGGCCTCGTGGTAATACTAAGCGTTTGTTTTATGCTAATGACTCTCGGTGAAATAGCCGCAATGCGCCTCAAGCGTGCCGTCACCCAACCACTTGTGCACACGCTTGATAGCGGTGCTGGCAGCATAATGTCGGTGGTAACACTGCTGCTCGGCGTGTGGCTCGCCGGCGCGCTGCTAACGCTTGCCCCACCGAGCAGCGCCCAAACTATTACCAAGCAGTCGGCCATTGTCACCATGCTCACGAGTCGATTGCCGCCCGCCGCTCAGGTGCTGACCGCCCTCAACAAACTGATTGATCCCAACCAATCTCCCCAAGTTTTCGCTGGTCGTGAACCGGCGCCAAACACCACCAACACACTGCCAGACCCTCAGCGCTCAGCCACCACACTTACCCGAGTTCGGCAATCGGTTGTCAAAATAGAAGGTCTTGGCTGCGGCGGTATTGTCGACGGCAGCGGTTTTGTGTTTGCCAAGCAGCTCGTTGCCACCAACGCGCACGTGGTTGCAGGAGTTGCCAGTCCCAAAATACAGAGCGGCGACAAAACCTACAACACCACCGTTGTAGTTTTTGACCCTGCAAACGATCTTGCCATCTTGCGCGTTCCTGGACTGGACGTGCCTGTGCTCGACGTCGACCGCGCCTATCAAGCGGTCAAAAGCCCAGTGTTTGCGTTGGGTTATCCGGCTGGTGGCGATTACAAGCTTAGCCCTGGGGTTATTCTTGACCGGTTTGACGCACTCGGTCAAGACATTTACGGTAAAAACCGCGTTGTGCGCGAAGTTTACAGCCTGCAAACTACCATTGTCCGCGGCAACTCCGGCGGACCTGTCATAGACGCCAACGGCACTGTCGTCGGTGTTGTGTTCGCCACCTCGACCGCGTACAATAACGTCGGCTACGCGCTGACTATCAAACAAATCTACCCCGTGCTCAGCAGCGCTCCCAGCAAAACGCAGGCCGTCAGCACCGGACAGTGTAGCCAATAACCGTGCCAATAACCGTAAATGGAGCGCCCCGCATGAAACACACCCCCACCACGCAACGCAAACAACCAGTCAAGCACCAGACAAAACTCGCCCCTGTTAGCCAGCCATCCCAGCTAAAACAAGCCCCGGCAAACACACCAACCGTCTCGCCGCAGGCGCACCCGCGTCATCTTAACTGGCTCGAACGGTACGTGCCCTGGGTGCTGATTGTCGCTGGCTCTCTGGGGCTGTTTGCCTCGCTAATGCTTTCGGTCGAGGAAATCCACCACCTAAAACACCCGGCGGCACGACTTGGGTGCGATCTGAACCCCATTATTGGCTGCGGTTCGATACTCGACACCTGGCAGGGACATGTGCTGTTTGGGGTACCGAACCAGTTTTGGAGTGTTGCCATGTTTGCCGCGGTAATTACCATCGGCTTTGCCATTTTGGCCGGCGCCAAGCTAAAACGATGGTTTTGGGTTGGGTTACAGGCGGGCATGTTCCTAGGGTTTGGGTTTGTAGTGTGGTTTATGGCGCAAAGCCTGTTTGTGCTTAAACACCTCTGTCCGTACTGCATGCTAACGTGGATCGCCGTAATACCAGTGTTTTGGTACACCACACTTTACTGCATACGGGCTGAGCATTTGCGGCTGCACGGTCGCCTTTCACGACTCAACCATTTTGCCCAAAAACACCACGCAGACATATTGTTTGCACTGTACCTAACGGTTGCCGGGCTTATTTTGTGGCGCTTTTGGTATTACTGGCAGACGCTGCTGTAGCAGAAATCTAACTACAGGCTGTTACGAAGCGGAAACTACGGAAGAGCAGGTCAACAAATCCTAAGCACTAATGTCTAAATACCCCTCCTGCGTTTCACTCCTCTCAGCAATCTGATTACAGACTGCTGAGAAGCGGAAACTACGGAAGGACACGTAAACAAATCCAAATATCTTAAATTCCAATGCTCCAAACCGCGGCCGAAGGCCGCGAGAGTAAAACGTCCTTCGTAGCGCTAGCGAAGAAGGAATAGCTAGATGGGGCCATTGCGGAAGCTCCCGGCTCAGCTGT
>CAYZZH010000036.1:0-10945 GCA_964483005.1 uncultured Candidatus Saccharibacteria bacterium | reverse complement strand
CAAGAGATAGCGTAGCACGCTTTATGTTTGGGTGGGGGTTTCTTGATTCACGTTTAAAAAACTTGATTTCCATGGGGCTTCCACGCTATACTACCAGGGTATCTCGCGTGAGGGCGTTGCTGTAGTATGTGGTTGTCGTGAGCGTCACGAAACAATGCAGCAATATGGACCGCGTGAACACTTATAAATTAATATATTTACAAAGGAGTCCACCTTTTATGGCAGGAACATTTGACCGAAGCAAGCCGCACGTCAACGTTGGTACTATGGGCCACGTCGACCACGGCAAAACAACTCTTACCGCTGCAATTACCGCAGTACTTGCAAAAATGCTTCCCAGCGACACCAACAAACCCGTTAAATACGACGAAATCGACAACGCACCCGAAGAAAAACAGCGCGGCATAACCATCGCTACCTCTCACCAAGAGTACGAAAGCGAAAAACGCCATTACGCTCACGTCGACATGCCAGGCCACGCCGACTACGTCAAAAACATGATTACCGGTGCAGCCCAGGTCGACGGTGCCATCTTGGTTGTTAGCGCTGCCGACGGTCCTATGCCACAAACTCGCGAACACGTGTTGCTTGCCCGCCAGGTTGGCGTACCAAAGATTTTGGTCTTTATGAACAAAATGGACCTCGCCGACGCTGACCTCGTCGAGCTTGTCGAAGAGGAAATTCGCGATCTACTCGAAAAAAACGGCTTCGACCGCGACTGCCCTATCGTAAAAGGTTCGGCCGCCAAAGCACTCGAAGGTTCTGCCAGCGACGAAGCAGCCGTTATGGAACTCGTCAAGGCTATGGACGACTACCTGCCAGAGCCAGTTCGTGACCTCGACAAACCGTTTATTATGCCTATCGAAGACGTGTTTTCGATTAAGGGTCGCGGTACCGTCGCAACTGGTCGTATCGAACAAGGTATTGTTAAAATCAACGACGAAGTCGAAATCGTCGGTATACGCGACACCAAAAAGTCAGTCGTTACCGGTATTGAGGCGTTTAAAAAGAGCCTCGACCAAGGCCAGGCAGGCGACAACGCCGGTGTGCTGCTGCGCGGTATCGAGCGCGACGACATCGAGCGTGGTCAGGTGCTTGCCAAACCAGGTACCATTACGCCACACACCGAGTTTGATAGCGAAGTCTACATACTCACCAAAGAAGAAGGCGGCCGCCACACACCATTCTTTAAAGGCTACAAACCACAGTTTTACTTCCGCACCACCGATGTGACGGGCGAAGTAGAGCTGCCAGCCGACAAAGAAATGGTTATGCCAGGCGACACCATTACCTTTAAGGTCAAGTTGCTTTCGCCAATTGCTATGGAACAAGGCTTGCGCTTTGCCATTCGCGAGGGCGGTCGCACCGTGGGCGCTGGTGTTGTTACCAAAATCGTCAAATAACCACCCCTGACGGTCAAAAACGCCTCGCTAGTAGTACCTCCCCACGCCTAAATCTACGGCTAGACAACTGCTCAGAAATAGTGCCAGGGTGCTTAGCCATGTCTGAAGCGTAACTGTAGTTACGGTGAAGACTGGCTGAGTAGTCTGGTGCTGTTTCTGAGTAATTGGACCCGTAGGGGTAGGTGTGGGGAGGTACTAAAGGCGTTTTTTGTACGTATAGACACTTACAGAAACTTGTATATGAAATTTGTAGACTACTATCAGTTGCTCGACGTTGTGCCGGCGGCCACCACGCCCGAAATACGGCGGGCCTACGTGCGTCTTGCCAAAAACCTGCACCCAGATGTTGGGGGCGATGCGCGCAAAATGCAGCAGCTTAACAGTGCCTACCACACCCTGCGTGACGACACCAAACGCCGGGTGTACGACCTTATGCACCAGACCGAAACAGGCACGGCAAGCCTGCTGTACCGTGAGACTGGCGGCAAACAGTCTACTAGCCTGGTGCGCGACATGTCCGACGACGAAATCGACACCTACATAAACGACGTCTTTCGCGAGTTTGTAGCCACCAAACCACCCAAAACTCACACACCGTTTGCCACCCTAAAAAAAGACCTCAAACGCACGCTTAGCCGCAAACCACCACCGCCTGACGCAGCGTAAACCACATGTCTGCGGTAACTAGCAGGGTGTTTAGCCCTACGTGGTTTGAACTGTCTACTAACAACAGTCAACGAGCAACAAACTATGCAACGGCCAACCATGCAACGCTCTTACCTCGGGTGCGTTGTAAGTTGCAGTGTTGACCGTTTGTTGCTCGTTGACCGTGCCATAGTTGCCTGTTAGCGCCTGTTTGCATATGTTTGCACGTTGGCGTTTTTTTGTGGTTTGTGATATTGTGTGGGTATAAACTAACCAGCGCTGACTAAAAGCCGTGCGTTTTTGTCGCCCCATATGGGGCAAAATCGTAAGGTGTTACAGTGCCAACCCAGGTGAAAAGCCGGGAGGAGTACCAGAGTTATGGCAGACGCCGACAAAAAACAACGCATACGTATACGTCTTAAGGCGTACGACCACAAAATTATCGACCAAGCGGCCAAGCAAATCGTCGACACCGCGCTACGCACCGGCGCAAGTCTGGCGGGGCCTATTCCGCTGCCTACCCGCAAAAACACCTTTACCGTTATAAAAAGCCCGCATGTCTACAAAAAAGGTCGCGAACAATTTGAAATGCGCATACACAAACGCCTCATCGACGTGTTTGAACCCACCCCAAAAACCATCGACAGTCTTATGAACCTCAGCCTACCGGCAGGTTGCGACGTCGAAATAAAAATGTAAAAGCCCCCGCTTACCACGGCAGTAAGCGCAGCGCCCTACTACCGTAGCGAAACTCAAACCACAGTATAGCAGTAACACAACGCGACGCTGCACTATTTACTGCATATTATAAATATGTTATAATATGAAGCGTGAAACAACTTAGATCTATTTATGAAGTTGAAGCGCCACACGATACTGTTTTGGCAGATATAGATTTGTACGCTAAACCAGCACACCTTGCAGCTTTTAAAGGTATATCAGCATTTAATCGTGCGGTTGCGCCAGATTTAGGGGTTGATATTGGCCTTGCCGAAGGTGTCGGCGATTATCTGCTTAGAAGATACCTGGGAGGGAAAGTAACAAGACGACAAGCCGCAGATTTGTCAATAGAGGCATTGCTGACCCTACGAGAAATTTCGTCTCAACCACCCTTAAAAGCGCGTAGTTTCAACTATTTACCACTTGATGCAAGCGAGCACATAGCTACTCAAGTACAAACAGCAGTGACAAATGCAGAGTATATGTGCAATATATTTGGGTCAAGTATTTTTACTGGTAGTGGTGAGCACGACGGAAGCTACTATAGAGCACCACTGGGTAAGGGCTTTAGCTTGACAGCAAAAGGAGGATCTGGTGCAGGCGCTTTTGCTCTTGATGTTGCAATTGAGGTAGATAAATACGGTGACGACCGAGACCGCAAAGCACCATCTCATGAACTTTGGAGAGTAGGGCTTGATACTGCCGAACTCATTATGCACGATAGTACCATTACAACAGGAAGAATAATACGTACCGGTGGAGCAGTAAAACCAACGGATGAGTGGAAGAAAGCACAATTTGATAGGTTTACAAAAGAGTTTAGGAGTGCTCCACAGCGTATATTGACTTTCACCGCTGCCCATATTATGCAAGCTTTAGGAATTAACACAGGCTTAGCTTTGAGTACATTTGGTGCTCGAGAACTTTCTAGCTTAAGACGTTCATGTAGCGGCGTTCCGACAAGGTATACTGAGCTTCATCAAGGCATGGGATTTAACAGTACTTATAATGCCTATTGGCATATGGTACCTAAGCTTGCGACGGAATTTTACGACAGACTAGTGTCTACCGAGTGTTCCACTCCCGGACTTAAGAGGCATGAGTTTCGTGTGGCCGACATGGCGATAGATGCATTCAATCAATTAAAAAATTATCCAAATAATCGCTCTTTTCCACTAAGACTTTGCGTTGAAGACGACACGGCAACAGTAGAGTCGGCATTGCGATCGCAAATGGGACGCACAGTATCTAGGGGCTATTGACGCTCTATCGTCAAAAGGTCAGTCGGGTTTTGATTATTGACCGATATATTTTTGATGAGCGATTAGGTCACCCTCAGTATCCCAACTACGCACATGCAGCAAATTAACGATTAAATCTGAACCACGGGTATCTTCACTCCGCTGTCATTCCAACCATAGTGGAGGAATCTTCTATTTTCTAAATACTAAGAAGATGTTTCGGCTTCGCTCAACATGACTGTGGTGGAGTGAAGGTTTTGGTGCACTTCGGAATGGAATTCTGGTGTGCGGTATTGACAAAAGTATCAAAACAGACTATAATAGTACATATGACAAACCCATATATTGCCTTATCTCCTACAAATATTTTTGTTGTCGAAGAGTCTGTTGTATCTATACGTGGAGATCTTCCTGGTGTCGCCGACGGTGAGCGTGAGAGAGCAAAGCTTGCAATAAACATTGTTCGAGCATTAGCGTTCGCATGCCTAAATAATGATGGTACTCTGTCGCACGACACAGAAACAGCCAAAATCGTTGATGGCCTAAAACCGGAACCATTGGTTAGTACATGTGACCTGGAAATCCCTCCTTTTGGTTCACAGAGTGAAGTTACCGCAAGGGATATCGCAGACATTGGGAAGGATGTGCCTAATCAAACACTGTTAGAAGTAGTTTTAGGGGTAAACGATAGACAAAAAGGCGCAGGTCTCGACATACTTAATGTAAAGTTTGGGCTAGATCTTGCTGACGGCATGCTTGCTGCAGTCGCTGCGTACAAGTTGTCTGTGCAATTAAGGCAGAAACAAGACAATATCAGGTCTAACAATACAAGACTAACCACAATTGCCGAGAGCCTGACAGCTGTTATCTGTGAGCGTGATTCCAACGATACAACACAGTAAGAAAAGATTGCCAATAACGTCTACGTGAGCATGTCGTCCGAATAGTTTAGGCGTAGTGTAATCTGTCTTGGCTATGTGTGATTATCCAAAAAACATTCACAACGATCAGTACATGTAGTATAATTTAGTAAATGGCGAAAAAACAAAAAACGAAAAGGGGTGGGGTGGGGGTTGTGCGGGCGCGGGAGTCTGATGGGGCGTTTATGCTGAAGCTGGTTTTGTATGTAGTACTGGGATCGTTGTGGGTGAAGGTGACCAAAACGGGCTCGAGCATGCATGTGCCGCTACCGGTGGGGTTTGCGCTGGGGCTGTTGCTGGCGAGCCACGAGCATTTTAAAATGGAGCGCAAAATACATTATGCGGCGCTCGTTATTGCCGCCTTGGTGGGCATGGTTGCGCCGTACGGACTGTTTGTCAACTTGTAGTAGTTTAGTCAACGGCTTGACAGGTATTAGGTAGCTGTGGTAATCTGTTGCTTACGTACAACATTTCCGTATGGTGATGTGAGGTAGGCTTGTCGTACAGCTGTACTGCGAGAACCACCGGCCACCGTTTTTTTAATGTCACTGTACAAGACATTACATACAAACGCGTGCACTCTGTACTATATACCACCTAACAACAAAGGAACCGTGTCGCGCCACGCGCCGCACACACCACTATGAAAGCACTCATCACCCGAAAGGTTGGCATGACGAGTACCATCGCAGACGACGGTACTATGCAGGCTATTACCTTGCTTTCCGCTAGTCCCTGTGTAATCACACAGGTGAAAACCGACGAAACAGACGGCTATACCGCTGTGCAAATCGGCTGCGAGGAAGTCAAACAAACCAAACTAGCAAAACCACAAGTCGGCCACTTAAAGGGCGCCAAGCAAATCGTGCGTATTATGCGCGAGTTTCGCGTCCCCACACTCACCGAAGACCTCAAAGTTGGAAACACACTCAACGCCGAGGTCTTTTCGGTTGGCGACACCGTGCATGTTACTGGCACGAGTAAAGGTAAGGGCTGGGCTGGCACCATTCGCCGCCACAACTTTCACCGCGGTCGCAAAACCCACGGTGGTCGCAGCTACCGCCGCGTTGGTTCGATAGGTTCTATGTACCCACAGCACATTTTGCCCGGCAAAAAAATGGCCGGTCAGCTCGGGCACGAACAAGTCACCGTGCGCAATCTTAAAATAGCACTCGTCGACGCCGCCAAAGGCTACATAGGCGTGGTTGGCGCGGTGCCTGGTCCGCGTAAAGGCATTGTCGTGTTGCGAGGAGACGAGTCATGAAAACTCTAAGCACTAATCCCGAAACTCTAAACAAATTCAAAATTCAAAATTCCAATGTTTCAAACATTCGAACATTTGCATTTCGTGCTTGTTTAGATAGTAGAAATTCGTATTTAGGATTTACTCCAGAAAGGAGTTTCTAATGGCAACTCCTACATTTACCGCCACCGGCATCAAGGCAACAACCGCAGCCAAGCTGCCCAAAACAGTCTTTGGTGTCGCAGTCAACAATCACCAGCTACTACGCCAAGCCTACGAAGCCTATCTGGCAAATGGTCGCGACAACCTCGCGGTTACGAAAACTCGTGGTCTTGTGCGCGGTGGTGGCCGAAAGCCTTGGAAACAAAAGGGCACCGGCCGAGCCAGGTTTGGTAGCTCGCGTAACCCAATTTGGCGGGGTGGTGGCATAGTGTTTGGCCCGACTGGCCTCGAAAACTACACCAAAAAAATCTCTACCACCAGCAAACGAGTGGCCCTGCGCCAGGCTTTGAGTCTCGCAAATGAAGGCGGAAAGCTGATTGTCATAGAAAACCTGAAGAGCAAAGACGGCAAAACAGCTGAGATGGCCAAGCTTCTGAGCAAAGTAGGTGTCACACGTGACGCACTCGTGGTCGTCGAAAGCAAAACGCCCGAACTCGTTATGGCCACTGCAAACCTGCAAAACGTTATGCTCGTTACGGCCAAGTACCTCAACGTGTTCGACATAATGAACGCCGATCATATTGTGGTGACCAGCGATGCTCTTACAGTCGTTGAGGAATGGCTGAAACCGGAGGTGAAGCAATGAAAACCATAGTATCTAGTATGAAGTATCTAGTATCTAGCAGCGCACTGTCCCGCCAGATACCAGATACCATATACCATATACTTCCGACCAAAGGGAGGACCGCCTAATGTCATTTGTAAAACCACGGCTCAGCGAGAAATCGTACGCCCTAAGCAAAGCCACCAACACCTTTGCGTTTGATGTCCCAGGCGAAATGAACAGCGTCGATGTGGCAAACGAGGTAAAAAAGCAGTTTGGCGTCGAAGTCGTGCGTGTGCGTTTAGTAAACCGTAAAGGCAAAGTCAAGCGCGTTATGAACCTTACGGGCAAGCGCAGCAGCAACCGCAAAGGCACGCAAAACGATCGTAAAAAAGCCTATGTTACTCTTGCAGCTGGCAGTCATTTGCCGTTTTTTGAAGCCGCCGAAAAGGAAGCCGAAGCCGCCAAAAAAGCCGAGGCCAAAAAGGCCGAAAAGAAAGCTGACGACAAACCGAAAGTTAAAGGTTTGAAAAAGCTGGTTACCAAAAAGGAGGCCAAGAAATGAGTAGCATGCAGCAAGTAGCAGGTAGCATGGTCAGCCCTCAGACGTTCCATGCTACATGCTACATACTACCTACTACCGCGACCGAAGGGAGCAGAAAATGGCTATAAAAGCATACAACCCAACCACCCCCGGTCGTAGAGGCATGTCCAGCCAAGACTTTTCTGGTGTGACTACCAAAAAACCAGTCCGCTCGCTGGTCAAAAGTGTGAAACGCGGCTCTGGGCGCAACAACCAAGGCCGTATAACCACCCGTCATCAGGGCGGTGGTGCGCGTCGGCACCTACGTATTATGAACTTTGACTTTAAAGGCGAGGCAACGGTCGAGCATATCGAGTACGACCCAGGCCGCAGCGCCCGGATTGCTCGTCTGAAAGACGGTGCTGGTACCTACCACTACGTACTTGCAACCAGCGGCATAAAACAAGGCCAAACAGTGGTTGGCAACGCCGAAGCTGCTATCGAGACCGGCAACCGGCTGCCCCTGGCAAACATTCCTGTCGGTACCACCATACACGCGCTCGAGCTCAAACCGGGCCGTGGCGCTCAGGCCGTACGCAGCGCGGGCAACAGCGCCATGCTTATGGCCAAAGAGGGCGACTACGCGCAGGTGCGTATGCCCAGTGGCGAAGTGCGCAAGTTTTTGCTAACCTGCACGGCTAGCATTGGCGTCGTGGGCAACGAGCAGCACCAAAACGTCAAAATCGGCAAAGCTGGTCGCAACCGCCATTTGGGCAAACGCCCTGGTGTACGCGGCGTGGTAATGAATGCCGTCGATCACCCGCACGGTGGTGGTGACGGTGGTCGTCACCGTATGGCTAAGGCGCCTCGCACCCCATGGGGCCAAAAGACACTTGGGTTTAAAACGCGCCGCCGTAAAAGCACCAACAACATGATCGTAAGAAGCCGCCACGCGGCCAAGAGGAAATAATCAGATGACTAGCATTGAATTAGGAACACTAAGAGAAACGCTGCGATGGGACGAAGCATTAGATTGCGGTGCGATGAGGCTGGCTCAACTCGATCCCCCTCTATACTCAGGAGATCACCATTACTTTGTTATTGGAGAAGTCGCATGAGCAGATCGCTGAAAAAAGGGCCGTTTATTGACCCGAAAGTTGCCAAAAAGGTTGCGGCGCTTGGTCCAGAAGACCGCACTATTATCAAAACATGGGCTCGCGCCTGCACGATTGCTCCAGAGTTTGTCGGCAAAACGTTTGCCGTGCACAACGGTAAAGTACATGTGCCGGTGTTTGTAACCGAAAACATGGTGGGCCACAAGCTGGGTGAGTTTAGTCCAACCCGTAAGTTCCGTTCGCATGGCGGTAAGTTAGCGAAGGGGAAATAACATGAACATAGCATATTCTTTAGTATCTAGTATGAAGTATCTAGTATCTAGCACCGCACTGTCCCGCCAGATACCAGATACTAGATACCATATACTTCCGACCGAAGGGAGAAACGCATGAGTGTAAAAGCCGAAAGCAAAGGCGTGCGCCTCAGTCCACGCAAAGTCGCCGCAGTCGCTGCCCTAGTGCGCGGTCGCACGGTGGCCGACGCGCTCGTTATACTCGAGCACACGCCGCGTCGTGCTGCTCTGCCGGTGCTTAAAACAGTCAAAAGTGCCCAGGCAAATGCCGCTCACAACCACAACTACAAAGCCGACACGCTCCGTATTACCGAAATTACCGTCAACCACGGTCCACGTATGAAACGGTTTCGTCCAGCAGCCATGGGCCGTGCCCTGCCGTACATGAAACGCAGTAGCCACATACGCGTACTTGTTGACGGTGAACAGCGCCCGGCCAAAAAACCTGCAGCGATAAAGGAGGCGAAATGAAACGCACAGTATCTAGTATAAAGTATCTAGTATCTAGCACCGCACTGTCCCGCCAGATACCAGATACTAGATACCATATACTTCCGACCAAGGGGAGGAACGCATAATGGGACAAAAGGTTAACCCTATTTCCATGCGCCTGCAAGCCAACAAAGATTGGCGCAGCAAATGGTTTGTTGGCAAGCGCGAGTACGCCAACTACCTCGCACAAGATCTTAAAGTCCGCAAACTTATCCAAGACAAGTTTGGTTCACGCGGTGCCATAAACAAAGTAGACATCGAGCGTTCGCCCAACCTCGTCACCGTTACTATTGCGACTGCCAAAGCTGGTGTTGTGATTGGTCGCGGAGGCCAGGGCGCCCAAGAGCTCAAGGCAGCGATCGAAAAAGTCTACGGCGTGCCAGCCCGTGTCAACATAGAGGAAGTCAAAAAACCCGACCTGTACGCTAAACTGGTTGCCGAAAACATTGCCCACCAGCTCGAACGCCGCATGAGTTTTCGCCGGGCTATCAAAAACGCCAGCGCCGCTACCATGCGAGCTGGTGCAAAGGGTGTACGTATAGAGGTGGCCGGCCGACTAAACGGGGCCGAAATGAGTCGCCGCGAAAAAGAGGCCGTTGGCTCGGTACCACTACACACCATACGAGCAGATATTGACTTTGCGTCAGCTCGAGCCAACTGGCCGGGCGCCGGGATTATTGGCGTAAAAGTTTGGGTGTACAAGGGGGACAAGTAATGAAGCGCACAGTATCTAGTATAAAGTATCTAGTATCTAGCAGCGCTACTAGCCGCCAGATACCAGATACTACATACCATATACTTCCGACCAAAGGGAGGAACGCCTAATGTTACTGCCAAAACGCACCAAGTTCCGCAAAGTTCGTAAGGGCAAAGTTCGCGGCGTGGCTACAGCCGGCAACTACATTGCGTACGGCGAGTTTGCTCTGCAAGCACAAGGTCACGAACGTATTACCAGTCGCCAGATAGAGTCCGCCCGTCAGGCTATGACGCGCTACATTAAGCGCGGTGGCAAAATTTGGATTCGTATTTTCCCACACACACCGGTAACTCGCAAACCGCTCGACGTCAAAATGGGCAGCGGCAAAGGTAGTCCAGAGTTTTTTGTCGCCAAAGTACGACCCGGTACCGTTATGTTTGAAATGCAAGGCGTTACCGAAGAAATCGCCCGCGAAGCCATGCGACTGGCCGCTCATAAGCTGCCAGTAAAGACAAAGTTTATCGTGAAGGAGGGCGCATAATGAACCGCACAGTATCTAGTATGAAGTATCTAGTATCTAGCAGCGCTACTAGCCGCCAGATACTAGATACTAGATACCATATACTTCCGACCGAAGGGAGCAACGCATGAAAATCACCGACATTCGTAAGCTCAGCACCAAAGAACTCACTGAGCAGACGACAAAGCTGAAAGATGAGATTGCCGAGCTTCGCCGCCACATATATATGGGTGATAATCAAAATGTGCGTGCCGTGCGCAACAAACGCAAAGACCTCGCCCGCATGCTGACCGTGCTCAGCGATAACCTAGTGAAGGAGACAAAATGAAAAAGCTAGTATCTAGTATAAAGTATCTAGTATCTAGCA
>CAYZZH010000035.1:0-11321 GCA_964483005.1 uncultured Candidatus Saccharibacteria bacterium | reverse complement strand
GCTTCAGAACCACGGGCAAAACTAGGGGTGTCACGCTTGAGGGCTACGAGCGGGTGTAAAAATCTGAATATAATAATAGCAAAACTTGAGCATTTTGTCAATGTCTATAATGTTTTTTTGTTAATACGTCAAATAAATTCTTGCGATATTTGGTACACTACTAGTAATTATGAAAGTACTTGGGATAGAGACGAGTTGTGACGAGGGGGCGGCGGCTGTGGTGGAGGATGGTAATGTGCTGCTGTCGAGTGTGGTGGCGAGTAGCGCTAAGCTGCAGGCCCAGTACGGCGGTGTTGTGCCTGAGCTAGCGGCGCGCAGCCACATAGAGGTGGTGAACAGCGTTGTGCAGCAGGCGCTCGACGACGCCGAGTGTGGTTGGGACGACATAGACGCTATAGCGGTAACGTATGGGCCAGGGCTGGGCGGTTCCCTGCTGGTCGGTGTGCTAACCGCCCGCACGCTCGCCATCGTGCACAACAAGCCGCTGTACGCTGTAAACCATGTGGAAGCGCATGTGTACAGCAACTTTCTTACGAAAGTCAAAGGGTCAAGGCAAGCCGTTACACCTACCTACAATCTTCCCGCTGCTCAACCTACCTTTCCACTGCTCGCCCTCGTGGTTAGCGGCGGCCATACACAACTAGTGCTGTTTCGCGACCACCACGACTACACCTTGCTTGGGCAAACGCACGACGACGCCATCGGCGAAGCTTTTGACAAAGTGGCAAAAATACTGGGACTCCCCTACCCTGGCGGCCCCGGTGTCGAGCGGCTGGCTCGTGAGGGAGACGCCACAGCCTACCACTTTCCTAAAGCCCGGCTGGCACACATCAGTCCAGGGCTGCAGGCGTTACGAGACAGCAAACACAAGACACGGGAGGCAACGATACCGCACAGTGCCGAGCCAAAAGCCACTTCGCCAACATCACGTCTTTTGCCTTATGCCGCTACCCATAGCTACGACTTTAGCTTTTCTGGGCTTAAAACGGCCGTGCTACGGGCTGCACAACAGGCAGTTGGCGCCGATCATACTTTGCCGAGCAAAGACCTGCCACAGCGCCTCTCTGAAGCTCACAAAGCCAATATAGCTGCCAGTTTTACCCGCGTGGCGTTTGAAACGGTTGTCGACAAAACGCTGGCGGCATACGCCGAGTTCTGCCCTACCTCGGTCGTTATTGCTGGCGGTGTCGCGGCCAGCCCCGAGCTGCGCCGCCAACTGTCCAAACGCCTGCCCTGCCCCATCGAGTACACCGACGCTCGTCTCTGCACCGACAATGCCGCCATGATTGCAACGCTAGGATACTTCCACGCAGCCCGTCAGATGCCTGTGGCCAACGCCTACACACTGGATATTCATCCAAACCTAAGCATGTAGCAAAAGTGGCGTCCTGCCTGTCGCCCAAAAAACCAAGCAAGCAGTCGGCAACCAGTTTGCGCAGCCCAGCCTTGCGAAAGAGGAATCACCCCACTCAGCTATTTTCACGTGAAAACCCGCCAACCCCCACCGACCCCTCTTTGCTCAAGGACAGTCCTTGAGCAAAGAGGGGTTTCACGTGAAAGTATGGAGGCGAGAGCATGGCTAACGCTCGCCCAATGGCACACAGTTTAATGGCTAGCTTTGGGGAATGGTTACAGAGGTGGTACAATATAAGCCTATGCAACTACCGAAAGTTTATGAACCAGCAGAGTACGAAAAAGACATTTACGCGCTGTGGGAGCAGAGCAGGGTGTTTGTGGCTGACCCATCGAGCCACAAAGAACGCTTTTCTATCGCCATGCCGCCACCAAACGAAACAGGTACCCTCAGCCTGGGGCATGCGCTGTTTTTGACACTACAGGACATTATGGCGCGGTACAACCGTATGCAAGGTAAAGATGTGCTGTGGCTGCCGGGTACTGACCATGCGGCGCTGGCCGTAAACGCCATTATCGAAAAACAGCTGGCAGACGAGGGTACGACCAAGCACATTATAGGCCGAGAGGTGTTTTTAGACCGCACACGCAGCTTTGTCGAGCAGAGCAGGGGAACCATGCTGGCGCAAATGCGCGCCCTGGGCGCCAGCTGCGACTGGTCGCGACTGCGCTATACGCTCGACGACGCGCTGAACCGGTGCGTAAACGAAACATTTGTCAAAATGTACGAGGCGGGGGTGATTTACCGTGGACACCGCATAGTCAACTGGGACCCCAAACTCGAGACCAATGTGTCGGACGACGAGGTGTCGTACGTAGAAGAGCAGGGGAAGTTTTACACCTTTCGCTATGGCCCGTTCGAAATAGGCACGGCGCGGCCAGAAACCAAGTTTGGCGACAAATACGTGGTAATGCACCCCGACGACGAGCGCTACGCCCAGTACAAGCACGGCGACACGCTTGAGGTCGAGTGGATCAACGGGCCACTTACGGCGACAATAGTTAAAGACGAGGCGGTCGACCCGCAGTTTGGCACTGGCGTAATGACCATAACCCCGTGGCACAGCCAGGTGGACTTTGACATGGCAGAGCGGCACGGGCTCGACAAAGAGCGGGTTATCGACTTTCACGGCAAACTTTTACCGATAGCGGGGGAGTTTGCTGGTATGAGCATTGCCGAGGCACGGCCCAAGATTGTCGAAAAGCTGAAAGACAAAGGCTTGCTGGTCAATATAGACGAAAACTACGTGCACAATGTGGCTGTCAACGAACGAGGCAAGGGCGTTATCGAGCCGCAGGTGCGGTTGCAATGGTTTGTCGACGTAAACAAACCGGCAGTGGAGTGGAAAGGGAAGCAGCGCAGCCTAAAAGAGGTTATGCAGTCGGTTGTGCGAGACGGCGACATCGAAATCATGCCAGAGCGGTTTACCAAAACATATTTCCACTGGATAGACAACCTGCGCGATTGGTGTATTAGCCGGCAAATCTGGTGGGGACACCGCATACCAGCCTGGTACCGCACAGACACCGACGGCACGGTCGAAACCTACGTTGGGCTCGCGCCGCCGGCCGACGAAAGCGAAGGCTGGCGAGACTGGGAGCAAGACCCCGACACGCTCGACACATGGTTTAGTTCGGCGCTGTGGACGTGGAGTACGCTAATAGACCCACAGCTGGCGGCTGACCTAGACGTGTCGTTTGAAGATTTGCTGCGGCATAGCCCAGACTTTCGGGCGTATCACCCGACTTCGGTAATGGAAACAGGGTGGGATATTTTGTTTTTTTGGGTGGCGCGCATGGTGCTTTCGACCACTTTTATGACGGGGCAGGTGCCGTTTCGTACGGTGTATTTGCACGGCTTGATACGCGCTGAGGACGGTAAAAAAATGAGCAAGAGCCGGCCAGAGAGCATAATCGACCCGCTCGATGTAATACCGCGCTACGGCACCGACGCGCTACGCATGGCGCTCATTATGGGCGTGAGCCCGGGGAACGACCAGAGCTGGGGCTGGGGCAAAATAGAGGCCAACCGCAACTTTTGCAACAAACTCTGGAACATTGCCCGCTACACTCTCGAAAAAGTGGGCGACCAAACCACCTCGCCCGAACTGGCGCCCCACAGCAACGCAGAGCACTGGGTACTACGCAAGCTCGAGCAGGCTACCGAGACAATTTCTGAACATTTGAGCGCCTGCCGTTTTAGCGAAGCGTACGACACGCTGTACCGGTTTGTGTGGGACGATGTGGCCGACTGGTTTGTCGAAGCCAACAAAAACGAAACCGATTTCGACGTGCTTGCTAACGTGCTCGAAAACACACTGAAGCTGGCGCATCCGTTTGCGCCGTTTGTCACCGAAACAATTTGGCAGGTGATTCCCTGGACCGGAACAACTCTGTTGGCGGTGCAGCCGTGGCCAAAGCCGGTGCGCTCAAACGAAAAAGCAGCCGACGACTTTGAGGCAATTAAGGCAATTGTTACCGAAGTACGGGCGCTTGTTCGTGACCTGGGCTTGCGCAAGCCGTATCTGTATTACACCGATGTGCCGTTTTTAGCGACAAATGGCGAACTAATAACCCGTATGACTGGCCTCGCCGGTGTTAAAGAGGTCAGCGACGGCGCTGGCTTGCACCTGGTACACACCAAGCACAATTGCTGGCTCGACGTCGGTACAACCATTGCGCACGCGCATTTGGAGCGGCTCGAGACACAAATTGCCACGCAAAAACAGCAAATCGAGCACCTTTTGGCCCGACTCGGCAACGACAGCTACATACAACACGCGCCAAAAGAGGTTATTCGCGAAACCAAAACGCGCCTGGCCGAGGCACAGTCAACCCTTGCCCGTCTGCAAGCAGAGCAACAACGCTTTGCCGAGCTCGGCTAGCGTTTGTTTAGTTTCGCAGTTTTCGGCAACCCACCGTCTTGCAAGATTTGTTAGGTAGTGAATTATGCCAAATACGGCTAGTCAAGCGGGGCAGTTACTAGTACAATGTGGGTATATGGATGAGAAGCGGTTGGGGGCAGTCGTGCAGCACGCACGGCGAGCAGCGGGGTTGACACAACAAACACTCTGCCAGGTTTCGGGGCTCAGTTATTCGACACTGGCAAAAATAGAGCGAGGAGCTATTAAGACGCCGTCGGTTTTTACCATTTTGCAAATAGCGACAACGCTTGGCGTTAGCATGGACGAACTGCTGGCTCAGGTTGCGCCACAGCGCAGTGCAGGGGGCGACTCGGAAAAACGTGTGTCGCAAAATGGTGTACGGTTTGTGTATTTCGACATGAATGGCTGTTTGGTGCGTACAACCAAAAGCGCTTTTGCACGCCTGGCCGAAGAGAGCGGGGCATCTCCCGACACGGTCGAGACGGTGTTTTGGCAGTACAACGACGCAGTGTGCCGGGGCGAAAAAAGTGTCGACGAGCTTAACACCGCACTCGCCGAACGCCTGGGTATGATGGTGGATTGGTACCGCTACTACCTCGAGGCCCAAGAGCCCATGCCCGGTATGCACGAGCTTGTCGCGTGGGTGGGCGAGCATTACCGAGTGGGACTGCTAACAAACACCATGCCGGGTTTAATCAAACCCATGATAGAGCGCGGTTTGCTGCCAAACATTGCGTACGACGTGGTGATTGATTCGTCGGTGGTGCAGGCTATAAAACCAGAGGAGCGCATATACCGGATTGCGGCCGACAGGGCAGGGGTGCGCGCGCAAGAAATAATGCTGGTCGACGACGATCGTCCAAACCTGGTCGCAGCCTCGAAACAGGGGTGGCACACCATGAAGTTTCAGTCGTATCAACCCCAAGAGGCCATTGCAGCCATTACGAGCGCCCTCCAGCCAACTGTATAACCGCCTTACGCGGGATAGTGAGTGTATAAAACGTTAGAAACAATTCCAAATCTTATGCCATATAGCGCCTCTGTAGAGTAGTGCAGAACGTCACATTTGCTTGACCCGGCTTCGTACCGTACTAACCTCAGTTCGACATAAGCACCACTTGTACCACCCGTTAGCCACCAGCAAGCGACAGCGCAGCCTTTAGGGGTGGGAGCCTATCCAAACGGATTTACTCCGGTTGGATAGGCGGGGAGGGTGAGCCCGCCCCTTGAGAGTTCGACATCTTATGTCGAACTCGGGTTACTAGCAGTACGGCGCAAAAATGGAAGCAAGCAAATGTGACAGAGATGTGCTGCTATACAGGGGTGGGATGTGGTATACGATTTGGAATTGTTTCTTAGAGCAGGGTAAGACCGATGGTCAAAAACATAATAAAAACTGCAGCGGCAATAAACGCCGCGCCAGTTAGGGCTGCTTTGCTATTACTTGCTCCTGTGCGTCGCTGAAGACGCACGTAACTCCAGGCGCCAACACCCAGTGCCATACATAACGCAACTAAAAATACCCCCACATTAGCTCCTTATCTCTAACGTTTTTGCCATCTGTGCCAGCGCCGTGTGGTCTGGCTGTGCTTGCATATCTGCCTGCGTGTAATACTCGCTCGACGAGTTAAACGGAAAAACGTGCACGTGAGCGTGCGGCACGCCAAGCCCCTCTACCATTAACCCGACGTACTTTGGCCGACGCACATCACGTATGTGTTGACCAATTTTTTGCGCAACCGCCATAAGATGCGTGTAGTCGTCGGCAGGCAAATCCCAGACAAACTCTATTTGTTTTTTGGGCACGACCAGCACATGTCCAGGCTGCTTGGGGTGTATGTCGAGAAAGGCCAGCACCCGCGCATCTTCGTACACCTTGTGGCAGGGTATCTCACCCCGAATAATCTTCGTAAAAATAGAGTCTTCCATGAGATATAGTATAAGCCACTCCATGGTAATCGCCGCATGCAAATTTTTTACGCTATAGCGTAAAAAATTTGCATGCTTTACACAGGGTTGACTTCGCCATCAAGAGATAACCGGGAGGTTGATAGGCGATAATCATTTACACATTACCGTGCTGGGTTGACATATTCGCGCCAGTGTTTGGGCTGGAGGTTGGCGAGATTTGGGTCGGTAAGGCAGCGCAGTAGTAGCCGGCCGGTTTCGGCGTTGGTAAACATTGGTATGTGGTTATCGACGGCGAGACGGCGCATGTGGTAGGCTTGGTCGCTTTTTTCTTCACGGGAAGGAATGCTTACCATAAGGTCAAGCTCGTGGTTACGAATAAGCTCTGCCAGGTTCGGCTTTTGGTGGCCCTGCACTTTGTAGACACGCTGCGTAGCAATACCATGTTCGCGTAAAAAGGTGTGCGTGCCAGGGGTAGCAAAAACCGTCCAGCCATGTTCAACCAGCTGGCGCGCTTCGTCAACAAACTTGTATTTTTGCTCGTCTGCCAGGCTAACAAGCACCCGTTTGCCCGTAATGCGCTGTTCGGTCGCCAACCACGACTGATAAAACGCCGTTTCGACATCTGGGCCAAAGCAGGCAACTTCTCCCGTTGAAGCCATTTCGACACCGGTTACGGGGTCGGCGCCCTTCATGCGGTTGTACGAGAACTGCGGCGTTTTTACCCCGACGTGGTCGAGCCCAAGCGTCAGGAAAATCTCGGGATGTGCCTGGCCGAGCATGGCCTCGGTGGCGATTTGAATAAAATTGTAACCCGACACCTTCGAAACAAAGGGAAAAGAGCGAGATGCGCGCACATTGCACTCGATAACCTTAAGCTCGTTGTCTTTGGCAATAAACTGGATGTTGAACGGACCAGTGACGTCAAGGCTTTTTACCACTTGTTTGGTAATAAGTTTGGCGCGGCGCACCGTTTCGAGGTACAGCCACTGGGCAGGGTAGACCACCGTGGCGTCACCAGAGTGCACGCCGGCGTTTTCGATGTGTTCGGAAATAGCGTATATAACAAGATGGCCGTCCTGTGCCACACCGTCTATCTCGAGTTCTTTGGCGTTTTGAATAAACTGCGAGATCACCGTCGGATGGTCGGGCGAAAGTTTGGTCGCGGCGGTAAGGTACCGCTGCATTTCGGCTTCGGAACGCACGACACTCATAGCCCCGCCCGAAAGAACGTACGACGGACGTATCAAGACCGGGTAGCCGACTTTTTGAGCAAACGTACGGGCCGCCGACAGCGAACTCACCTCTGCCCAAGCTGGTTGATCGACGCCAAGCTCCCCGAGCATTGCCGAAAACTTTTGGCGGTTTTCTGCGCGGTCAATGTTGTGCGGAGAAGTGCCCAGTATGGGGTAGCCGGCGCGGTGAAGGGGCAGGGCGAGGTTGTTTGCGACCTGGCCACCCACCGAAACAACAATGCCCTTGGGTTGTTCAAAATCGGCAATGTCTTGCAGACGCTCGAGCGTTAACTCTTCGAAATATAGTCGGTCTGAACGGTCAAAGTCGGTCGAAACGGTTTCGGGGTTCGAGTTGACGATAACGGTTTTGTAGCGGTTTTTTTGTAATGTTTTGGCCGTGTTTACCGCCGACCAGTCAAACTCAACCGACGAACCAATTGCGTACGGGCCAGAGCCGACAACTATGGCGGTTTTTGTGCTCAGGGGCTCAACGTCGTGCGCCGAACCGTGGTAGGTTGCATACAAATAGTTGGTTTCGGCGTCAAACTCGCCGGCGAGTGTGTCTATTTGTTTTATGGCTGGCGTTATGCTGTGTTTGAGGCGCAGTGCGCGTACGGCAGACTCTTTTTTACCCTGTAACTCTGCGATGGCACGGTCACTAAAACCCATTTTTTTCGCCTGTTGCAGCGCCGCTTGGGTTAGACTGCCTGCTCGAAGCGTTTTTTCTGTTGCGGCAATGGCGGCAAGGTGAGCAATAAACCACCTGTCTATGTGCGAAGACGTATGAATCTCTTGCGGTGTCATGCCAGCCTTAAGCGCTTCGTACATGGCAAAGAGTCGTCGATCGGTGGGGTGAGCGATTTCGTCGGCAGGGTTTTGTATGTCGTGCGGGTGCAAGCTTAGCCCGTGTGCGCCAATGTTCAGCATGCGCACGGCTTTTTGCAATGCTTCGGGGAAGGAGCGGCCGAGCGCCATAACTTCGCCGACACTTTTCATTTCGCTGCCTATGTGGTGGTCGCTGCTTTTAAGTTTTTGCAGGTCCCAGCGCGGCATTTTGACTGCCAAGTAGTCGAGTGCCGGTTCGTAGAAAGCCGAAGTTTTGCCGGTGACGCTGTTTTGTATTTCGTACAGACGACGCCCGAGCATAAGTTTTGAGGCAACAAACGCCAGCGGATACCCAGTGGCTTTGGAGGCGAGCGCGCTGCTGCGGCTAAGTCGGGCATTTACCTCTATTACCCGGTACTCGCCGCTGCTGGGGTGCAGGGCATACTGAATGTTGCATTCGCCAATAATGCCGAGGTGGTTTATGGTGCGCAGGGCAACTTCGCGCAGCAGGTGGTACTCGTGGTTGGTAAGCGTCTGCGAGGGGGCGACGACAATAGATTCGCCAGTGTGCACGCCCATGGGGTCAAGGTTTTCCATGTTGCACACCGTAACGGTGTTGCCGTCGCAGTCACGCACCACTTCGTACTCTACCTCTTTCCAGCCAACCAGGTACTCTTCGATAAGCACTTGAGGGACGACCGCCAGCACCTCTTTGACGCGGGTTTTGAGCTGGCCTGGCGTGTCGATACGGCCAGAACCCAGCCCGCCAAGACTGTAACCAGAGCGCATCATAACAGGGTAACCAAGCGTTTTGGCGGCTTGTAGAGCAGCCTCTACGGTTTTGGCTGTCGCGCTTTTGGCTGTTTTGGTGCCTATTTGTGCCAGTGCTTTTGTAAACAGTTCGCGGTCTTCGGTGGTTTCGATAACGTCAACAGGGGTGCCAAGCACCTCAATGCCAAGTTTTTTCAGCACCCCTCGCCGCTCGAGTTCAAGACCGAGGTTTAGAGCAGTTTGGCCGCCAAAACTCAGGGCAATAGCGTCTGGTTTTTCGCGCACCAATATTTTTTGCACAGTTTCGACGGTGAGCGGCTGAAAATAAACGCGGTCGGCCATGTCTTCGTCTGTCTGCACGGTGGCAATGTTTGGGTTAACGAGCACTGTTGCGATGCCTTCTGCCTTAAACGACTTTATGGCCTGCGAGCCAGAATAGTCAAACTCGCCAGCCTGACCTATCCGCAAGCCGCCCGAACCAAGCACAACGACTTTTTTTATACGCTTCACAGCATGGCTCCAAACTTTTTGAACAAATCATGAGAGTCGGTTGGGCCAGGGCAGGCCTCTGGGTGGAACTGGACAGAAAAAAACGGCTTTGTTTTGTGCTCAATCCCTTCGACTGAACTGTCGTTGAGGTTGCGGTAGCTGACGCGCCACTCTTTCGGCAGGGTTTTTTCGTCTATGGCGTAGCCGTGGTTTTGACTGGTAATAGCGCAGCGTTTCGTGCTTTGTTCTTGGCAGGGCTGGTTGTGACCGCGGTGGCCAAATTTGAGTTTGTAGGTTGTACCGCCAGCGGCAAGCGCCATAATTTGGTTGCCAAGACAAATGCCGAGTAGGGGTTTTGTGCCGTCGAGCATCTTTTGGGTAATGGTGATGGTTGCGTGGTAGTCTGCCGGGTCGCCGGGGCCGCTCGAGAGCACGACGCCGTCGTAGTTTTCGCCCAGGAAGTCGTAGTTATATGGGACGCGTTTCACCTGGAGGCCGAGCGCGAGCAGTGAGCGCAATATGTTTTCTTTGAGTCCGCAGTCTACCAAAATAACTCGTTTTTTGCCCTTACCGACGTTGTATTCGACTGGCTTGTCTATGGAAACGATGGGAGTTTTGACCGTTTTTGGGGGAACTACCGAGGCGTCGCTCAGCGTACCGGCCATAACACCGCGCGTTCGTAGGTGTTTGGTCAGCGCCCGCGTGTCTACCCCCGTAAGTAGTGGGACGCTCTGACTTTTGAGCCATTCTGCCAGAGAAAGCTGGCCGGTTCCGTGACTCCAATGAGGTGCCAGTTCCGAAACAACCACCCCGCGCACCTGTACACGGTCAGACTCGACCGCAGCTGGATTAACGCCGTAGTTGCCAACGAGCGGATAGGTGAACACTAAAATTTGCCCCGCAAACGACGGGTCGGTCAGCGATTCGACATAGCCGGTCATGCCGGTGCTAAACACGACTTCGCCGTCACGCGGTTCGGTTTGCCCGTCCGTCACGGTACCTTCAAAAACGGTGCCGTCGCCCAGCGTCAGCCTGCCTGGTTTTTGTATAAAAAAACCGTTCCTCTTGGAACGGCCGTCGCGTATGTTTGTAGGGTGTGTTTTGAGTGACTTTTTCTCCATATTTCCAATAAATGTACCAAAATACTATGGATTGTGCAATCTATTTCGACAAAACAGACAAAAATTGGCTAAAATGGTGCCCTGCTGGGTGATTGGCGGAGAGGGAGGGATTCGAACCCTCGATAGAGTTGCCCCTATACCACATTTCGAGTGTGGCGCACTAGACCGGACTATGCGACCTCTCCTTATATTTTAAGAGGGGCTTGCCACATTCTGCGGCCCCGGAACTTCGTGGCGTCAAGCACAGCTTGACCCAGAAGATTCCCCTGCGACTCGCCACTGGCGAGTCTCGCCCTCTGCGTCACTTCTCGAAATAAATTCGAGAAGCTTGCACTCCCCCTAAAGGACACCCTTTCGGGCTGTGTCGCCTGTGGCCCCAACAGTGAGAATAGCCAACTGGTTGTTAACGAGCTTACCACATTCTGCGACTCTGTCAGTAAGAGTAGCTGAGTAAGTTGTTAACGTAGCTTGCACACTACTCAAGCTCGGTTGACGCTTCGTTCGCTCTACTCGATTAATATGCTGACACTATTGTAACAGATTGGACGACATATTTCAGGCTAGGCAGTGTATAAATATTGTGGTACAATCACCCCTGTTAGCTTTTATGCACCTGTAGCTCAGCTGGATAGAGCGTTGGCTTGCGGAGCCAAAGGTCGTAGGTTCAAATCCTG
>CAYZZH010000034.1:0-11815 GCA_964483005.1 uncultured Candidatus Saccharibacteria bacterium | reverse complement strand
CCACTACGTTCGGATGCTGCTGGGGTATCAGGTTAGGGTTTCTTGATTCACGTTATCAGCATTCGGTCCAGTTTGCACTTTTTTCCACACAACACCATCTTGTTGTCTCGTCCCGTCTGCTCCCCAAGCACCTGCTTCCAAGACGTCTGCGCCAAGTCTACGCGCAAGTTCGGTAGTGGCACGTTTGCGTATGCCAGTCATTGCATCTATCTTGTCTCGTGCTTTACTCAGGGCCGTTGCTTCGGTCATATCAGGATCATCCGCGCGAAGCTCCGCTGCTCGTTCAGCAATTTGCGCTGCAGTTGGGCGAATCCCGGCAACATGTTCTTCTGCGAGGTGGAGAATGCGCGGCGTGTGCCCACCACTTTGCGGAGTGCCAAAATCAGCTCTCCCTATGTACTTATCTGAGCCAGGATAAGAAAACTCAATACTCATACCAGCTGCTTCCAGTGCTTGACGCACGGCTTCTTGACGAGCCTTTTTCTTTGCGAGCTTCGTGCCTTTTTCAGCGTTTTTCTGGACCAACGCAAGGGCAGTAATGGCGTCGATTGCACCACCGCCTACATCGAGCATATGCTGCACGGCTTGCTCTGCGGTTGCCCTACCGGGCCCTGTTTCACCATTACAGGCAACCTCGAGTGGTGCTCCACCAACACGTAGTACATGTGACTTGCCCGCTACATAGGCAAACGCGCGAATTTTCGTACCGTCTCTGGGGGGAACTTCTAACGGTACAAAGCAATATGTTTCTCCCTCGGAAGTATGCATAATTGCCAGCTGCTCGACCGTGAAATACTGCACAACTGCCGGTGTTGCTTTGCCTCTCGTCTCGTCACCTTTATACAGTTCGGCAAATGTCGACCCATTTTGCCCCGGCTTACCATGCCACGCGACAACTGAGTCAGGAACGACGACATACTCGTTTGGTACAACCTGTGTGAGAAGGTTGTCGCCCTGGCCATAGCCCGACATTTTTTTATGTAACTGGTAGGGGCTTACGTTTGAACCATACCCAACCACCGGAACCCGCTCGTCTAGAAGGGGAAGTCCGCGATAACCAAGGTAATCATCGACCGTCTTTACAAACTCGTTATGATCGGTGGCAGGAACAAGAGTTACCTCTTTACCATCTGTAATAAAGCTCTCTGACGGTCTTTTGTAGGGGTACTGCAGAACAGCTTCAGGCCCATCTGAGGCTGGAGCATAGTTAGCAACTAAATGCGCAAAAACTTCTGTAGACACATTATTATAGTACCATAGTTTTGTAAATTTTGCAATTTTCTACTGCTGATCCAGGTGCACTTACCACCAAAAAGTCATTCCGAGCGAAGTGGAGGAATCTTCTACATATCAAGAAGATGTTTCGACAGTGTTTACCCTGAGCGCAGTCGAAGGACTCAACATGACAGTCGTGGAGTGAAGATTTTGTTGTAAGTGCAGGTGGGTCAGTTGCTAGTGTTGGGCGCTTTGGACTTTTTTGTAGATAAGGTAGATGATGAAGGCGAGGATTATGAGGATAATGAGTTCCATGGTAATAAGGCCGCGCTGATCGTGCTTGTGGCTATGCATACCAGCTAGTATGACAAAACTCGTGGCTTTGGCAATCTTCCATAACTCTTCGTTACATGGCTTTATAGTTGTATTTATATGTATTTAGTTTTATAATATTATATTATGTCCATGGACTCTGTGCTTGAACAGCCCCAACTGGGCTCGTGCGAAATTTTTAAGGTAGTATGTGAGCGTACATCGTGTCAGTTTGCCCGTGTAGTTGGAGGAATTTCACTTGATACTCCACAGACTAACGGAGAAGACTGCCAGGTTGGCAACGCACTTTCAGAAAAGGACGAGAAGATAGCGAGGCTAGAAGTGGTCGCATATTGTGATGGGCTGACTGGACTACCAAATAGGGCCGGCGTGATACGTGAGTTGCAGCAACACACTACCGGCGAAGAACCAGCAATCACAGGTAACAACTTTGCGGTAGTTGCACTAGATGTTGATAATTTTAAAGCAATCAATGACGCCTATGATCATCTCGCAGGAGATGCCGTTTTACAGGCTATCGCCGAAGTTCTCAGTACGCGTGTCGGCCGACAAGTACGTGGCACAGCATGCATTGTTGGCCGCTGGGGAGGTGATGAGTTTGTAGTAATCATACCAACTCCTCCAGAAGCCGGAAACGGTAATCGATCTCCAACCCAGCCATCGCCAGCCGATCAGGCTGAGACAGTCATGCAACGGATCACAGATGGTTTTGCGGAGGAGGTGGCAAAAATAGCATCGCGCTCTCGACCAGAGCTGTCCTTCGAGGATCTAGAAGCATTACAATTTGGCGTCAGCTATGGTATGGCTTTACCCACAGACCTAACACATAGCGCCGAGACAGGTGAAGCCGATGTTATTGCTTCTTACGAAAAACTATTTGAACTAGCTGACAAAGCATTATGTGATGCAAAAAAGCGACGGCAGAAAAACCTCCTCAGCGAGCTAGAAAAAGCCGCGTTTGGCGGGGGTTGAGACAAATGTTTCGAGTATGGTGCGCTGGTCGCGACTGAGGTTGGTGGGGGTGTCGACGACTATGGTAACAATGTGCGCTCCACGCGTTTCGCGGCGCAAGTGCGGCACACCGTGGCCAGAAAGCTTAAAGTCGGTGCCACTCTGGGTGCCAGCTGGTACTTTCATGCGCACCATGCCATCGACCGTCTCGACTTCGATTTCGCACCCCAAGGCAGCTTGGGCCATGCCCACGTGCTCTTGACTAAGGATAAGTTCGCCCTCTCGAGTAAACTTTTTGTGCGCTCGCACGCGAATGTGCACATATAAGTCGCCCTTTGGCCCACCGGCAATCGCCTCGCCGTGCTCGCGCAGACGTATGGTGGCGCCGTCGTCAATACCGGCTGGGATTTTCAGCTCAACCGACTGGGCCCGACGCTCGGTACCTTTGCCCCGGCACACGCTACAGGCTTTTTCGGGCTGTTTGCCCTTGCCCTGGCACTTTGGGCACACCACCGCTTGCTGTATGTTGCCAAACACCGTTCGCACCGCTTGCACAACCTGCCCGTTGCCCTTGCAGGTGTCGCACGTTTTGAGCTCGTAGCCCGGCTCTGCCGTCGTGCCCTTGCAGTGCGTACAGGTGTCTTCGAGGTTGAGTCGTAGGTCGGCACTCGTCCCAAAGACGGCTTCTTCAAAGCTTACCTCTACCCGTGTCTCGACATCGTTACCTCGAGCCTGCCGCTGACCACGCTGGCCTGCCCCGCCGCCAAAAAAACTGCCAAATATGTCGCCCAGGCCTAGATCGCCAAAGTCAAAGTTTACGTTTTGCCCGCTCCACTCGCCGCCAAAGCCGCCATACCCACCAAATGGGTTACCGCCCCCGCCACCCCCTGCGCCGCCCACGCCGGCGTGGCCAAACTGGTCGTAGCGCTGGCGTTTACTTTGGTCTTTGAGCACCTCGTAGGCTTCGTTTACTTCTTTAAACTTCGCCTCATCGCCGCCCTGCTTGTCTGGGTGCAGCTCGACGGCTTTGCGCCGAAAGGCCTTTTTTATTTCGTCGGCCGAGGCGGTTTTGCCCACGCCGAGCACTTCGTAGTAGTCTCGTTTACTCATTGCACCTATTGTACGCTTTTGGCACTCAAATGTCTAGAGTGCCAGCAGGCTAGCGGCCGCTTTTTGTACTGTGATTTCATGCTACTTGCTTAGGCTATGGCTGCTGGTCATCGTTTTTCTGTAGTTGGTACACTGCCAGGCCAATAAGAAACACCGCAAGGAGCGTAAGAGAAAGCCAGGCGAGAGAGCGCAGCTGGAACAGCACCGAGCCGACCGCCACATACATACCCCAACGCGTCACAAAGCGGTCGCGTATGCTCATACCAAGCAGCATAATGGCGATTTGTTCACCCAGGAACCACCAGCCATACAAACCGCCGGCATCGCCAGATAGTACTTGTAGACCGAGAGGAATCGTTGCGGCGCACAGCATGGCGACAATGTACTGATGGCCTGTTTTGCGCTCGCCGCGGCGGTACCGCCAAGCAGCATACAACCCGCACAGTGCAGCCAAAATGTGCGTGTAGATTTGCACGTTATGCATATTGTTGTACGCAAGCAGCCACATTAGTGCCGCTACAACGGCAGCGCCAGCCCACTCGCGCGAAGATTGCTCTCGCTGCCAAACAAAGTGAAGCGTAGTGGCGGCCGCCACCATCAAACCAACTGGCATCACCCAGGTTGTGTCAAAATACAGTGCTGTCGCCGGCGCGACATACAGCGTAAGCAGCGCGGCAAGCTGAAGCTGCTCTTCGTAATCGTGATTGCCGTTGGCTTGTCGCGCCAACCACGCATAGCCATAACCGCCTAAGGCAATAAGCGTACTGAGTGCAACGTAGAGCGAGATGCGTTGACCCGAGCCATACATCCCCCAAAGTGCCGCCTGCAACAGGACCGGCACGGCCATCATGAGACTTGGCTGCCGCTCAACCCGGCGGGCAATACCCGTACACAGCATGGCCAGCGCAGTACAAATAATGGCCGGCATAAAGCGCCAGTCGGCCACGAAACTGGCAATTACTGCAACCGCCGCAGCCACTCCATACCCCACCACGTACGCCTGGCTATCACTATGCAAACGCCGCTCAAGCTCCGAAAGCACCATCGGAAGGCTAGCAGTTCGCTTCTGCGCCACCGCCCGCGCGACCACCATCCCTACCATAATAGCTAGGTAGCTAAGCGCGTACCACTCAGCGTGCTGTAAGCCAGACGATACACGAGCAATACCCACCGGAACCAGCAACCACATGGCGCTGCCAAGCCAACGTGCAACTTCCAAACGATTCGCAAAAATCAACACTAAATTCCACGCGCAGCCCAGGACTAATCCTGCGAGCCACACACCAGGACGCGAGACACTAAACAGCGCCGGAAGCGATGCAAAGACACTGCTGCTCACAAGCCAATACGATTGTGTGGTGTCGAAGCGAGTCAGCCCATAACACAACAGGGCCACCCCGACTGCCGCACCGAAGACCACGCCGCTCCCAGCAAATATTGCCATAACAAAGCCAGTAGTACAGGCCATCAGCTGTGTGGCGCGCCACGCATCCCTCCACTCAGCTACATCGTATGGGCCGTGGCGAACCATAAAAAATGACAGTAGCTGCAAACCAGCAACAAGGAAAACGGCAGCCATAAGCGTCGTGGCGTGCCATACTGGTGAGACCGCGTGTAGTCCGACCAAAAACGGCAGCGTGAGTAAAAATAGTATCGCAACCATATACATGTCTGAGCGGCGCTGGCGCAACCAAGCGCTTAGACAAAACACAACTGTACAGCCAAGTGCCACGACCGCCAGCCACGGCTTTGACCAGGCAAGCAGCACTGCGGCCACAAGTGATAT
Organism: uncultured Candidatus Saccharibacteria bacterium; assembly: GCA_964483005.1. Lineage (GTDB taxonomy): Bacteria > Patescibacteriota > Saccharimonadia > Saccharimonadales > UBA4665 > JAGXIT01. The sequence continues at coordinate 6,420 of CAYZZH010000034.1, read as the reverse complement.
GATAGTCGTATGAGCCACAGCAACCGTCAGCGCTGACGTTCTTTGCTGCATTACTACGCACAGGCTTGCGGCTGCCAAAACAAGTAGTACAACTGCAACTGTGGACAGCGAGTGCTGCACCTCGTAGCTACATGAGCTAGCGCTCAGCAGTAGCGCGACATGCGCAGCGGTGGCATTGCCAACCCGTTCAGGGCTGTTTGCCGCGGCCTTCCACGCTTGCAGGCCGTAGTACAATGCTGCCAACGCCAGTGATACACCCATTTGCACCAGGCCGTGCCGAGGGACCATATACAGTGCCGCAAAGACAGAGACCGGTATAAACAACTGCCCGCTAACACTCACCGGTGCTAAATAGGCAGGGCTTTTTCTGCGAGCAAGCGACCATCCTTCCAGCAGCAGACCCATCGCCGCCAGCCCCCAGCCGTAGTAGTAGACCGGTAACTGCAGCACTGAAATAGCCGACTCGAACAATGACAAACATGTGCCGATGAAAATAAATTCCATAAAGGTACTGTGAATTTTTCGCAGTGCATGGCCATATAGCCCCAGGCACAGCAAAGACGTGAGTAGCCAGGCAAGTTCGGGCTGAGTTCGCATAACATATGAGTACAGCGCTAGGCCGGCCAGCGGAGCCAGCATTAGCCCCATGCCTATAAAGGTGTAGCCGGCACTTTTTAGCTTGGGCTTGTTCTGCTGCAGCCACAGCCCGCCCGTGTACAGTGCCGTCATGACTACCAAAATAACCGCCACACGCAGCGTTCCGTAAGCACCGGCCAAAGCTACAAACAGGCCAGATGAGGCAAGGAAGAGAAATGCGCCGAAATATAGTAGTAGGGTTATGTTGTCGAGCGGCGCGGATTGTTTGACAGGGGAGGGTACGACTGCCGCAGCTGCGGAGGTTTGAAGCTGGCGCTCGCCAGTTTGTTGGCTGCCGTTGGTATTGGGAACTGCCTCTGAAGACTGTGTTTTGGGCTGGTGTGTTTCGGACTCACGGCTATCAACCACCGCAGCTGGGGTTATAAAAGTCTGGGACGGACTCGGCATGCCCTGCTGGTGTAAATCTGCCAACATCCGCTCTAGCAACGTCTTTTCTGCTTTGGTTTTTGCCTGGTTATAATACGCCGCAATGTAGTCAACCCACTGTTGATTGGTTTGCTGTACCGAATTGTTTGTATGTTTCCCGCTCCCGCGTCTCAACCATACAAAGAAAACGATTATCCCGATAAGTAGTAACAGGCTCATACGCCCTCCATACCTATTACTGTAGCATACGTGCTTCCCCACAAAACAACCACAGTCTTTCTATCCCATTGTCTCGACCCCGTATCAAGTAAGGAGCAAGCTCTATACGGCACTGGCGGTACGGTTTAGCCCTCCGTGATTTGAACTGTCTACTAACAACGACGAGCAACAAACTATGCAACAGTCTTACCTCGGGTGCGTTGGAAGTTGCTCTGTTGACCGTTTGTTGTTTGTGGGCTGTGGCATAGTTGCGTGTTTTTCCAGTGACGGGACATCTCGGTCGAGCTACGGGCAGGCTTTTCGACAGAGTGGCTTGCAAATTATTGACATAAGCAGTACAGTTGTCTTATTAACTAACCGCACGTGCTTGAGCCAACCGTAGGGCAAAGCGCACCATGCGAAAGGAATGACAATGGCGACAAAAGCTGCGTCCCCAAAACCAACTGCTCGGGCAAAAACCAAAAAACTACCAAACACCAAACGGTCCGCTGCAAAAGCAGTCGTCGGCAAAACACCTGCGCGTGACGCACACACCAAAAAACTTGCCAGCGTGCTCATTACCTTGGCAGTTTTTCTGATTGGCGGACTTTTAGCCTACAGCGCCATTGCTGCCGTTAGAGCCAAGACGGACAAGTCAGACATAAACACCTGGTGGGCGCGAACAAATAACGTCGGGCAAACAGATTGTAAAAAAGCGTTAGTCCTTAGACCTGGCGCGACCCCATCGAATGGCTGTGTGGCCGCAGCAGCCAAACTCTTGAATGATATGCCAGCATCTTGTGGCGGACCAACGCCTGATCTAAGCCTCGTCAAAAAAGATGTTATAACGGTGAATGGTAAAGAGAAAAAAGTAAAATACTACGACGACACAATGCTTGCAGCCGTTAAGGCATTTCAGGCCAAAATAGGTTACCAGCAGCCAGATGGAATTGTTGGCCCCACCACCTGGTATCGCTTAAAATTTAAAACGGACACCATCAAGACCTATTGTAAAAAAGCAACGACACCAGTCCCTCCGAGTCAATCCTCTGCCGCTGGGAGCAGCGCTGGTGGTAGTTCCTCGGCTGGCGCCAGTAACTGCGGCACACTCAGAAGAGGTAGTAGCAACACCGAGTGTGTTAAAACGCTTCAGGCCAAGCTCAACGCATATTTCTCGCCTTGCAGCGATACGGCTGGCTATGTACTAACGGTTGACGGTGACTTTGGGCCCAAGACAAAAGCCTCGGTTGTTGAGTTCCAAAAGCGTAAAGGACTGTCGCAAGACGGCGTCGTCGGTCCTATTACCTGGGGCAGGATTGGTGGCGGCGGTACTGCCTGCCAGGCTGGCGGTGGCGGCGCGCGTTAGCCCCAATAGCCCTCGTGCTATTGCCGCACTACTCCAATAATATCTCGCAGCCTCACCGGTCCAAGCAGCCGTGAGTCGATAGAGCGAGGGCGGTTATCTCCCAGCAAAAACACTTCATCGGCGCCTAAGTGCACCGTTATAGAACCTCCAAGCGTATCGAGCTGGAGGTTCTTGGCCCACGCACTCTCCTCGTCGGGCAGCAATTCTGTACCATCAGGCTTTGTAACGTGTACCACACCACTAGAAATGTCGAGGGTTTCGCCGGGCAGACCAATCACGCGCTTTATTAGCACACCACGCTGCTGCATTTCGACAAACGGCAAACGTGCCGCACTAGCCTGTGTATCGCGCGCAATCACCACACTCCCTCGTGTTGGTACCGGCATTTTGCCGGTAACATACCGCCCCCATGTTTGATGGTTTTTTGCGACAAGTACCTTTTGGCCGCTGTGATACGTGCGTTCCATACTAACCCCCTGCACCACAAATACATCGAGAAAAAAACTGCCAACGCAAAACACACAGACAACCACAATGATTACCCGGCGCACCACCTTACCCCCCACCTCACTAACCGCCTGCACTTGTTGCCACTGCTCTACACCAAAGCGTCGCATACGCCATTGCTCGAACCGCGAAGGCTGGGGAAGCTGCAAGCCGTGGTTTTGGCGCCACAAGCGGTGCTTGCGGCGAAATACCAGAACCAGCCTCGCTCCATACACCACGACGAGCACACCAAGCAGCACGCACACCCATCCCCAGAGCGGCGTGAGCATTTTAGTCGATTGTTTTACCAGTGTCCAAGCGCTCATATCTGGGCTACGGGGCAACACCGAGCTAATTTGCGCCTGCTGCCCAGACGCATAGTTAACCAAGCGCAGCAAGTTTGTCTCTGCCGGGTACAGCGCCGCCAGCTCGGCTGTGTCATCTACGCCCGGCCGAGTGTACATAAACTGCGTCCCAAGATAGTAATCGACGCTACGCACCGCGTCGTGCAGCGGGTCAACCACACGCCTGATCACAAAGTCACTTTCCTCTGTTTGGACAGTCAGCGGCGAAAGAGCCGCCCGTTCTTTACCGACATGCGCTAGCAGCGTACTACTCTGCACAGTTACATTGGCCTGAGTGGGGATAAAGACTATTTCTGGTTTTGTCACCAGTACTTTTTCTGCGCTCGTGTCGTTACTAAGCGCCGCTATCACCGATGTTTCTTGTTCTGCAAGACTGTCTCGGGTGCCAAGGTATTTCCAGGTAGTCGTCAGTTCGGTTGAGGCAAGCCACTCGCAAACACTGTCAGTCGTACCAGTGCTTTCAACATACACCGACACCGGCAAACCTGCACTCGCTCGACCATACATTTTGTATGACCCGGCCGGCAACTCTGTGCTGGCCGAGAGCGTCGTCTCTGCGCTATAGCAATCCCCGCCATCATCGTCTGCAAAAACCAACGTAGCTCTTACAGACGTCACAAACACGACCAAAAAAAGACAGGCTGTGATAGCGACAATACGTTTGCGCTGCATACCCACAGTATACCCCTTTGGAAACACAAAATGGTTTTAGACTGATAGGACCCACGCAAAACAGCACAGTCTGGCCGAAAAGCCTCCGCTCCTCATTTCACTGTACTGCTAGTACGGCTCCATTCCGGTGCTCATTTTTCAATCAGACTGCACCATTTTGCGTAAGTCCTAACTGACTCGTTATTCGTAGAAGCGCAAGTCGATAGCGATATTCGCTGGCGCTGGCTGCGCGCAATTGGGCGGTGACGCAAGCGTATAACTTGCCAATAACTGCCCTGCAGTACCGATGGGAATAAAGAGATTTTCGTCTGTCACGACTATACTAAACACGTCAGTTGTGGGGTCATATGCACCTGTCCAGCCCTGTGTAGCAGTTTTATCTATGGTGTGCTGGGTGCCTGGTGTGCTCGGGTCAAGATCGACATCGGCTGGTTGATATGGCTGCATGGTAAACCGTGTCGACCATGAGGCTGTATCGTCGTTTGAAACATAGTACGGACCGTCCGAAAAGACGTATAGGCTTGAAAGTGTCGCATCACCCCACATATTGAGACCGCTCGCTGTTGGCGGCGTGCCGACGGCTGCCCAGGTAGTGCCACCGTTGGTCGAGCGATGGATTGTACCGTCGTATGACCGACTGATAAGCTTCGTGCCGTCGTCAGACATAAGTACGTTTGACCAACTACTATAGCCCGCATTGCCATAACTGTTCCACGTGTTGCCTGCGTCGTTAGAAACCCACACGCCCACATTGTAGGGCACGGCAATTTTACTCCCATCATACGAAACCGTCACACTCGATGAGGCTGCCGCTAGCACTCCTAGCGTAGAACCCCAGGTAGCACCATTGTCTGTCGAAGTGTACACGCTATCGTCTGTTCCCAGCAGCACCAAAAGCGAACCATCTCCCGAAATTGTTATCGCTTGAGGCTGTGTGGGTGGTGTCAGGGCTGTCCACGTCGCGCCACCATCGACTGAAAGCGTAGCGTTGGGTGTGTCTTTGGCGATAGCTGCGATACGCATTCCATCTTCGGACATGCTCACGTCGTGCCATGTTGCCGCCCCAGGTCCCGACTGTACCACCCAAGTGTTGCCGCCATTGACCGAAGTCAAAACACGCGCATCATCGACCGCCGCCAGACGTTGCCCATTGGCCGACATGCGCAGCGCTTGCCAGCTTGCAGAGCCTGACGAAGCTGACGCTGACCAACTTGTGCCGCCATTTGTCGTTAGCATGATCGGGGCATTTGTAAACCCAACTGCTACGACCTGACCGTTGTCTGACACGGCAGCATCGTTGGCCCACGGACGTTGCGTCAGGAGATATGTCTGGCCTGTCGTGCCATCGCCCCCTCCCATCATTTGTACCTGAGCCTGTCTTAACACTCGGTTGGCAGCCGCGGGGTCGGTACATGCAGTCGTCCCAGAACCCGTCACAACTGGCCGATACGTGCTGCCCGTGGTATGGCCAGCAGTGTCCTCAATGCTGTAGCGTACACCAAGCGTTTGCCCGACAAAACCTGGGTTTTGGCGTATAGGTAATCGTGCCCGTGTTGTCGGCAACGTACGTTCCTTCGGGCGGTAGTGTTGCCGTTTTGCCGTTGCTTGATAGGACCGATCCTGCGGGCGGGTTTTCGGGGAGTGCGAGCCGTAGCGACGACAGCACAAAGCGCGAACCGGGACTTGGTGTGTCGTTGAGCACAACAGATATTCCTTGAACTTTGCCTTGCTCACCAGATGTCGAGTCAGCGACTGCCTGAGGAGCAGTACAGTTTTCGGTAGCGGCAAACGCCGCAGGTGAAACACCCAGCACGAGTTGGGCAACTAGCAATAGTGCCACCACTACAAAGTGCGCTCTATATACACGCCGCGAGCGCACCAAAAAAACCGCGACCGCCACAGCCAGTACGACAGTTGCGCACGCCACGATGGTTGCTATGGATAGGCCGGTATTTGCGAGACAATTTTGGTTCATTTTGTTTTTTACAGAGTATACTCACGTGCCAAAAGACGAAATTATGACGTCGGGTTGACTTTTGTTATTTCTATTTTATGAGCAGCTACTCACGTATCCTCAGTGCCTATGATACCTGCAAGAACCAAATAATGCTAGTGTTTTTTACCAATCAATCTGTTAGACGATGTTTATTCCACAGCATTTAACACGTCTTCCACGAGAGCTCTACCCGTTTGGCTATCCAAGCAAAAGAGGCCGGTTGTAGTTTCGGCCTCTTTTGCGGTACCCATTGTGCGGGGAGTGAGACACCTCCGGCTCCGCCGGAGGCTTGATGAGTGGGGTCGTCTCAAAGA
>CAYZZH010000033.1:0-11851 GCA_964483005.1 uncultured Candidatus Saccharibacteria bacterium | reverse complement strand
ATAGAGCAAACACAGTCAGCAAACTATGGCAGATAATGCTTGGTTCGTCATTACCGGTGGACCGTCAGTCGGAAAAACGACCCTTTTAGAAGAACTTACTAGACGAGGGTACACAACAATTCCAGAAGCCGCAAGACATGTTATCGATGAAGACCTCGCGAAAGGGCACACGCTGACGCACATTCGCGCCAACGAAAAAGCATTTCAAGAAAAGGTTGCTCGCTATAAAGCAAACACCGAAGCTAGCCTTGACCGCAAACGCATTCTTTTTTTAGACCGCGGTATGCAAGACACGCTTGCATACATGCAAGCGTACGCATACACTGTTGCACCATGGCTCCAAAAACTCGTGAAGAAAGCACGGTACAAAAAAGTCTTTTTGTTAGAACCGCTTGATACTTTCGCCCAGGACTACGCAAGAACAGAGAACGATTTCATCCGGGAACGCTTACAAAAACTCCTCGAAACAGCGTATATTGAACACGACATGGAGCCAGTGAGAGTACCGGCCGTGAGTCCGGCTGAACGAGCTGATTTTATCCTATCTTATCTTGAAAAAATGTCGCTCTAACGCGCTGCATTAACCCACATAAACCTCGCGTAGTTCATACACTACTGCGAAGTCTCTTTTTTATGTTTTGGGCTTTAGAGTCTTTGTATGCTACGCTATATGGGGTAAAAGGGAGAACATCATGAGCATAACTATCCCCAAAAAATCTATCATTAAGCCGAGGCTAGCCTCTCCAAGCCCCTCTAAGGGTTTAATTCAGGCAGCTCTATAAAGCCTTAAAAACCAATGAAACAGCTGCTTGTTATTGATACCAACATTCTTTCGCACGCTTTAACACCGAACCAAACTGCAGCCTACGCATCACTGTTCGCTCAGCTGGAACAAACCTATCGTTTTGTAGTCACCGGCTACACGCAGTATGAACTACTCTGTAGTTCCGATATTATTCATATCGAAAAGATACACCGGTACGTCGCTGAAAACATGGTCTATGTCGAACTCTCACAAATACTTATGGATTTTGCAGCCAAGCTTCGATACCTGTACAGCAAAGAAATCCCAGACCGGACCAAAGGTATCAGCCACTGCGACACTATCAATGCCGCTCTGTGCCTTGCCAAAGAATGCCCGCTGCTTACCATAGATAATACCGATTACCCTCGGCCATTTTTTGTTGACCAAAACAGATATCGGCTCAAATATATTTCGAAACAAAAAAGAGAAGTCACCGATACTGTCTATATGCTTACTCCTGATTGTGAAAATGCGCTCATTCTCGCACAAAAACATGGTGTAAAGGTATAGAGCGAAAAGCGGTATCTTGGTACAATAGTAAGGAAACGTGTGAGTGGTGTTAGTAGGGCGCGGGAGCGTTTGTTTCGTAATTGTAAGGAGGGGAAATGGCACAACAACCGACAACCTATGCGCAGACGGGAGTTGACTATAGTGCAATGGATCCGGTAAAGGTGCTGGCCCAAAAAGCCGCTGCGTCAACCGCTGGCAACCACGCGGCCTTTGGCGCACAAGAAGTCGCGGCGAGCCGCGGTGAATCGGCCTACGTGTGGGAAGAAGCCGACGCCTACCGTGCGCTCGTGGTCGAAGGGCTCGGCACTACAAACCTCGTGGCCGACGCCATGCGCAAGGTGACCGGCAAAACCTATTACGATGCACTCGCGCAAGACACTGTGGCCATGATAGTCAACGACCTGATTGTCGTGGGCGCTTTGCCACAGGTCGTCAATGCCTACTTTGCCCTCGGTGATGGCACCTGGATGAACGACCGCGAACGCGCGAGCGACCTCGTAACCGGCTGGGCGGCGGCCTGTAACACCATTGGCGCAACCTGGGGTGGCGGCGAAACCCCCGCACTCAAAGGCATTATTAACCCCGAAACGATCGACCTGGGTGGCTCGGCCGTTGGCATCATTAGCCCAAAAGAACGCTTGGTGCTTGGCGACAAACTTGCTGATGGTGACGCAATTATCTTGGTTGAAAGCAGCGGCATACATGCCAACGGCATTTCGTTTGTGCGGCATTTGTATGAAAAAAATCCGCAGCTGTATGAAACGAAATTACCGAACGGCAAGCTATTTGGCGAGGCCATTTTAACTCCAACGCATCTATATGTTTCTCTTGTACGTTCAGTGCTGGAGGCCAGTATCGTGCCCCACTACATGGTAAATGTCACTGGGCATGGTTGGCGCAAGCTTATGCGCGCAAACAGAGCGTTCGCCTACGAAATCGACACAGTGCTCGAGCCGCAGCCCGAGTTTGCACTCATGCAGCAACAATCGGGCGTCGACGACAGTGAAATGTACGGCAACTTTAACATGGGTGTCGGCTTTGCGCTGTATGTTGCACCCGAGCAGACCGACCAGGTGATTGCGCTCGCAACACAAAATGGCCTAAAAGCCATCAGGGGTGGTACCGTCAAACGAGGGGAAAAGCAGGTCGTGATACAACCCAAAAACCTAACGTTCAAAGCAGACACACTGGAGGTACGGTAGTGAAGACGTATGGAGGGGTCAATGCGCTGTCGAGTTTTCGCGCACAAAGTTTGCTCAAAACCCTGCAAAAAATAGATAAAAATGTGCGCAGTGTTTCGGCAGAGTTTGTACACTTTGTTGACACAGACGCGGCACTTTTCAAAGCCGATGAAGCCAAGCTCAAAACCCTTCTCACCTACGACACACCCTACACTGGCGCGCGCGCAGGCGAGGTGTACGTAGTAGTGCCGCGGCCAGGCACTATTTCGCCGTGGTCCAGCAAGGCGACAGACATTGCGCATAATGCTGGATTGACCCACATCAAACGCATCGAACGCGGCACCGTGTATTACATTGACTCTGCGGAGCGAACTGGCATTGCGCCGCTGCTGCACGACCGCATGACCGAAACCGTGCTTAGCTCGCTCGAAGCCGCCGCAGCCCTGTTTGCAGAGCCGCAGCCCAAGCCCCTGGTGGTGGTAGACGTACTAACAGGCGGCAAAGCTGCGCTAGCAAAAGCCAACACCGAGCAGGGACTCGCCCTTAGCCCAGACGAAATCGACTATCTGGTCGAGGCCTACACCCAGCTAGACCGCAACCCGAGCGACGCCGAACTAATGATGTTTGGCCAGGTAAATAGCGAACACTGCCGCCACAAAATCTTCAACGCCGAGTGGGTGATAGACGGGCAAAAGCAGCCCAAAAGCCTCTTCAAAATGATCCGCAACACGTTTGAGCTAGGTGGCGAAGACGTGCTGAGCGCCTACAGCGACAACGCCGCCGTGCTGCGCGGGCCCACCGCCGGCCGTTTCTTCCCGGACCCTACTAGCAACAGATACGAGTTTCACCGCGAGCCCATCCACACCGTTATCAAAGTCGAGACCCACAACCACCCCACCGCCATCGCGCCGTTTCCCGGTGCAGCCACCGGCACCGGCGGCGAGATTCGTGACGAAGGCGCCACCGGCCGCGGTGCCAAGCCCAAAATGGGCTTGGCCGGGTTTAGCGTGTCCAACCTAAATCTCCCCAATTTTCAACAGGCGTGGGAGGCCACCTCGGTGTTAGGTGACTCACAAGGGTATGCAAGCGCCACGGGCGAGCCAAAGGCTCCCCGTACAGCGCCCTTGGGAGCGCCTAACACCGATGTGGCTCAGACCTACGGCAAACCAGAGCGTATTACCAGTGCGCTCGACATTATGCTCGAAGCGCCACTTGGCGGCGCGGCCTTTGCCAACGAGTTTGGCCGCCCCAACCTCGCAGGCTACTTCCGCACCTACGAGCAGCACGACGGCCACAGCATGCGCGGGTATCACAAACCCATTATGATCGCCGGGGGCTTAGGCAACATCCGCGACCAACACGTCCAAAAAGGTGCGCTGCAACCAGGCGACAAAATCATCATTCTCGGTGGCCCCGCCATGCTGATTGGCCTCGGCGGCGGTGCAGCCAGCAGCATGCAAAGTGGCGCCAGCCATGCCGACCTCGACTTTGCCTCGGTGCAGCGCGGCAATGGCGAAATGGAACGAAGAGCCCAAGAGGTCATCGACACTTGCTGGGCGAGCGAAGACAACCCCATTGTCATGATTCACGACATTGGCGCCGGTGGCTACTGCAACGCGGTGCCAGAGCTTGTTCACGACGCCGGCTTAGGCGCTAGCGTGGAACTACGCGACATACACAACGCCGACCTTAGCATGTCACCCATGGAAATCTGGTGCAACGAAGCCCAAGAACGCTACGTTATTGGCCTGCGACCAGCCGACGTCGAGCGGTTCGCCGCCATTTGCCAGCGTGAACGCTGCCCGTTTGCCGTTATCGGTACGGCCACGGCCGAAGACCGCCTGGTCGTGCACGATAGTTTGCTTGGCAACGACACGGTAAACCTCCCCATGAGCACGCTTTTTGGCAAACCGCCCAAAATGACCCGCGAGTTTTCCCGTAAACCCACCTCTGTCATCTTGAGCGAAGCCGTAGGCGAAGTCGAAAGATCCCGTCAGGCGCAAAAACAACGGGATTCTTCGACTTCGCTCAGAATGACAGCGCCCGAAACCTGGTTGCAAAACATTGACCTCGAACAAGCCGTCAAACGTGTGCTGCACGTACCGGCCGTCGGCAGCAAAAAGTTTCTCGTAACCATTGGCGACCGTAGCATAACTGGCCTGGTCACGCGCGACCAAATGGTCGGGCCATGGCAAGTGCCGGTTGCAGACGTCGCCGTCACGGCGACTGCCTTTGACGCACAAGCCGGCGAAGCCATGGCCATGGGCGAACGCGCACCCCTCGCCGTCACAAACGCGCCCGCCTCTGGGCGAATGGCGGTAGCAGAAACCATCACCAATATGCTTGCCGCCGATGTGCAAAAACTAAGCGACATAAAACTCTCGGCCAACTGGATGGCTGCCGCCGGAGTCGGTACCGAAGACCAAGCGCTGTACGACACCGTGCACGCTGTGGGCGAGGAGTTTTGCCCCGCACTCGGCCTGACCATACCGGTCGGCAAAGATTCGCTGAGCATGCGTTCTACCTGGCAAGACGACGACGAAGCGAAGTCTGTCACCTCACCACTCAGCCTCATCATTACCGGTTTTAGCCCCGTGGGCGACGTTGCCAAAACGCTCACCCCGCAGCTTGACACCAGTGTCGATTCCACCCTTATGTTTGTCGATCTTGCGGGCGGTCACACGCGCCTCGGTGGTTCCGCCCTTGCTCAAGCCTGCAACCAGCTGGGTGGCGAAACCCCCGATGCCGACCCAGCCACACTAAAAAAATTCTTCACGCTGCTCTCACAACTGAAAACTGAAAACTTGCTCTTAGCCTACCATGACCGCTCCGACGGCGGCCTCTTCACCACCCTATGCGAAATGGCCTTCGCTAGCCGCTGCGGCCTGAGCATAGACCTTACCGATCTGCCCGGGTTGATGCTGGAAAAACTGTTTAACGAAGAGCTCGGGGTGGTCGTCCAAGTGAAATCCGCCGATGTTAAAAACGTATCTCAGCTGCTTGGCGACCTCGCATGCGTCATAGGCAAGCCCGTCAAAAAACAAGTGTTCACTTTTAAAGACAGTGGCAAAGCCGTCTACCAAAACACGCGTGCCCAACTGGAGCAGTGGTGGGCCGAAACAAGCTACCGCATACAAAAACTGCGTGATAACCCGGCGTGTGCAGATGAAGAGTATGCGCTGATTCTGGATGATGAAAATCCCGGGTTAACACCAAAAACTGTCATCCTGAGCAAAGCCGAAGGATCTTCTAAAAAACAAGAGGATCTTTCGACTCCTCCACCAGCTGGCGTATCCGCTCAAGATGACAGTGAGATTACCAATGTCCAACGGAAGCCGAAGGTTGCCATCTTGCGCGAGCAGGGCGTCAATGGGCAAGTCGAAATGGCCGCTGCGTTCACCCGCGCTGGTTTTACGGCTGTAGATGTTCACCTAAACGACCTCATGCAAGGCACAGCGAAACTCGAAGATTTTAGCGGGTTGGTGGCCTGCGGTGGGTTTAGTTACGGCGACGTGCTGGGCGCGGGCGGCGGCTGGGCAAAAACGATTCTCTTTGACCCAAAGCTCCGTGCGCAGTTCAAGGCATTTTTTGAACGGCCAGACACACTAACGCTCGGCGTCTGCAACGGCTGCCAAATGTTATCTGAACTCAAAGAACTCATCCCGGGTGCAGCCCACTGGCCAAAGTTTCTGCAAAACCGTAGCGCCCGCTTTGAGGCCCGGCTGCCGCAGGTGCGACTCAACAAAACACCGTCTATCTTTTTTGCCGGTATGGAAGGCTCTGTGTTGCCCATACCCGTCGCCCACGGCGAAGGCTATGCCGTGTTTGCGACAGAGGCCAACCGGCAATCTGCGCTGCAAAACGGTCTCGTCGCCGCCCAGTATGTCGACGGCCAGCACAACCCGACCGAGTCGTACCCAGCCAACCCAAATGGCTCACCCCAGGGCATAACCGCCCTCACCACGCCCGACGGCCGCGCCACCATTACGATGCCGCACCCTGAACGCGGTTTTATGACCCGCCAGCTTTCCTGGCACCCGGCAGCGTGGGGCGAAGACTCACCCTGGATGCAAATGTTTGTGAATGCATATACATGGATAATGGAAAGGAATCATGAATTATGAATCATGAATCGGGCAAGCGTAGCATTAAAAGTTTTACAGACTTAGATACGTGGAAAGAAGGACATAAGCTCGTCATTACTATTTACCGACAAACAAAAGCTTTTCCACCACAGGAGCAATTCGGTCTCACCAGTCAAATTAGACGCGCAGCAGTATCGGTAACATCAAATATTGCTGAAGGATTTTCGAGGTCTTCTTACGCAGATAAGGCCCATTTTTTTACCATGGCTCAGGGCTCTCTCACTGAAATCCAAAATCAGTTGCTGATTAGTCGGGACGTGGGTTATCTTCCTCATCAAGATTTTGAAATTTTGGCCGAACAGTCAGTTATTGCCCATAAGCTACTCACCGGGTTGCTAAAATCCACTAAAGCACACGTGAAATCACATAATTCATAATTCATGTTACATGATTCAGAAGGGAGCATTATGGCAATTGATTATTTGTTACAAACCCAGAACAACGCATTGCTGTCGGTGTATGACAAAACTGGGATTGCGGAGTTTGCAAAGGGTTTGCATGAGTTAGGGTGGAATATCATTTCTTCTGGCGGGACGGCAAAGGTGGTGGCAGAGGCGGGTGTGCCGGTAACGGACGTGGCCGAGCTGGTGGGTGGAGAAGCCATACTGGGTCACCGCGTGGTGACGCTTTCGCGCGAGGTGCACAGCGGGTTGCTGGCAGATGCCGATAAGCCCGAAGACTTGCAAGAGTTGCAAGACCGGGGCATACCGTTTATCGACCTCGTCGCCGTCGACATGTACCCACTGGAAGAAGAAATCGCCAGCGGCCACGCCACATTGCAAAGCGTAATCGAAAAAACCGACATTGGTGGCCCCACCATGCTGCGAGCCGGAGCAAAAGCACGGCGCATTGTGCTTTCTCGCGCCGACCAACGAGCTGAAGTGCTGCAGTGGTTAACAGGTGGCAAATCAGACGAAAAAGCCTTCCGAGACAAATTGTGCGCCATAGCCGAGTACGAATGTGCCCGCTACATTATGATAAGTGCCCGCTATCACGGCGGCGAAGACGTGGCGGGCTGGATAGGTCGTCGCGTGGCGCCAACCAAGTACGGGGAAAACCCGTGGCAGACGCCGGCGGGGCTGTATGCCGATAACCGCGTCGCTGCCGACCCGCTGGGGCTCGAACAGTTTACGCACCAAAAAGGCTGGGAACTAAGCTACATAAACGAAACCGATATGCACCGGCTGCTGCAGACGGTGACGCACCTTGCCGCTGGGTTTGCAGTAAACTTTGGCACAGTTCCGGCTATCGCCGTCGGTGTGAAGCACGGGAATGCTTGTGGGGCGGGTGTGGCTGAGACAGCCGTGGAAGCGGTGCAAAAAATGCTGGAGGGCGACGAAATAGCCATTTTTGGCGGTGTGGTGATGCTAAATGGCCCCATCGACGCAGCTGTGGCAACGGCGCTCATGACCTACCACATGCCAGACGGCCAAAACCGTTTGCTCGACGGAGTTGTCGGCAGCGAAGTAACGCCCGAAGCCATGGAAACCCTTTCCCGGGCCAAACTACGGATTGTCACCAACCCGGCGCTCGCCAGCCTCACCAAAGACTCGCTCGAAACTGCGCCCATCTACCGCAATGTGCGTGGTGGCATGTTGGTGCAGCCAAATTACACTTTTGTGGTCGACCTCAAAGCCGACTACATCGAGCAGCACGGTGAAGTGACGGCACAGCAGCAACGCGACATGGTACAAGCCTGGGCCATCGGTAGTACCAGCAACAGTAACACCATATGCCTGGTGCGCGAAGGCAAAATGCTCGGCAACGGTGTGGGCCAGCAGGACCGCGTGGGCGCCGCCAAGCTCGCCGTCACCCGCGCAAGCTCACGCGACCACAACCTCGCGGGCGCAGCCGCCTACAGCGACAGTTTCTTCCCATTCCCCGACGGCCCGCTCGTGCTCGCCGAGGCCGGCGTCACCGCCATTCTCACCAGTAGCGGCTCAGTCAAAGACCCCGAAGTCATCCAGACACTAGCAGACAAAAACGTCGCCACCACCATGCTCCCCGACAAACTCGGCCGCGGCTTTTTCGGCCACTAACGGCTCCTTGACTCTCCTGCTATCCGTAGCTACTACGAAGGACGGTTGATCCTGAACCCCGTCGAATGATAGGGTGACTCCTTGACCTCCCATTTTAACTTGCCATAAAATGCTTGAGCTTGCATACTAAATAACAATGCAACATCAAATAAAGAAAAATCTTGGTGTTACCCGCCACGGGCAACACACCGAATTTCGGGTGTGGGCGCCCTTTGCCAAAAAAGTCGAGCTGACAGGTACCGTGTGTGAAGCGAAAAATCTTGCTATGAAAAGCGAGCGCGACGGTTACTGGTCGCTGCGACTCAAAAACGTCGAGCCAGGCCAAAACTACGTGTACTTAATAACCACCGCCGAGGATACCGTACTTACCCGTAACGATCCGCGAGCGCAGCAACTGACCACATCTGACAGCGGCGCATCGGTCATCGTTGACCCAAACTTTGACTGGGAGGGCGATGACTTTACACCTGTACCACCCGAAAAACAAATCGTCTACGAACTGCACATCGGCACCTTTAACCGTCCAGACGCCGCCACAATTGGCACGTTTGACGACGCACTCGAAAAGCTTCCGTATTTACAAGAGCTGGGCGTTAACGTCATAGAGCTTATGCCGGTAACAAGCATGGCCCACAGTTACGGTTGGGGCTACGCGCCAAATCACTTGTACTCGGTCGAAAACGCGTACGGTGGCCGGCATGGCTTGCTAAAATTTGTGCGACAATGCCACAAGCACGGTATTGCCGTTATTTTAGACGTTGTCTACAACCACTTCTCGGGCGAAACCGACCTCTGGCAATTTGACGGATGGAGTGAAAACGGGCGGGGCGGAATATATTTTTACAACGACGCGCGCGGTGACACGCCGTGGGGCGGGCGGCCAGACTACGGGCGGCCAGAAGTACGCCAGTTTATACTCGACAATGTCGTCATGTGGCTCAGCGACTATCACCTCGACGGCATGCGTGTCGATAGCACCATTTACATGCGCAACACCGAAGGGCACGACAACGACCCCGCGCACGACATTCCCGATGCCTGGTTTTTGCTGCAAGATATTGTCGAGTTGGCGCACAAACTAAAACCGCACGCGCTTATGATTGCCGAAGACTGCGCCAACAGCGCCTATCTTACGAAGCCGCGCAGCGAAAGTGGCTGTGGGTTCGATGCGCAGTGGGAGTTGGGCTTTCCGCACGCTTTGCGTGATGCTCTCGGTTTGCGAGGCGGACGCACACTGGCCGGCGTACGTTATGAGCTCGAGCGCCGCTACAACGGTAATGCGTTTGAAAAAGTTGTGTTCAGCGACTCGCACGACACGGCCGCAAACGGTTCGGTACGGCTCAACGAAGCAGCCAGCCTAGGCGACGCCGCCGACATCCATGCCCGAGAAAAAACCCTCGTCGCCAGCGCCATTACGCTCACCGCACCGGGCATACCCATGTTGCTGCAAGGCCAAGAGTTTTTGCAAGAGGGCAGTTTTAACGACTGGCAAGAGTTAGAGTGGAATAAGGCAGAGAAATACAGTGGCGTCGTGCTCGCGCATCGCCACCTGATAGACCTTCGGCTAAACCGCCAGGGCAATACTGCGGGGCTGCTTGGCCAAAACACGGCCGTGTTTCACCAAGACGACCACAACAGCGTGATTGGTTATCACCGGTGGGAGCAGGGCGGCCCAGGCGACGATGTACTCGTTATTGCAAACTTTGGCGACCAAGCCCACGAGACCTACCAACTTCGTGTACCACTCACGGGCACCTGGCGCGTACGCTTTAACAGCACCTGGAAAGGCTACAGCCCCGACTTTCGCCAGGTAGACCTAGACGCTCTTACCACCGACGAAACCCACCTCGTCACCCTCAACCTCCCCGCCTACGCCACCCTCATCCTCTCCCAAGACGCCTCATAGCCGAGAAATCTAGACGCCCGTACCGTCCGATGACCACAGAAAGCACATCTCCGATTTTACGTCCGAGAAAGAAACGCGAGGAGGTCGGCTTCGGAACGGAGGGCGGCGGCTTGTTCCATGGTGAGGGTAAGGGCGTGTCGGGCGGCGATGGCCTCGTAGCGTTCAACGCGGTGCGCCAGCAGACGAGGGTACAGGTAGGCGCCGACTTTTCGCGGGTCAATTTCCGTCACGTCGCTCGCGTGGTGTTTTGCAAGCAGGCCAGGCAGCTCGGCCGCCACAAAATCTGGACGGTAGTAAATGGGCTTTGGGTCGGCAATGTTGCGCTCTATAAGCACCTTTTCGTGCGCTTTGGTGGCGCGAATGTAGATGAGCGTCACCGTTTCGTCCATCATACGCAGCACCGGGTCATCTTCGGCGTCTGGCTCCACCACTTCGCACAGGCTGCCAGAAAGATCAGCCAGAAAGTTTGGGTAGCCGTACAAATCTTCTGCCCGCTGGATAAACTTTGGCAAGTCGAGCATTGCTGCAATTTCGCTTTCGGCGTGTCGGGCCATACGCGCGGTAAAGTCTGGCAAGGTAGACCCGTGTTTTTTGGGGTTACCCAGCATGCCCATGTAGAGGGATGTCGCAAGCAGGTTGTCGAAGTGCACGCGGTGTTCGACCGTAATGGCATCGCGCTTCAGCATGTCGCGCAGCAGCGGGTGGCTCATGGCGAGCTTTTTGAGATAATCGTTCAGCTCGTCGCCCAAGTAGTGCGTCCATATGCGGTAATCCACAGAGTAGTGAAACCAGCGACTGTCTGGCAAACACCGTGCCAGTGTCGTTTTACCCACGCCACTCAGACCCATGACGGCGAGGCGGATGGGTTGGTGAGGGTTGAGGGGGTGATCCATGGGAGAGGGAATAATGAATTATGAATGGTGAATGATGAAGGAACGCAGTTCGTCGAGAGAGTTGTTGATGGGGGTGTAGCGTTCGGGGGTTTGGCGGAGGGTGGTGAGTTCGGCGGTGTTGTCTACGGGTATGCCGGTGGCGGCGGTGATTTCTTCGGCAAATTTCTCTGGTGCGGCCGTCGAAACGACGACATCGTGCGCGTTTTCACCCGGGATTTGCTCGCTGGCGTACCACGCCACAGCGGTGTGCGGGTCGAGCAAGTAGCCGGTTTCGGCGTAGACTTTTTTGATTGTTTTCACCGTTTGCTCATCTGTTACCTCGTATATTAAACCCAGTACCCCAATCTGTTGAACAGGGGTACAATACGTATG
>CAYZZH010000032.1:0-12017 GCA_964483005.1 uncultured Candidatus Saccharibacteria bacterium | reverse complement strand
TCTCGCGTCGGTTGTCGAACTGACAACTGCTGACCGAGAGGTGGAGCCTTTGGCCCGAGCTCTTTTGCCTACTTTTCTTGCGGCAAGAAAAGTAGGTCGCCTGCCGGGCGAAACCCGGCACCTTTTGTCACCCTGTGAGGGCGAAAACCCATATTTTAGTTTTAGAGGTGGTGGCGCTCGACGTGGTGTTTGTTAATACCATTTACCACACTCGTGAACCCCATTTGTTTAAGGTAGGGAATACTTGCGTTACTGCGACTGCCGCTCAAACAGTACACCACAATCTCGGTGTCGCGCGGCAGATCTGCCAGCTCGGGTGGATTGTCGAGTAGCCGAGCGGGCGGGATGTTAAGCGCGCCTTTGACATGCCCCATCCGATATTCAAACGGCTCACGCACGTCGATAATAATTTTACTAGCCATTACCTAACAGCGTATACTACGTGCTATACAAAGTAAAGCAACCCTCGCGTCGAAAAATGAGCATAGTTCAACCTCTGGGTAGCGAGACAACAGTCTGCTACAATACCAGTAGTAAAGCATAATCGTTATGAAAACAGCCAAAAAAACCCTATCGTCGACCCAACAACTCGACGCACTGCACCGTAAAATCGATGCCGATAAACTGTTCGAAAAAAGTGTTTCTGCCCCCGCAGTTATGCTCGACAAAACCCTCGAAATGGGCACCAAAGTCACCCAAAAACCACTCCAACAAGCCACTGCCGGCGTCAAGCGAGCAAAAGATTATTGGCACGCGCTCGGTCCTGGCCTCACCACTGGCGCCAGCGACGACGACCCCTCAGGTATTGCCACCTACAGCCAGGCTGGCGCGCAGTACGGCTACAAGTTTTTATGGCTGGCGCCGCTGACCTTCCCGCTCATGGGTGTCGTGCAGGAAATGTGCGCTCGTATCGGTATGGTGACAGGGCAGGGGCTGGCGGCAAACATTCGCACGCATTATTCACACCGTGTGTTGCGCTTTGTGACGCTGCTGCTTTTTGCAGCAAATACCTTCAACATCGGTGCTGACCTTGGCGCGCTAGCCAAAGCTGTCCAGCTTCTCAATCCGCACCTAGGCTTTGGCTTTTTAGTCTGTGCGTTTACGGTACTCACACTGGGGCTGCAGATTTTTACCCCGTACGAAAAGTACGCCCGCTATCTCAAATGGCTAGCCCTCGTCCTGCTCAGCTATGTCGTCTCGGCGTTACTGGCTCGTCTGAACTGGGGGCAGATTTTCCACGCCACCATCATGCCTGAGTTCCACATTTCCAAAGATTCGCTGCTGCTGATATGCGGTATACTCGGTACCACCATTTCGCCGTACCTGTTTTTTTGGCAGACGTCGCAGGAGGTAGAGGAGAGCATTGCCCAGGGAAAAACAACCATTGCCGCCCGCCGCAGCGCCACCGCGCCAGAGGACATGAAACGCATGCGGGTCGATGTGTGGAGCGGCATGTTCCTGAGCAATATTGCTATGTTTTTCATTGTGGCGGCCTGCGGCGGCATCCTTTTCCCGCATGGTATTACCGAAATCACCAGCGCTGCCCAGGCGGCCGAAGCCCTGCGGCCCTTTGCGGGAGACGCCACCTACTGGCTTTTTGCCATTGGCATTATCGGCGTGGGGCTGCTGGGCATACCCGTGCTGGCAGGTTCTTCGAGCTACGCCATTGCCGAAAGCCTCAAACTAAAAACCGGGCTCCATAAAACCCTGCGCCAAGCTCACGCTTTTTACGGCATCATTATTGTGTCTATGCTGGTTGGTTTGGCGCTGAACTTTGTGGGGCTTGACCCCATGAAAGCACTCATTTACTCAGCTGTTTTGAACGGTATTGTGGCGCCTTTTGTGCTCTTTTTTATTGTGAAAATCGGCAGCAACCGTCGTGTCATGGGCCACTGGGTCAACGGTCGTTTCACCACGCTACTCGGCTGGGCCACTACGCTCCTTATGGCCGTGGCCGGCACCGCTGCCATTTGGTCACTGTTTTAAACAGCGACGAACACCTCCGATCTCTCACAGTTTTATGTGGTATTTTGGCCGGTTTTGCCAGCAATACTCAGACAGCCCGTTTTTACTCGTTACGCGCCATTTTTGCGCCAAAAATGGCTGGCGGCTACTCGTGGCGGAGGGCTTCGATGGGGTCCATGCGGGCGGCTTTAAGGGCGGGGATGGTGCCAAAAAACACGCCGACAGCCATGGCGAGACAAGGCGCAAGCAGCACAACCGGCCAGACAATCGCCGGTTGCAAACTAGTGTATATGCGCAGCAAACCAATCGCCCCAAACGACACTAGCACCCCAACCAGCGCCCCAATAATACAAAGTGCAAAGGCCTCGGTCATAAACTGCCGCAAAATTTGTTGGTTGCTGGCGCCAATTGCTTTGCGTATGCCTATTTCGTGTATGCGCTCGGTTACGGTAACGAGCATCATGTTCATAATCCCCACACCGCCAACCAGCAAGGCGACCACCGCAATCGCTGCCGTCATCATCGTCATAAGCTGCAATGTTTGGCTCGACGAGGTTGCTTTGGTACCTGGCGCCATAACCACAACGTCGTTAGCGTCACCATGGGCTGTTTTGAGTGCAGCGGCTAGGTTTGTTTCGACTGTCTTTGTGACCGCTGCCGACGTGGTTTGCACAAAAATTTGGTTGATAGCTGGTGATTCACCGTATATTTCCTGGGCAGCGCCGTAGGGGATAAAAACTGCGTCGTTGTAGTTAGCCTCTAGCGAAAACGGCGCCGCCGGAAACGGCTTGAACACACCCGACACAACAAACTCATGCCCGCGAAACCGGCATTTTTGCCCAAGTGGCGCGGTGTCGTCAAACAGCTGCCGGGCAATCGCTGCACCCAGTACAGCCACATGGTGCCCATCGGGCTCACTAAAAAAACCGCCGTACTGGACATCTTGTTTCAGTATGGTGCTTAACTCGGGTGTCGTCGCAATAACCAGTGGATTTTCGACCACCCGATCACCGTGTACCGCGCCCTTGAGGGCACTGAGCGGTACCGCCGCGGACACATCTGGCGTATTGCGCACAACCGTGAGATCACTCGGGCGCAGGAGCGAACTAACACCGCCAGGCAACCCGCTCCCTACCAACGTTTGAGCGGCCGTATTTGGCTGAACCATAAGTACATTGTCGCCGTAGCGCGCAGCTTGATTGCCAATCTGCTGTTTTACCCCCTCGCCAATCGAAACGCTCAAAATAACGGCAACAATACTTATTACAATCCCAAGCATGGTCATAAGACTGCGCAATCGAGCCGCTTCAAGACTTTGGAGCGCAAGCCGCAGATACCCTTTGCGTAGACTACTCATGAGCGTTTCTTTCTGCTGCGTCTGGCGGCTGTCTGTTTTTTGCGCTTTGGGACTTTGGGAGCCGGTTTTTGGCGCGTTTGTTTGCTGTCTGTCTCGGGCGGCGCAGCTTTCATAAGCGCCGATACACCTGCGAGGTCGTCTTCTTCGCTCGTTTTGGGCACTGCGTACATAACCTGGCGTACGTAGGCCCCGACCTCGCCCAGCTTTGTTTTTTCGTCGTGTTTGATGGCGCCGTCTTGCATGTAGACGACTCGCGTGGCGTAGCGCGTTAGTTCTGGGTTGTGCGTGACAAAAATAATGGTGTTGCCGCTTTTGTGTATTTCGCTGAGCAGTTCCATAACTAGCCGCGAGCTTTCGGTGTCGAGGTTGCCAGTAGGCTCGTCGGCAATAATAAGCTGTGGTTCGTTAACCAACGCACGCGCAATGGCGACACACTGGGTTTGGCCGCCCGATAGCTGTCTTGGGTAATAGTAACACCGGTCATACAAGCCAACGCGCTCCAGCATAGCCCGGGCTGCAGCGGTGCGTTTGGTAGTGGACACGCCTCTGTAGAGCAGGGGCAGTGCGACGTTTTCGAGCGCTGTCAGCCGGCCAAGCACGTTAAAGGACTGAAAAATAAAGCCAATTTTGTCGCGGCGCAACCGCGCTCGCCGCATTGCCCCAAGCCGGCTCACCCGCTTGCCGTCTAAGAGATAGTTGCCATGCGTGGGGTGGTCGAGCAGCCCGATCATGTTCATAAGCGTGCTTTTGCCGCTGCCGCTGGGGCCCATCACCGCGACACATTCGCCTTTTTCGATGCGTAAACTGACTTCGTCGAGCGCCACACTGGTCGCATCGCCAAAGCCATAGAGCTTGCTAACGTCTTTGAGTTCTATAAGAGACATACTTGACTCTAGTGTACCGCCACAGGCAACAGAGGCGCAACCACATGCACAATATTTACTAGCGTATTTTTCGCAACACTAACGCTCACGTGGTGCGTGTCGCTACTATTTCGTCTTGGAAGACCGCTTTCTCTTTTATCTGATGCGTCTCTCTGTATTGTTAGCCTCATTTTCGCTATACTACGGGAGAAGGAGAGGTGCAAGAGTGGTTTAATTGGCACGCCTGGAAAGTGTGTGTAGTCGCAAGACTACCAGGAGTTCGAATCTCCTCCTCTCCGCCAGGCATAGAAGCTGGCCGCAGGCCAGGTTGTATGCGTGGCAGAGAGGGGGCGTGAGAAGTCCGATATCTCCCCCTCTATACCAGAAAGGCGCGTAATGAAACAAGTCAGTCTCAACGGTGTTTTAATACTAGAAAAAGACGCAACCGTCTCGATTGCCGACAAAGGCTATTTTTTTGACTTTGCGGTGTATTCGTCGCTCAAAGTCATAAAAGGCCACGTGTTTTTTGCCGAGTACCACGTCGACCGGTTGCTCGAGTCGGCTAGCATAATTGGCATGCAGCACACATTTACCAAAGCACACATACTCACGTGGCTGCGCGAGTTTGTTGCGGCCGAGGCGCTCGACGACGCGCTACTACGTATGACTTTTGTGGGGGATCCCGATTTTAACGGGGGTGACAAACTGTTCATTTTTGCAGTCGGCGGTTTGACGTATTACCCGCGGCAGTACTATCAGCGAGGCGCTCGCGTTATTACGTACCACGGGGAGCGCCGTTTTCCCCAAGCCAAAAGTAAAGACCTGCTACTAAGCGTTATTGCCTACGGCGAGGCCAAAAAACATGACGCCCTCGACGCGCTACTGGTTGATCGTGACGATACGGTGCGTGAGGGCACCCGCACCAACTTTTACGCCGTGCGTGGCCAAACAGTTATTACGCCGCCGCTTGACCTCGTGCTCGAGGGCATTACACGCAAAATGATACTCGAAGCCATTGCTGGCGACTACGAGATCGCCGAGGCACCAATACCGCTTGCCAGTCTGGGCAGTCACGACGAATATTTTATTTCGAGCACGAGCATGAATGTAATGCCCATCGCGCAAATCGACGACCGCACCTTCGACACCACCTTTACCCAAACCAAACACATCGCCGCACTGTTTAAAGCCCACTACAAAAAACTGCACAAACTATAAGAGTGCGCCAGTTATGGAACAGATTTGTTTTTTGGGAGGAAACGCGCTGTTTTAGACTGTTTAGGGGTGTACATTTGGTTGCTCTGGTGCTGGGTCGAGGCGCTCTACCACCGCTTCAACCCCCGTTCCAATACCATATCCTGTAACACCTCCCAACGCTACTCCCGCAAATGCTGCGACGGCAAGTAGTCTGAGAACATGCCTTAATTTTCCGCTACGTTTTTCTTCACTTGCTGCATAGTGCTCTGTAGTCATATCGGGTCAACCTTGTATGACCGTTCCGACATTTTCGCCGGCAATCGCGCGGGCAATGTTGCAATCGGTCAAAAGATCGCAGATAATAAGCGTTTTTTTGTCTTCGAGCGCCATGCCGAGCGCGGCTTTATCCATAACCTGTATGTCGCCATTACTCAGTGCTTCGTCGTAGGTGAGCGTGTCGTATTTGTGCGCATCGGGAAACTTCATCGGGTCTTTGTCGTACACGCCGTCGACTTTGGTCGTTTTGATAATAGCGTCGCACTTGAGCTCGAGTGCCAGGTTAACCGCTGCCGTGTCGGTTGTAACAAATGGCCGACCCGTACCGCCACCAATAATCACCACGCGACCCTTTTCGAGGTGACTAACCGCCCGCCGGTAGGTGTAGTCGTCGATAAACTGTTCGACTTTAATGTTGCTGAGCGCCCGTGTTGGCAGGCCGTTGGCGTTAAAAATGTCGGCAACGGTGATTGCATTCATAATTGTACCGAGCATGCCGGTGTTGTGCGCCGTGACGTCGACAATACCGTTGCCCATCAGCTGGGCGCCGCGTGCGTAATTGCCGCCGCCCACGATAATGGCAACCTGCGCACCTGCCGCCACCGCCGGTTTGATCTGGCCAGCGATCCACCGCGCCCGCTCGGCGTCAAAGCCACCGTCTTTATCGCCCTGTAGTTGTTCACCTGAAAGTTTGAGTAAAATTCGTTTGTACATGCTAGCAGCATAGCTGCTCGTAGAGACAAGAGTCAAGCGACACGAAAAATAAGCGGCAACTTTCTATTCACAATTTTCGGAAAATCTACACGTCTTAAGGTTTGGAGAGCCCAGTGGCAGAGCATAACGATGGAGGCATTGAACGAACAACTATGCAACGGTCAACAAACAACACACCGTCCAATGGTCAACTGGCAACGTTGTTCGGTTAAATAGTTGACCGTTTTGTTTTTCGTTGAGAGTCGTACTGTTGATAGTTTGAACAATTACTTCTTTAGGACTTACGCAAAATGGTGCAGTCTGGTTGAAAAACGAGCACCGGAATGGAGCCGTACTAAAAGTACGGTGAAATGAGGAGCGGAGGCTTTTCGGCCAGAATGTGGCGTTTTGCGTAAGTCCTGTTCTTGTAGATTTTTGAAAATCGTGAATTGCCTATGTGCCCCAAAGTGACAGTCTGCACCATTTTCCCTATACTGTACCTATGCACACCACCTACCCCGCCTATCCGCTCGCCGAGCTCCACGCCCACCTTGGCACTTCCATCCCTGCCTCTGTGCTGTGGCAAATCGCCCACGACCGCGGCATAAAACTGCCCAAAACCGAGTACCACGAGTTTCGCAACTACGTCACGCTCAGCCCCGATCGCCCCATGCCACTCAACGAGTATTTTGAGAACATTTACCACCCGTTGCTCGACCGACTCAGCTCTGGAACACTCGCTGTCGAAGCCGCTGTGTACCACACCATGAGCGGCGCGTACCGCAACGGCATTACCCTCATAGAGCTCCGCACCAACCCCATGAAACACAACTTCGACAACGAGGTCGACCTAGACCACCTTATTATGGCCATGCTGCGCGGCATGGAGCGCGCGCTGCTAGAGCACCCACAGTTGAGCGCGGGGCTGATCTTTTGCATTGGCCGCGAGTACGACGCTATGCGCAATGTAAAAATCGTCGACAAAGCTATCAAATACCACAAACGCGGTGTTGTGGGCGTAGATATCGCCGGGCCGGGCAGGGCAGGGTTTGACCCGCGCGACTACCACGATGCTTTCGCCGCAGCTCGCGCGGCCGGCTTAGGTGTGACCATACACTCCGGCGAAGCCGCCGACGCCAATGACATGTGGGAAGCGTTGGCTCTTAACCCCACGCGTATTGGCCACGGCATATTGGCCGCCCGCGACGAAAAACTTATGGCCGAACTGGTGCGGCGTGACATTGTGCTCGAGGTCTGCCCGCTGAGCAACGTCGTGACGACCGCGGTGAAAGACATGGGCGAGATACAGCGTATTTTGCGCACATTTATACAAAATGGGGTGAAATATACCATAAACACCGACTGGCCCGAAGTCATCCAAAACGGCCACCTCCGGCGTCAGTACCAACTGCTGCTCGAGTACGGCATTTTGACCGACCAAGAGCTGCAAACCTGCACAGCGACTGCCTTTGCCGCCAGCTTTATACCCGGGCCCGGCCTCGACGTATATTTGTAATTTTTACGGCTACTTTTTTGCGAAAATTTGGAAAGCTAGTTTGTCAGGGTATATAATAACACCTATATGAGCAGTCTTGACGACAACGAGATTCAGAAAATCACCGCACATCTCGGCGCAGAGTTTCAGCGGCACTTTCAGGCTTGCTGCGAAGAAACCGAAGCTCGTGACCGCGTAGTACAAGAAAACTTCGATGCAATTGTCGCAAAACAAATTGCACCACTAAAAAAGTCGGTTGCAAATCTTATAGAACGCACCACGAACCTTGAGGTTAGCGTCAGGGCGACCAACCGAGAGCTGCGCCAGTTGGACACTGCTGTTGGCAACGCCGAACACAAAGTACACGCTCTGCACCTTGCAACAGACAAATCCACCCAGCTAGATCCACGCATAGTTCGGGTTGTCGACGACCTAGTACCTCCCCACACCTACCCCTACGGGTCCAACTGCTCAGAAATAGCACCAGAGCACTTAGCCAGTCTTCACCGTAACTACGGTTACGCTTCAGACCTGTCTCAGACACTCTGGCCTATTTCTGAGCAGTTGTCTGGCCGTAGGTTTAGGTGTGGGAAGGCACTAGAGCGTCGCATAACTTTGCTTGAAGTCAACGCAGCCGTATGAAGCTCTATAGCTGGAATGTGAATGGGGTGCGGGCGGTGCTGACCAAAGGTGCACTGCAAAAGTTTATCGACGAGCATGACCCCGATGTCCTGTGCTTGCAAGAGACCAAGGCCGAGCGCGGTCAGATTCCTCACGACTGGCCGCAGTACCACGAGCACTTTTATAGTGCCGTCAAAAAGGGCTACAGCGGCACTGCCATGCTGTCCAAAGTAAAACCACTGAGATACCTAAACGGCTTCCCAAGTGAAATCGTCGAAACGTACGGTGTGACCGGCGACACCTACGGTGACCCAAACGCCGAAGGGCGGATTATTGCCGCCGAGTTTGCCGACTACTGGGTGGTCACGTGCTACACGCCAAACAGCAAGGGCGACTTGAGCCGGTTAAAGCTCCGCCACGAACATTGGGACGAAGCATGCCTCGCGTACCTGCAGATGCTTGAAGCTGGCCGAGTCACGACAGCAGCGTCATCTCGACCAAGCGAAGCACGTGGAAAGACCTCGTCGGGTAACCTGGCTAACGGCATGCCTCGACAGGCTCGGAATGACAGCGCCAGGAAACCCGTGCTGTACTGCGGCGACATGAACGTGGCGCACCAAGAAATAGACCTCGCCAACCCCAAACCAAACGTCGGCAAACACGGGTTTACCGACGAGGAACGCGCCGGGTTTCAAGCCTATCTCGACGCTGGGTTTGTCGACACGTTTCGTGCTGCCAACCCAGACAAAACTGGTGCCTACACCTGGTGGACGCACTGGGCGAACGCTCGCGCCCGCAATGTTGGCTGGCGTATCGACTACTGGCTGGCCAGCGCCGGCATTGCAGACCAAGTGAAAAACCCACAGATCCACCCAGAGGTTATGGGTAGCGATCACTGTCCGGTGAGCATCGAGCTGGTCTGATATATACCCAAACAACCCATCTTTCCGAGCCTCCAGCTAGCCCTCACCGGCTAAAATAGACTGAAGCCTTCGCAGTCTATCCAGATAGGCTTTGTCGGCTTCAGCCTATTTTAGCTCGGCGAACATCTGCCTGGAAAGTTCGGAAAGCTGAGTCATTTGGGTATATCCGAAATGACTCAGTCTGCCAACTCTTCCAAGGTGTGGAGAGGTGCTAAGCTGTTGCGAGTTTCACCATATGCACCCGCGGCAAGCTGACGTATACTTAGCGATATGACAAGCGACCAGATCGACGACCTAAAGCAGTTTATAGCCACCGTTGTGCAAAACGAGGTTGGCTCACAGATTCAAGCGCAAACCGACGAGCTAAAGCAGGAACTCGGTGGGCTAAAACAAGACTTCGGTGGGCTAAAACAGCAGTTTGAGCATATTACTCAACGTGTAGACGATATAGACGCAAAACTTGACACCATCGCCGGAGCCATTGGCGTCGACCTACAAGAACACGATCAAACACTCGCTCGCCACGAAACACGCATTACTCATCTCGAAACCCACGCTGCTCATGCCTAAAGCAGCACCTTTACCACCGCAACACATCCGAGATGTGGACTTTTTGTACGAGCTGGGGGCGCTGCGGCTGATAGACCGGCAGTGGCGGCGGTTTCATAGTCAAAACTTTGCAAACCTGGCCGACCATCACTTTCGGGTGGCATGGATAGCGCTCGTTATTGCCGCGCGTGAAGGTGGCGCAATCGACACCGGCAAAATCGTCAAAATGGCGCTGGTGCACGACATAGCCGAAAGCCGCACCGGCGACGTCGACTATCTCTCGCGCCAGTACGTTACCCGTGACGAAGCCGGGGCGGCCCGCGACATGCTGCAAGACACCAGCATCGGTGCCGAGTTTGTGGCCCTGCTCGAAGAGTACGAAAAGCGCGAGTGTCTAGAGGCAAAAATCGTCAAAGACGCCGACAACCTCGATGTCGACATGGAACTGTGCGAACAAGCCATGCAGGGCAACGCGCTGCGTAAAACCTGGCAGGCCAATCGCCGCCTAGTGGCCGACACCAAACTCTACACCAAAACCGCCCGAGCACTGTGGGACGAAATACAGCAGACCGACCCTGACCACTGGCACGCTGGGTCGCCCAAAAACCGCGTCAACGGTGGCGACTGGAAACCCGAGAAACATTGAGCTTTCATACCTTGAGCATTGACCATTAGTCGTTCGCCAGTCAACCTGACCCACAGTCACATTTTTGTAAAAAAAAAGGGGTGAGCAAGCGCCACAGGCTGACCGAAGGTCACCTGTAAAGCGCCCCTTTTGTCAAAAAAGTGACTGTGGGTCAGCTGGTCACGGTCAATGCGAAATAATCAATAAAATGTTACACTTGCCGTATGAACCCAGACGCACACACCATCGCAGAACACACGCTCGACGTCGGCCACGGCCACACCCTATACATACAGGACTGGGGCAACAAGAAAGCCAAAACTCCTATATTTTTCCTGCACGGCGGCCCGGGCGGCCAATGCAAAGAGAAGTACAAGCTGCCGTTTGACCCCACAACCCAGCGCGTCATTTTCCACGACCAGCGCGGCAGTGGCCGTAGCACCCCGTACGGACGCTGGCACCACAACACCACCCAAGACCTCGCGGCCGACATTACCGCCATAGCCGACTTTCTGAACCTCGAGCATTTTATGCTCACCGGCGAATCGTGGGGCTCATGTCTGGCGCTCTACTATGCCATCAAGGAACCGAATCGCGTGAAAGCACTTGTTGTAGGCGGTGTATTTACCGGCTCCCAAGCTGAAATAGATTGGCTGGACAAGGGCATGTTCCAAGCGCATTTTCCAGACGCCTGGGAACGGTACGTAGAAGCCACACCAAAACAGTTCCGTAACGATCCAAGCGCCTACCACACCGCGCAGGTGCTGGGCAGCGACCCGGCGGCAGCCACCAAATCCGCCCTAGCATACAGCGAGCTGGAGGGCAGCGTCATGAGCCTAAGTGACACCTACCAGCCGACAAACCCGGACGATTTCGAACCCGCCAGCATGATCATAGAAATGCGCTACCTCAGTAAACGGTGCTTTTTACCTGACCGTTTCATCCTGAAGAACGCCGCAAAACTGACTATGCCGCTCTACATTGTGCAGGGCAGGTACGACTTTGTCTGCCCGCCGGAAACGGCCTATGAGTTGAGTAAACGTGCACCCAACACACATCTCACGTGGGTGAGCAGCGGCCATAAAAACGAACATGAAAACACCACGGCGAAACGCCTCATTTACAAACATCTGGCCGAAAGTTTGTAGTGACAAACACCGCGTGCATTGTCTATGGGTTCGCCGAAGGGCCGCGACATGGGCGGCGTATGCGGCAAGCGCTCACCGACCGCGGCTACAGGCTCGTGCGCAAGCCACACCGCGCCAGTCTGGTTGTGGCGCATTCGGGCGCTCATTTACTCATCTCACTTCCAAAAAACGGCCAAAAAATACTGCTCATCGATGCGTCATGCAACACTGGCCGCCATGTCTTCGACAATGCGTTTCGACATATCTGGTATGACCTCGTTCATGTCCTCGGCAACGGTCAGGTGCAATACTACACCTGGAAAACG
>CAYZZH010000031.1:0-13550 GCA_964483005.1 uncultured Candidatus Saccharibacteria bacterium | reverse complement strand
TGCCGCATTACGCTGCTTTTATTTTAGGGCAGGAGTGGATTTTGCGTAAGTCGAGTATAGGCTCTCGCGCCTGCAGCCAGCTCTTCCCTGTGAAAGCTCCGCTCTCTCACATCTTTGTGAGAGAGCGGAGCTTTCACGTTCCGACGGGCTCGTTTTAACGGCGTGTGGCCGTTGCTTTATCTCTTATCTCTAACCTCTAACGCTTAACTCTGGCTTATTAGTCAAGCGTCTATTTTTTGAGGTAGGTGCGGAGGTTTTCGACGGCTTTGGTGGCTTCGGTGATGGCGCGTTTTAGGTCACGGTCGTCGGCTTCGCCGTCGTGAAGGCTCGAAAGCATTTCGCGGGCTTTGTCTTTGGCTTTTTGGCCTTTGCTTACGGCTTCGTCGAGCGATTTTTTGCCACGACCGCGGAAGTCGCCAAACTTGGTACCTGCCTCGGTTAGGGCGTCACCGAGCTCGGTGTGGAGCTTGTTAAGCTCTTTTTCGGCGGCGGTGTAGGTTTCGACGGCTTTTTCTTTTATGTCATCTCGGGTTTCTTTGCCGCTTTTTGGTGCGGTCAATATGCCAGCGACATAACCGGCAATAGCGCTCAGTGCTGCGCCGAGCGCGATTTTTTTGGCAGTGGAACCTGAGTCGTTTTGTTTGGCTGACATAAATAAACCCTCCTTATTTTTTAGCGTTTGCGACAAATTTGATAAGCATTTTTAGTAAGCCAACTGCCCCAGCGTTTTTGGCAAACGCCTGACCGATTTCTTCGGCGCGGTCGACAAGCTCGCCGCCCTTTTCGGCAATATCGCGCAGCGACTTAACGAGTTTATAAATAAGCACGGTCGTTACGGTTGCCATGACCAGAAAGAT
The DNA here is from genome assembly GCA_964483005.1 of uncultured Candidatus Saccharibacteria bacterium. GTDB lineage: Bacteria > Patescibacteriota > Saccharimonadia > Saccharimonadales > UBA4665 > JAGXIT01. The sequence continues at coordinate 12,693 of CAYZZH010000031.1, read as the reverse complement.
CCCGAGCATAACACTAAGTATTACAACAAGTATTTCAAATGCGTCCATGCTGTGTACTATACCACAAAACAAGGGCAAATCCGTGGTGCGGCTCACATTTCTTTGAGCAGTTTTTCGAGGTGCTCGCGTAGCGGCTTGCCCAGGTCGTTGTGCCGCAGACCAAATTCGACGGCTGTTTTGAGGTACTCTAGCTTGTCGCCCGTGTCATAAAACGTTCCGTTCTGGATAGCGCGAGCGTAAAAATGAAAGCCGTCGTGAATCATCTGCTGCATAATAGGCTGCACCATAAGCTCGCCCTGCGAGTGGCTCTTGGCAGCCCGCTCAATATATCCGACTATTTCTGGCTGAAAAAGATAGCCGCTTACCGTCGCAAGGTCGGAAGGCGCGTCGGCTTTACCAGGCTTTTCGATAACTGTTTCTACTTGGAGTGTTACGGCGTCTAGGCGATTGCCGCTGACCACGCCAAATTTGTCGTATTCTTTGTCTTCTACAATAGTTTTGCACGCCAAAATAGAGCCGCCGTAGGTGTTAAATGTCTCGATCATTTGCGCTGTACGGCCAGGCTGAGCGACAAAAAAGTCATCTGCAAAAGAATACACAAACGGCTCGTCACCAATAAGGTGCGCTGCACACAAGACTGGCGTTGCGTTGCCGTACGGGCCTTTTTGGCGCACGTAGACAAAATTTGCCATGTCGGCAATAGCGCTCACTTGTTCGAGCAAATGCTTTTTCTTTTGGCCGCCAGCGCGCAAGTTTACGAGCAACTCTTCGCTTGGCGTGTCAAAATGGTCTTCTATGGCTCGTTTTGTCCCGCTTCCCACAATAATAATGTCTTTTATGCCCGCTGCCACCAGCTCTTCGACGACATACTGTATGATGGGCTTGTCGATAAGCGGTAGCATTTCTTTGGGCATAGCTTTGGTTTGCGGCAAAAACCGCGTGCCAAACCCAGCGGCGGCAATAACGGCTTTGGTAACTTTTTTGGGTTGTGTCGAGCGGTGGGTCATGGTTGTGCCTCCTTTGGCGTTTGTATAAGCGTTTGCAATGTGTCGTAGGCAAACAACACCGCAACCGGGTCAGACATGCGGTCTGTTTTGGCGTATTGTAGTAGCTGCTCGATGGTAATTATGCGCACCTCAAGCCCTTGTGCCGCCTCTTCGGCGTCAGCGTGTGCACCAGTCGGCACCTGGTAGCAGTCGCGCGCAAGATAGCAAAACCACGTGGCGTTGTTGTAGGCCGAGCGCGAGGTCTTGCCCAGCAAGGTTAGGTGGTCGCTACGGTAGCCGGTCTCTTCCTCGAGCTCGCGCAGTGCGCCCGCGGCTGGGTCTTCGGCCTGGTGCAGCTCGCCGCCTGGCAACTCGTACATCCAGCGTTCTGGCCCGGCGCGAAACTGATAGGCAGTCACGACGCGGTTGTCGGGCGTCAGCGCAATCACACACACCCCTTGGTAGCCTTCGGCATAGACGGTAGTAAACTGGTGTTGGGCGCCGTCTTGGGTTTGAAAATGTTTGACCACAGCCGTCCACGGGTACGCGTCGCCAAAGACCTGCACAACCGTCGGCTCTACTCGCGTAAACTGTTTGGTCATGTCGTCTCCAGCTGTTTTTTAATAAGCTGCGTGGCGAGAGCGGGGTTGGCTTTGCCCGCGCTGGCTTTCATAACCTGACCCACCAGAAACCCAATGGCCTTGGCTTCGCCCGCCCGGACGTCGGCGGTGGCTTTTGGGTTGTCGGCAAGTACTTGTTTGACTATTTCGGCTATGGCGCCCTCGTCGCTTATCTGCAGCAGGTTTTTGGCCTCAGCGATTCGCTCGGGTGCCTCACCTGTTTTGAGCATGTCGTCGAGCACCTCTTTGGCGGCTGTAGAACTGAGTTTATTGTCTGCTACCATTTGCGAAAGAGCGATCAGGTTTTGGTCGGCAGTAGATTCGCTTTTTTGATAAGAAGGGGCCTGCCCCTTCTCGGGTGTCACCATCGCTTCGCTCGGCGACAGCCCGCCTTCCCCCGGCTCACTCCGTTCGCCGCCCGCGCTACGCACGGGTTCGGCCGCTAGCGCGACCTCATTATCAGTATCATCCACATCATCAGTGACCGGGCGCAGCAGCCAAAACGCCACGCGTTTGGCGTGGTCGGCACCAGCCTCGTCGTATATCCGCCCCACTTGGCGCGCCACCAGCGGGTCGGCCACAATGTCTTCGATGGTTTTGGCGTCGAGCCCCATGTCGGCAAACTTGACGCGAAACGCGGCTGGCAACTCGGGCATGTTTGCTCCCACCTCGGCCACGTATTCGTCGCTGAGCACTATGGGCGGAATGTCGGGGTCGGGCATGTAGCGGTACTCGTAGCTGTCTTCTTTGCTACGCTGGCTAAACGTTTTTTGGCTGGCGTCGTCCCAGCCGCGGGTTTCTTGCACGACAGACTCACCTTTTTCGAGCAGCGCAATCTGGCGCTCAACCTCACACTCGACGGCGCGTTCGACGCTGCGAAAACTGTTGAGGTTTTTGGTTTCGGTGCGGGTGCCGAGCGCGTCGGTTTTGCTAACGCTAACGTTAACATCGAACCGCATATTGCCGTAGTACAAACTGGCGTCCGAAACATTGGCGTAGCGTACTCGCAGCCATAGTTCGCGGGCGTAGGCTTTGGCTTCGACACTACTGTGCATGTCGGGTTCGCTCACAATCTCAAGCAGCGGTGTCCCTGCCCGGTTAAGGTCTACCAAACTATAGTCGCTGCCAGCCGGGTGGGTCGATTTGCCTGCGTCGGCTTCCATGTGCGCTTCGTGAATCCGCACTACTTTTGGCACGTCATCAACGCTAAATTCTACCGAACCATCTTTGATAATTGGGTCGTAAAACTGCGTAATCTGGTACCCCATGGGTAAGTCTGGGTAAAAGTAGTGTTTGCGGTCAAAGGTGCTAAACCGCTGCGGCTCGGTGCCCAGCGCAAAGGCGGCGCGCGCAGCCAGCTCGACTGCTTTTTGGTTCAGCACCGGCAGCGCGCCTGGCAAACCAAAGTCTATGTGGTTCACGAGCGTGTTTGGCGCCGCTTCTCGCGCGTCGTTGTCTGCCCCGCTAAACAGTTTTGTGCGCGTTTTGAGCTGCACGTGGCATTCTATGCCGATGGTGACTGTGTACTTTTGTCGGACGTCAGAGGTTACCACGATAGCTCCTTTTCTGTCCATTGAATCATGAAGTATGAATCATGAATCATGATGGCTTTACTGTGCAATCGCATGATTCTATATTCATGATTCATGATTCTGCTCACAGCGCCCCCAAGTCCTTCAACGCCGCCTTAATCCCCAGCAACGCGTCTTTGACATCTCGCTCTTTGAGTTTTATGTCGTTTTCGTGCACCAGTTTGTTGCGCAGTTTGTGTCCAAACCACACGTCGTCGTTGTACTGTATGTCGCGCTGAGCGGCCACCAGGCGTTCGCCCATGGTTTTGCCTTTGTACTTGCGCGCTTTAAGAGCTTGGTCGAGCAGTTTGTCGGCGTCAATAATGGCGAGTGGCCAAGTGGTTTTGTCTTTGAGCTGTTTTTGCAGATCTTTCCAGGCGGTTTCGTAGCGCGTTTTGTCGAGTTTGGTCGGACGACGCCGGGCGAGTACACCTGCGGCCAAAACCACCAGCAGCACCGCGACACCAGCGCCCACCGCAACGTAGGTCGAATCGAGTAGGCTATTCACGACGCAAGCTCCTTTTCTACGGTGTTCGCCAGGGCTAAAAGCTCTCGGTCGTGTTTTTGCGGGGCAAACAGTTGCAAGCCAACGGGCAAGCCAGCACTCAGCCCGCACGGCACACTTACGGCTGGTAGACCCGCGAGGTTTGCGGCCACGGTCATTATGTCGCTTAGATACATTTGCAGCGGGTCGTGCGTGTTGGCACCAAGAGCAAATGCCGTCATGGGGGCCGTAGGACCAAGCAGGTAGTCCACCTCGCCAAAGGCGGCGGCAAATTCGTCGATTACTTTGGTGCGCACGGTTTGGGCCTTTTTGTAGTATGCGTCGTAGTAGCCGCTGCTCAGCACGTAGGTTCCCATCATAATCCGGCGTTTGGCTTCGCGCCCAAACCCGGTTTGGCGTGCGTCGGTGTAACTGGCGGTGAGGTCGGTGGCCGACGGCGCGGTGTGGCCGTAGCGCTGACCGTCGTAGCGGCTGAGGTTGCTGCTGACTTCGGCGGGACACAGCACGTAGTACACGGCGAGCCCAAGCGGCAGCGAAGGCAGGCTTAGTTCGGTAATGGTTGCGCCGCGTTGTTTCAGCCGGTCGATTGCCTGGGTAATCTGCGCACGAACGCCTGGGTTAAGCCCCTCGCCCATGTACTCGGTAATAACCCCAATCTTGCACGACGAAAGTTTGGTGTTAGCCGTTGGAAGAGTGTAGCCGTGTGGGTCGCGCTCGATAGTGGTGGCGTCGAGCGGGTCTTTACCGGCCAGCACATCGAGCACCAGTGCGGCGTCTTGTACCGTGGTGGTCAGCGGGCCAACCACGTCGAGGCTACTGGCCATAGCCACCACACCGCTGCGGCTGACAAGTCCGTACGTGGGCTTGTAGCCGACGCAGCCGGTAAAGCTGGCCGGCAGGCGTATCGAGCCACCGGTGTCTGTGCCAAGCGCAAAGGAAGCCAGCTCTAGTACGACACTGGCAGCCGAACCACCCGAAGAACCACCGGGCACGCGGGTTTTGTCGCGCGGGTTGAGGGTGGTAAAAAAGTCGCTGTTTTCGGTGCTACTACCGTGGGCAAAGGCGTCGAGATTGGCTTTGGCCACACATATTGCCCCCGCGGCTTCAAGCCGCTCGACGGCAGTTGCTTGGTATGGCGCGGTAAAGCCCCGCAACATGTTGCTCGCGGCTGTGGTCTCGCTGCCAAACACCAAAAAGTTGTCTTTGGCCACAAATGGCACGCCCGCGAGTACACCGAGTTTATCCCCATCTGCCACTTTTTGATCTATTAGTTTCGCCCGGGAGCGTGCTGCGTCTGCCAGCGTGGCAATGATGGCGTTGAACTCCTGGTGCTGCCCGATAGCGCTCAGGCTCTGTTCTACCAAGTCGCTCGCTTTGACACGTCCAGCATGCACGTCTTCGGCTATCTGTGCAATTGGTTTCCACGCGCTCATACGGCAAACTCCGTATTATTCCGAGGCACGAGGCACGAGTCACGCCTGCCCGCCGAAGCCTTGGCGAAGGAGGGAGGCACGAGTGCCTGATTCGTGAGCGAAACAAACGTCGTGACTCGTCTTCCCTTGACTCCTGAATCCTGTCGGATGACGGGGTGACTCCCTTGCCGTCCGTAGCTGCTGCGAAGGACGGTTGATTCCTTGACGCTCATCACCCGATCATCCTTTTCACCTTCAGCTGCCCATGCTCGACCGCCGGTACATTTGCCAGCAGCTCCTCCGCTCGGTAGCCATAGTCGATAACCTGGTCTGTGCGCATAACATTTGTGAGGCCGGTCACTTGGTTTGTGGGCGCCAGACCGGTCACATCGACGGCGGCAAGCTGCTCGACGTAGCCGAGTATAGCGCTAAGCTCTTCGGCAAACGCATCGATCTCGTCGTCAGAGAGCGCTATGCGGGAAAGCTGGGCCAATTTTAAGACATCGTCACGAGTTAACTTCGCCATTTACCCACCAGTATAGCAATTTTTTGTCAACTCGTAACCATTTACAAAGCACACCTTTATGTTTTGGTATGTTACTATAGCAGTATGGCTAGCTCTTTCGAAGTTTCTGCCCAAACAACTCTAGAAAACGGTTTTATAGTCGCCGTAGCAGGCCGTAGCGCCAACGAGATCCCTAAGCTCGAGCGAGAAGAGCTATGGCAAATAGGCACGACTGTGATTTCCGTACTTCCAAGTCACAACGTTGTTGCACTTTTTGAGAGTCTACCTGGTATGAGCGACGTACGTACGTCTGCTGAATCAGCTATTATTGCGGCGCACGCAGTGCGTAATCACTATGAAAAAACGAAGAGGCCAAAGATTGATTCTGCAATGCAAGCTGCGCGTAGAGCTGTGAGTGGCGCTACCGCCGGAAGTCTATGTGTCGGCACAATTGTGCAGGTCGAGACACCTAGCAAAAAACCGCACATTCGTGTCATCAATGCCGGTGACACATCGGTCATGGCTTACGACAGAACAGATAGGAGTAAAGGTAGCGACGGAATGCTTACATACATCACTACACCGCAAACAGAACCGTACACATTTTTACTTACAAACTATCTCGGCCAGCCAAACGAACATACACCAATCACTACACAAGACAACGTGGGTGACTACGAACTTGGGAGTCTTAACACCGTAATCTGCATGGCCTCCCGAAAATTGTTTTCAAAAATCGGTTTTGATCCATCGCCCGAAGCCTGGCAATTTGCCGCTGCCTACGACGACTACCCACTGTTTACCGATGCGGTTCGCGCAAACGCCCTACCAGAACGCAAATCCACTGGTAACTTTGACTGGAAAGTCTGGGAGTGGATTGTTCCACAGCTCGCAAAAAAAGGCCTTACCAGAAAGCAAATAACCCCCAGCACTATCGCGATGGGTCTGGTACAACCACCCATATATTGGCGTCCCCAGCATAGCCCCTCTAGGGGCGATGCTTCGCTTATCATGCTCGCCCACCCAGATTACACGCCACACGCAGGCAGCGATGCATACTAGTGACCTGACCCACGTCCACTTTTTTCGCCCTCCAGGCGTTTGCAAGGGAAAAAGTGCACAAGCACTTTTTCACCTTTGCTTCACTTGCAACCCCTCCGGTTGAAAAAAATGGACGTGGGTCAGACTAGTGGCCATACCATAGGTTCTTAGTGGTATAATTACAAGCACTATGGCACGACACAAAAAAACTGCCTCGCAGCTCGCCCGCACCAACCCCTCGCGACGCGTGTTTGCTTTTGGCGCGGCGGTAGTGCTAACCGGCTTGGTCGTCGGCGGCGTCGTGCTCGCCCAGCGACTGCTGTGGCCCAAACCAAGTGGCACCCCGCTGATGGCTGTCGCCTACCGCGGCGGTCTGTGCGAAACCAAGCCGTGCGAAACGCGCTGGATGGGACTGTACGATAACGGCGCGTTCGAGCAACACGAGCGAGTCAACCGAGCAGAGCTCGACAAGCTGCGCATCATACTAGCTACCACAGACTTTGTCGCACTCGTCCCGCCCAATGGGGAGCGCCCAGCAGGCAAGTCGTGCCCTTCGGACTCCGACGCCGCCGACACGCTGCTGCGTTTCCCGCAAAAATACGGCGACCGCGTGTTTACCACCTGCGCCATGACCTGGTCAGACGAAGACCCCACCCTTGTCGCCATCACCACCCTCATCCACTCCCACGAAAAAGACGACCAGTTGTAACCCACCGCTAACTGAGTGTACGCCCGCACTTTGAACACAAGTCAATCATAATCACTCGACTAGAGGATTACTCTCTAACAGAAAGAGATTTTACAATTTTGTCCGGGATTATGAAATAACAGAGGCGGGTTTAGTGGCATTTTACAAACCAAATTCCAACTATAGGCCTAGGGGCTTTCTATCCCTGCGCACACCCAGATGAAGCTGAACACCATGCAGATTTTGATAAAAATAAATTTGCAAATTTTAAAATAATGTTGTAATATACATTTTATGACTACCCCCATCATATCAGTCAATCGACCGGTTCTTGAGACATCTGCAAACGATCTTGCAAACATAACTCAGCGATTACATGACGAGTTTCCCCTATTCAGACCGTTAAGGTCAGAGACGTTCCACGTCACTATCGGTAATAGACTTATTACACCAGGACCCCATACCTACTTCGATAGACTGGTTGATTTTGTCACTTCGCCATCTGCCAAAGCAGATTTAAACGCACCCCTAGAAGATCCGCGGTATTATCGCACACGCGGTATGGGTAGTGCGGTTTGTTTACTCATCACTGATGCAATATTGGAGCAGGAGGCGGCGGCGGTTCGTAAGATCACCCATAGCAAACAGAGAATAAAGCCTGGCAGTACCGTAAAAGAATTGCACGTCACTCTGGGCCATATATTACCTGAGCTCATTACAACAGATTTTATCAACACCCTAATCTTCGCAAAAAAGGAGAGGCCAGAAGTCATCACGCTTGGCGCAATGAGCTTAAATGTTAATGACGAGTCCTGCAAGAATGAATTGCAGTATAAAATAAATAATGCGCGTCGCAAAAAACTTCCCTTAAAAAAGGGGCATGCGTTTACCCCTAGCCCGGTTCATCATTTCAAACCTGGCGGGATTCCTAAAGCTTTTTTAGATAGCCTGCGAAAAGATCCACCAACATAAACGGCCTGCTCTCCACTTTACTCGACTTCTGGGATTGTAAAATAACAGAGTCAGGTTTCAGCTCATTTGGTTGCTTACAGTTTAGCCTTAAGCTCGTGGATGAGGTCGCGGAGTTCGGCGGCTTGTTCGAACTGCAGATTGGCGGCGGCGAGGTCCATTTGGGCGGTGAGGTCTTTGACGAGGTGTTTGTATTCGTCTTTGGGGATTTTTTTGAGGTCAAGTTTCGCGCGCTTGGCTTCTTCGGGCAGGTCTTGGTTCATGCGCGCTTCGACCGCACGACTTATGCCTCGGGGTGTTATGCCGTGCTGCGTGTTGTACGCCTGTTGCAGCTCGCGGCGGCGGTTGGTTTCGGAAATGGTTCGTTCCATGCTGGCGGTAATACGGTCGGCGTACATAATTACCCGCCCTTGTTCGTGACGCGCCGCCCGGCCAACTGTTTGTATGAGCGCCTGTTCGCTGCGCAAAAAGCCTTCTTTGTCGGCGTCGAGTATGGCCACCAGCGACACTTCGGGCAGGTCGAGGCCCTCGCGCAGCAAGTTAATGCCAACCAGCACATCGTACACCCCCAGCCGCAGGTCACGCAGTATGTCGGTGCGGTCGAGCGTGTCGACATCGCTGTGCAAGTACGCCACTTTTATGGTGAGGTCTTTAAGGTATTCGGTTAGGTCCTCGCTCATGCGTTTGGTTAGAGTGGTCACCAGCACGCGCTCGCCTTTGGCGATGGTTGCCCGTATTTCGGCCAAAAGGTCATCTATTTGACCCTCTATGGGCCGCACCTCGATGCGCGGGTCGAGCAAACCGGTTGGGCGTATAACCTGCTGAGCCGGCTCGGGCGTACGACTTAGTTCGTACTGCGCGGGCGTCGCACTCACGTACACCACCTGGTTGACGTGCCGCTCGTACTCGGTAAAGTTTAACGGTCGGTTGTCGAGCGCGCTGGGCAGCCGAAACCCGTGCTCGACCAGCACTTCTTTGCGCGCGCGGTCGCCGTTGTACATACCCCGCAACTGCGGTATGGTCATGTGACTTTCGTCGATAAGCAGCAGGTAGTCGTCGGGAAAATAGTCGAGCAGCGTTGCCGGTTGCTCGCCTGGCTCACGGTTGGTCAGGTAGCGGCTGTAGTTTTCGATGCCCTTTACAAAACCAGTCTCTTCGAGCATTTCAAGGTCAAAGCGAGTTCGTTGTTCGAGCCGTTGCGCCTCGAGCAACTTGCCTTCGCGCTTAAACTGCGCTAGCCGCTCGCCAAGCTCCTGCTGAATGTGCCCCAGCGCGACCTTGAGTTTTGCCTGCGGTGTTACGTAGTGGCTACTGGGGAAAATTTTGTAGCGCTCGAGCGTGGCCATAATTTCGCCCGTTAGCGGGTCGATACGCGTAATTCGTTCGACCTCATCGCCAAACATGTCGATACGATAGGCCCATTCTTCGCCAGCTGGGTACACATCTATCACGTCGCCACGCACGCGAAACGTGCCGCGGTGAAAGTCGATGTCGTTGCGCTGATACTGTATGTCGGTTAGCTGTCGCAGCAGTTTGTCGCGCACACGCCGCTCGCCTTGCACCACTTCGACCGACAGTCCGTCGTAGTCTTCGACCGAGCCAATGCCGTATATGCAGCTGACGCTGGCGACAATTAGCACATCGCGCCGCGACAGCAGCGCGTCGGTGGCGGCGTGGCGCAAACGGTCTATTTCCTCATTTATTTGGCTGTCTTTTTCGATATAGGTGTCGCTACGGGCAATGTATGCCTCGGGCTGATAGTAGTCAAAATAGCTCACAAAATAGTGCACAGCGTTGTCTGGGAAAAAGTGTTTAAACTCGCCGTAAAGCTGCGCGGCCAAGGTTTTGTTGTGACTAAGCACCAGCGTCGGCCGCTGCACGTTTTGCACCAAGTTTGCCATGGCGAACGTTTTGCCGCTGCCCGTGACTCCCAGCAGCGTTTGTTCTTTCACCCCGTTTTTGAGCCCCTCGGTCAGCACGCGGATCGCCTCCGGCTGGTCGCCGGTGGGCTGGTAGTCACTCTGTAGCTGAAATGCTGTCATCATTATATTGTACCACCATGCGTTCGGGTGTTTTCAAAATAGGTATAAGCAGGTAGAATAAGTGAGCAATGTCGCACACACACAAACACGAACACAAAGTCTGGCACATGAGTGATGAGCAAAAAAAAGCCATCGCTCAGTCTACACGCAAACTCCGCACCAGCGACGAAGAGTTTGAAGCCGCCTTTAAAATACTTAAAAAGTACCCAAAACGCATTACCTTTTTTGGCTCGGCGCGACTGAGCCCGCACTACAAGTCGTACCAGCTGGCGCGTGACCTCGCCGCCCACCTGGCCGAAGACGGCTTTGCGATACTTTCTGGCGGCGGTGGCGGGATTATGGAAGCAAGCAACCGCGGCGCGTTTGACGAACAGCTTGTTTCGATTGGGTTTAACATAGTGCTGCCACACGAGCAACATCTTAACCCCTACACTACCGACAGCCTGGCATTTAACTACTTTTTTACCCGCAAGGTGATGATGACGTTTTATGCGCATGGGTTTGTGTATTTCCCGGGTGGGTTTGGTACGCTGGACGAATTTTTCGAAGTTCTTACGCTTATGCAAACGGGCAAAATGGCTCATGTACCGGTTGTGCTGGTTGGTAAAAAGTTTTGGAAACCGCTCGATAAATTTATTCGGCGACACCTGCTAAAAACCGGCTTGATTTCTCATGGCGACCAGCGCCTGTACGTAATTACCGACGACCTGCGCTACGCTCGCCGCGTTATAAACAAAGCCTACGAGACGTAAAAAACCGAACTCGATACACACTAGTTGGTTGCCTTCGGTTCCGATAATGGCACTTAGATTGAGCTGAGGTGAGTAAACGACTGGAGATTCCAATAAACTCAGCGATCGTCAGTTTTATTGGAATCGTTAAGTTTGGAGACATAGTACGCACTACACGTGTATGCCACCACTATTTACGTCACCCTCCAATTCACCATCAACCATTCATCATTCACCCTTCACCCTTCACCCTTCACCCTTATTCGGTAGTCATCTCCATGCTATCGGCCGCAAACGCTTCTGTCACCTGCTGGGGTGAGGTGTAGCAGGCATGAAGCTCTCGGTCGAGGGCGTCGCGCATGTGGTGCAAAACGCGCCGGGCGTAGTCTAGGCCGTTGCACAACCCGAGCGCAACGTCGAGCACATTGAGCGACACCGCCTCGTGGTTGTCGAGCAACCCGACCGCGTCGGTGTCGCGCCAAAACACCAGGTCGGGGTGCAACGCAGCCAGCGCTGCCCCCATGTTTTGCCACTGCAGATCTTCGGGCTGGACATGCGGTTCAAACATTGCTGCCAGCGATGCGTGCGAAGCGTGGCCACTCAGCCAATGCACCACACGCCACGGCAATGGTGTCTCGCCAGATGCAACCTGCACCTCGGGAGTCTGACGCAGCGCCGCCGCAACACGCGCCCCCATGTCTGGGTAGACTTGCTGCAGGCGAAAGTACGCGCTCAGCGCACGCAAATCGTTGTGCGCAGACAGCGCTAGCACGCTGGTTGCCACCGCTAGCCCCGGCAAATCATGCGTAAGCGGCAGCACAACCACCGCACCTATTTCGGGCACGACGACAATGTTGTTTTTGTGCGCGTGGCTGTGCTGTTCGCCAATGTCGGGCCATTTTTTGGTGGTTGGCACAATAAACTGCGCTTTTTTGGCCTCAAAGTCTTTGCCTTGCAGCGCCTCGTACGCTTTGAGTTTCGCCTCGTGCCACGCCGGTAGTTCTACCAGTTGGCAGGCAGCAAGCAGCTGCGCCACAGGTTCGTGTTTGAGCATGCTGTCAAGGCTACGGTAACCGAGACGTTTCATAGTCGCTTTTGGCTTAAGCTTTTTGATAATCTGTTTTAGTACGCTTGTTTTAACACCGTACAACGGCGATGGTTGCTCGAGCTGCGCAAGCTTTGTGGCGAGCTGCGTGAGCACTTCGGTCGGTGTAGCCTGCGCCTCTACAGCCAGCGACGAACGCAGCAGCAGCTCGTCGTGACACAGCCGCTGTTGCAGCGCACGGTACAGTTCTACCCCTGTAGTATCTTGCGGGTCAAGCCCCAGCTCGGCCACTTTGCGACGCGCCGTCTGACACACCTGCGTACTGAGCCGTATGTCGGCACTGGGCAAACCAACCCCGCGCTCACGCACGCGCAAGCGCAGAAAAAACTCCGGCTCGTTTGTTCCGAGTAAATCAGCTAGCGCCCTCGACATGATGCTTATAGTTTACCTTAAACAACCCGAGAGTCAACTGACAACAGTCAACGAGCAACAAACTTAGTGACGAGGCCTCTCGGTCGAGCTGCGGGATCCCTCCACGAAGCCTGCCCCGTACTTGATACGGGGGTCGGGATGACTTA
>CAYZZH010000030.1:0-14015 GCA_964483005.1 uncultured Candidatus Saccharibacteria bacterium | reverse complement strand
CGTGAAGGACAGCAAAGGGCGAGATTTATAGGGGTGGTAAGTGCGATTGCCCTGTACGTGCAAGTTATTTGCAGTTAGCACTTCCCTACAGCTGTACACCTCACACACCAAAACCTACGGGTCGTGGCAGCTTACCAAAATAAATAGTGCCAGAGCGTCTGAGACAGCTCTCAGGCGTAGCCGTAAGTACGGCGCAGGCTGGCTGTGTGCTGCACGTGCTGTTACTGGTAAGTTGGGCCTGTTGGGGTGGGGGTGGTGGGGTGCTAATGAAACTGCATGGCGTTTAAGATGTCGTAAAAGACACTGTAGTCAGGGGTGATGTTGTTGTCGGTATATGTCATAAATACCTTATACGTTTTTCCGCTGGTCGTGCCATTGACAAGTAGCACGTTGACACCGTCTTTCGAAATTGTGCCCACCACGGCGCGGGCGTGATTGGCCATGTCGCAAATAAAATCAACTTCTTGCCACTTGGCTGGTGCCAGGCCCGTTTGGGGATTTTTTTTGCTTGCCTCGGTAAAGTTCACGCAGTTGTCAGACACGGCATCGTGGCCAATTGAACCGGCAGAACTACTGACAACAATTGCCTTGTTAATACCTTGCGTTTGAGGCAAGTTGTCGATAAACAGGTCGAGCAACTGTGTGTTTGAAACGTCCCGAAAACTGTATCGGGGCGAAAACTGCGTTTGGGTTACGGGTATTTCCTTCCAGGTGTTTGGCAGCTCAAACGAAACTTCGGGCTTGGTCACTTTGATCATCTGGCGACGAGTACCGGTGTAACCTTGGCTAATGGGCGCGGCATTTTTGATTTCTTGTTTCGGCGTAATACGGATGTGCAACAGTAGGTATACGAGCGCGATCACCACCAAAAGCACCCCTATCCATATGGTTCGTCTGCGCGTTTTTTTGTGGCTATGATGCCACTTATCTACCTGATACATAGGCTGTCTATCCATGCTAAGTATACCACAACCATTAATTACAATGTCTCCACCGACCCACAGTCTTTTTTGACAAAAGGGGCGCTTTACAGGTGACCTTCGCTCAGCTTGCGAAGCGCTTGCTCACCCCCTTTTTTTTATAAAAAAGACTGCGGGTCAGGTCTTCCCAAGTTGCCTGACAGTAGGTTTCGGTGCGGGGAGGTACTACTCGCAAAAGAGTTACCCGAGGGCTACACGTCTAAAAACACGATGACGCTATCGGACTTAACATGCATAATCCCGCCCTGTATGCGAATAGTTTCTTCGTGTGTAGCAGTGCGAACCACGACGTCGCACGGGGTAAGTAGGGTAATAAAATGGTGGTGCTTGGGCAAAATATCAAACGGCCCGGTCTGGTTCACCGCGCTAATGCTCGTGGCCTGTCCCTCATAGTACACTTTGTACGGAGCGTAGACTTTCACATGCATGCCTTCGCCGTCTTTTGGCGCGGGTGCTGCCTCTGTGTCTTCGACGATTTCACCGGTGCTGGCGTCTTGCCTGGTAGCCACTAGACAATAATCTCCTCTATACTGTCGAGCGTTTGCTCGCGGGTAAAATAGTCGCCCGGTATGCCATTGTGCTTGGTCATAACATTCATATTTTGCGAAAAATTGGTAATAAGCTTTTTGGCTTTGGCGTAGTCCGCCCGGTCAGCCGGCGACAGTTCGTTTTCGCCAATAATGGCAATAATACCCTTGAGCGACTCGTACTTTTGCAGCAGCGCCTGCACCTGCACGCTCAGCATATAGTGGCGCTCACCAACGATTTCGGGCGTCAGCAAACTAGAGTTAGTTAGCGTCAAGTCCACGGCCGGCCGCACTCCCTGCTCGGCCACTTTACGGCTCAGCACAATAATACTGTCCATTTCGTGCTGTATAAATTGTACCGCTGGGTCAGAAATGTCGTCGGCCGGCACGTAAATGGTCTGCACACTGGTAATCGAGCCGTTTTCGTTACTGCTCAGGCGGTCCTGCAACACCTTGACGTCAGAAAACACCGTTGGTTCGTAGCCACCTTCGTTCGGCACTTGGTCGAGAATGGTGCTCAGTTCGTTGCGCGCCTGAATGTAGCGAAACATGTTGTCGGCAAAAAACAAAATGTCTTTGTGTTGGTCGTCGCGAAAGTGTTCGGCTGCGGCCGTGGCCGATATGCCGATCAGCGAACGCTGCACCGGGTTCTCATTCATTTGGGCAAAAAACATGACCGTGTTTTTCAGCAGGTCGTTTTCGCGCAAGGTGTCCCACAGCTCGTGTCCTTCACGTATGCGCTCACCGATCCCGGCAAAAAACGACAAGCTGCCGCCACTTTTGGCCGTGTTGTTTATAAGTTCCATGGTCGTCACCGTTTTGCCCACGCCGGCACCGCCGATCACGCCAATTTTGCGGCCTTTGACAAACGGCGTTAAAAAGTCTATAACCTTAATGCCCGTTTCCAAAATTTCGGGTTTTGCCACCGAAAAATTGGTGCTGCGCGGCGGTAGCTTTAAAATGTCTTTGCGTTTAATGTCGTCGCCCTCAACTGCAGGCTGGCCATCGAGCGGGTCGCCCAGCGCGTTTAAAATACGGCCTATCGTCACGTCGCCAATGGGGATTTCGATGCCTTTGCCGGTGCGCTGCACGGCGTCACCCTTAAGCAGGCTGCGGTCGGAACGAACATTAAGACAAAACGCCACGCCGCCAGTTTCCAGGTGGTCAACCAGGAGCCGCGTGCCCTTGTCGTTTTCGGCAATCAGCAGTTCGTTTACGTCGGGCGAGTCGCCGTCGAACTGCACGCGCACCACCAGGTCTTTAATAGAAACAACTATACCAGCCACCGTCCACCTCCTCTGGCGTTACGTTTTTGCGCCCCACTCTGCGCCTGCTTCAGGCAAAAGCTTGTACTCATGCTGCTGCTCCTGCCTGACTTTTTTTCATGCCGTTGATAATCTCTTTCAGCCGCTCGTCTTTTACCCCGCGGCGGGCTCGGTTGTAGGCCAGGTGGAGTTCCATTTTTGACTCGTCGGCCCGCTGATGACTGGCGCTCATGGCGCGGAACCGCGAGGCGTATTGTGCTAGTTTGGACTGCAATATCAGCTGCCCAAGCGCAATTTTCATCATAGAGCGCTCGAGGTGCGCCGCCACCGCAAAGCTGGTCGGCTCAAAAATGTAGTTGGCTTCGCTAATAACTTCGTCTGGTTCGTCGCTACTCTGCCCGGCTGTTTTTACCGCCATCGACAGCGAGATTTTTTTGACCTCTTGGTTCATAAGCGATATGTACTGCTGGTAAAACACACTGCACTTTGCGTACTCTTGCACTTCGCGAATAATAGGTGTAACGTTAATGTTTTTGTCTTTGCTCGGCAGCTTGTAGTACTTGCGAAACGACACGCCGTGTTGCGAAAGCTGCATCGCGCCGTGGTGACCTATTACGATAATATCGTTTTTTTCGGCGTTGTACTCGTCGAGCATAGCCTGCACGAGTTTTTGGTCAATGTCGCCGCTAAACCCGCCCTCTGCGGTAATAATAATAAAGAGTTCTTTGTCTATCACCACCTGGTCTTTGGCTTTTTCGCGGCCAAAGCTAAACAGGCTGTCGACGCGCAGCTGCGTGTAGATTTTCCACAACTCGTCAAAAAACTTGGTCGACTCGAGCACCTGGTTTTTGGTTTGGGCAATCCGCATACTGGCAATCCCCTCAAACACGCTCGTCAGCTCAACCAGCGTTGCCATGCTGGCTTCGTCTTTGGCGATTTCGTTGGGCCGCCTCATGCTTTTGGCTCCGGTTTCACTACATCCATCACGTGCCCGTTTGTGGCAGCGACCGGCGGGGCGGTTTGCGCGGTGGGTTGCTGCGCAGCCTGTTGTTTGTCGAGTTCTACCGACATCATAACGTCAACTTTGTGTTCGGCGTCTTCGGCTGTTTCGTCTTGACTGGGTGCAGCTTGGTCTGGCGCCGGTTGGTCTGCGGGAGGTACCTCGGGCGCGGGTTCGGGTGCGGGAGCAGGTTCGGCTGGTGGCTCAGTGGCCGTTTGCTCACCAGCTTCGGCTGGTTCTTCGGCTGGTGCAGGCGAGGCGGGGTGGTCTGGCAGCGGCTCAAGCGCTGCAGGCTGAGCTGCGTCGGCCGTGGCAGGTTGGGTTTCGGGAGCTGCCGCTTGGTCTGGTGCTGGCAGCTGATCTTTGTCTTGGTTGTTTTCTTTTTCTTTGTTCTTTTCGTCTTTTTTGTGTTTGTCTTTGTCGGCTTTTTTGTCTTTTTTAGCTTGCGCCTCGGGCGGAGTGTCGGCGGCCGGTTCTTTTGGTTTTTCTTCGGGTTTTGGCGGGTTTTTGACACATTGCTGCACCAGCATGTCGTGAATCTTCGGGTATTCCTCGTCGCTGGTTACTTTGCGTGCAAAGTCGTTGGCGTTGAGCTTCAGTGCGCTAATGTCTAGTACCGCCCCGTCCTCTAGGTTTAGCACTATGTCGAGCATAAGCTGCTGCGCCATAAGCGAAAAGGTGTCGCCCGGCGCCTGCGTCATCAGTTCAAATACCCGTTTACCAGTCGAAAGCGCCCGTTTTGCCTCTGGGCCAAGCTCTGACCCAAAGTGCGAAAACTCTTCGGCCTGACGGTAGCTCGCAAGCATTTTGAGCGTTTGCGCGGCCAGGTCTTTTTGCCGTTTGTTGTGGCCAACCCCACCGGCGCGCGTCACGCTCAGACCAATGTTGAGCGCCGGGCGTATACCGTTACGAAAAATATCCATGTCTAGTATCCACTGCCCGTCGGTAATAGACATAATGTTGGTTGGCAAATACGCCGTAATATCGCCGTTTGCCGCATGCACTACTGGTATCGAAGTCAGGCACCGACCGGTACTGTCTAGTCGTCCGGCTCGCTCGAGCAAGCTTGAGTGCGCGTAAAACATGTCGCCCGGGTAACTATCGCGCCCAGGACTCACACCAGACAGCAACGCCACTTCGCGGTAGGCATGTGCGTGGCTGGTTAGGTCGTCGTACACAATAATAGTGTCTTGGTCGCACTGCTGCCACATGTACTCCGCCATGGCACAGGCAACGTAGGGCGCAATGTAGCTCATTATTAGCGACTCAAACATGGTGCTCACTACCACAATCGCTTTTTCGAGGCCGCCGTTTTCTTGCAGCCGCGTCAGCAACATGTCAACATCGCTACGACGCTTGGCAATCAGGCAGTACACCACAATCTGGTCGGTGTTTTTTTGGTTAATAGCCAACTGCGTCACTACCGTACTTTTGCCCGATTTGCTGTCGCCAAGCAGCGCCATACGCTGTCCGCGCACCATCGGAAACAACGAGTCAATCGCCGTCACGCCGCTCTCGAGTTGGTCTTCGAGCAGTTTGCGTTCGTATAACGGCGGTGCCGTGTTAAAAACCGACCACACACTATCGGCCGGCACCGGGCCTTTGCCATCGAGCGGGTCGCCGGTAACCGAAACCACCCGGCCAATAAAGTCTTTGCCTACTTTACACACCAGTTCCTGGTGCTGCAGCACCGCCACCATACCGACCCGCAACGACTCGGAACCAAGGTGCAGTATCATCACGTGGTCAGGGTAAATCTGGTTTACAAACCCCTTGCTGCCGTCTTCAAACATGACCAGTGCGTGGAGCGCGCAGGGTTGTAAACCGGTCGCTTGCACCAAAAATTTGTCAACCGCTATCACCTCGCCGACCGGCTTACCCGCTTCGACCATTTTGGCAAAATGCTGGTTCCCAAAGCTCACGGCTGGCTCTCCGGTGTTTTGAGGCGTTTCATAAGCAGCTCGCGGCTACTGGCAAAAGACTTGCTGAGCGACATATCAAAGTATTTGTTGGTCGTACGCAGCACGCAGCCTGCGCCAATCCCTGGTTGCATGCCAATCGCAAGCAGCGCGTGCGGGTGCAGGTTGCCTCGTATCCACCGCAAAATTTTACTAATAAACTCGGGTGATGGGTCGGCGCTAAAGCTCATGTGGAGTTTAGGCGCGTCTTTGCGTAGCAGTTTCAAAAACTCCAGCAGCGCCCGGCGATGACTGGGCTGCAACAGGTCAAGCCGATTTTGTGAGACCACGTCGTCGAGCAGCTGACTCAGTTTGGGCAGTTGCGGTGCCACCCTATGTTCGCCCCGTATGTCGGCGGTTCGCAGGCTGTCTTCGAGTTTGTCGATTTCGCGTATGAGCCGGCCAATGTCGACTAGACCAACGACACTGGGCGGTAACACCGGTGCTTTTTGTGGCTCAGGCACCATGCATAATATCCTGAATTATTGCTTCGCGGTTGGCCTCGAGGTCTGCCAAAATGTATTCGAGCTGGTCGTTCAGGTCAATCTGGTTGCCAATAGCCGCTAGCACGTAGTGGTTGACGATGTCGGTCATGTTTTGTTCGAAACGCTCGACCAACTGCTGTTTTTCGGCCACCATCTGCGCCTGCACCTGCTGCCCGAGCTGTTCGCGCTGTTCATCGATGGCGGTGTTGGTTTTTTGTATCGACTCAATCGCGAGCTGTTTGGCGTCGTTAATAGACTGCTCGTACTTGGCAAACTCGTCTTTGAGGTTGCGCGTGATTTCTTCTTTCATGTATTCGTTGAGCTGACTGGTGGTCAGGCGAAGGTCTTGCTGCAAAAACATGGCGTTCTCAGAGATAATTTTTTCGAAGTGCAGCCGCCCGCGGTTACGCAACTCTTCGCGGAACGTGTCGTTAAATATGTGTTCGACGTCGTCCTCGGCCGCCTTACCAATGTCGTCGACACTCTCGGACTTCTTTTTACCGCCAACGTTGCCCAGTCGTACAGCCAACCAAATAAACGCGACCGTAGTCGAGACCAAGCTTCCGACGATAAGTGCCAGCCACCAGATTGTCATATTGTGTGTTCCACCCCTACTTGCTTGTGCTTATAGTTTCAATAATAAGTATATCGCGACCAGGCCAATTACAAAAACCATTAATCCCATGACCACGACTTGTATCAGCCCGCGCAAAATAGATTTTTTGGCCAACGGGTTGCGGCCAATCGAAACAATACTGCTTCGCACGCCGCCGTACAGCAAACTTCCCGACATAAAAATCGTAATCAGCAGCACCGCCATACTCACATACAACCGCACCGTACTGACTGGCTTGCCGGCAATACTGTCACCAGACTTACGCAAAAAGGCCGGCACCGGCGGCCCGCTAACCGAAACAGCTAGCGGGTTGCGCGATATTCCAATGTCGATCTGGATAAAGCCAATAGAGACCGGTTTTTCACCGCCCGATGTTTTTAGCTTAGCGGTGCCGTTGACGTTTTTAGTGCCGTCAAACCCAGTCAGTGCCTTACCAAGTATAACCGCTTGCGCAGTGTCGGCTTTCATACCAATACCGTCGAGTGCCGAAATGCTAATAATGTCACCGACTTTTATCGGGCCGTTTTGGGTGCTGACTAGCGCGTCGTATTTGCCGTTTGAGGCCACGTACACTTGGCTAGTACTGCTGTCGCCGCCCAGTGACACGACGGTGTCGTTGGCCGAAACGACGACGCCGTGCATTGATTTGTCGCGTTTGTTGGTCAGCGGCGCCACCTTGCGGCTATCTTTTGGATCGAGCATAACAATCATGCCCTTTTGAACCGTACCGGTAACACCGTAGCCTTGCGACACGGTCTGAGCCTGCGCAACCACGGCGGTGCCGAGTGCACTGAGCACACCGACCACCAGCGCCAGACGTAGCCATGTTTGTCGTCGCCACATTTCCCCTAAAGTATAACCGTTTTACGCCGCTCGCGCCACCCCCAAGAAAAGCCAATTTTCAGTTCACAAGGCTCAAAGCTTAAACGTTCAACTGACAACGGTCAACAAACAACAAACGGTCAACGCTGCAACGAACAGCGTTCAACACATCTCGGGCAGAGTCGTTGCCCAGTTGGCCGTTGTATAGTTTGTTGTTTGCTGACCGTTGCATAGTAGACCGTTTGCAACACTGTGTCTTGAAAATTTCTGAACCTTGTGAAACGACCTTTGAAAATTGCCGCCTTCCCTGCGGCCATCGTTCAGCGACACTACCGCACACCATCCCAGTGCGCTATACTTAACTCCATGTCTATAACCAAAGCTATCATCCCCGTTGCCGGCTGGGGTACGCGCCGACTACCTATTACCAAAGCCATCGAAAAATGCATGTTACCCGTTGGCAACCGACCTGTTGTTGACTACGTCGTGCAAGACTGTGTCGCTGCTGGTATTACCGACATCTATTTTGTCGTCGGTGAGCAAAGCGAGCAGCTTCACGCCTACTACCGCGAAAATGTCGAATTAACCGATTATCTTATACGCAATGGCAAACAAGACATGCTCCCGCTCATCCAAACCCCGCTGGTGCGTTTTCACTACATTGTCCAGCCCAGTTACGGCAAATATGGCACAGCGGTGCCGGTCGACTTAGCCATGCCGTACATCGATGATGGTGAGTCAGTAGTTGTCGTGATGGGCGACGACTGTTTGTACAGCCCCAACGATACCTCTGACATTGCTCGTTTAGTTCAGCAAACTCCAGAGGGCCAAAGTGGTATTTTAGGCGTGCCAATCCCCGCAGGCGACACAGCAATTCAGCGCTATGGTCACATTGTTTCAGACGAATCAGGTAACCTTATACGCATCATCGAACACCCCGACCCCATGCCAGAACATTTTATGAAAAACGTCAGTAAGTATGTCTTAAACCCAGCTATGTTACATGCGGTCAGCGCATACGTCGCCGAAGAAATCGAGGCTGGCAAAGAGTACTACATTTTTCACCCGTTTCAAAAAGTTATTGAGCACGGCGGCACCATGAAAGTCGTGGCCGCAACTGGTCAATACCTTGACGCGGGCACCCCCGAAGGCTGGCTGCACGCCAACCAAGTCGTTATACTCAAATAACTCAGTCTACCGAATCTTCCCGGTAGGTGCTCTCCCCACCAACCATTTACCCATTTGCAATGTTGTGCGCCATTATCGGGAGGACAGTCCTCCTAGGGTAGTTTTTTTACAGATAGGAAGATTTTTTGCTATCTTAAAAATCGTTGTTTTATTTACTTTTCACTATCTCTGTTAGGATTTTGGCGAGTTTTGCAATATCGGCCTTGTTGGTAGCGCGACCCATGGTTAGTCGCAGACTGCTGCGCGCGGCGGCGTCGCTCAAGCCCATGGCTCGTAGCACGTGGCTCGGCTCTTGGCTGCTCGCACTGCACGCCGAACCCGCAGCTGCCAATATACCGTGCGCCTCGAGTTGCAATAAAAGACGCTCGTTGTCGTACCCGGGTATGGTTACGTGGAGGTTATTTGGTAGCCGATACTTCCGCGAACCGTTGACAACTGCAGCTGGGATTTTTTGACTCAAGAGAGCAAATGCCTGGTTTTTTAGCTCATTTAGGCGAGCGCTTTCGTCATGTCGCAAACGTTGGGCTTTATCGAGCGCCGCCGCAAAGCCAACTGCTCCTGCCACGTTTTCGGTGCCGCTACGGTAGCCGCGCTCTTGCCCGCCCCCACGAATCAGCGGTGCGAGCGACACGTGTTTTGCCACATATAGCACTCCGGTTTGCTTGGGGCCGTATAGTTTGCCGCCGTTTAGCGTCATAAGGTCGACGCCCAGTTTTTCGACGTGCAGGTCAAGGTAGTTTGCCGCCTGGCAGGCGTCGGTGTGCAGGTACAGCGGCAGGTCGCTTCCCGCCTGTCGACGGGCCATCCGAACCTCGGCCACCACCGCCGCAACCTGGCGCAACGGCTGTATGGTACCGACTTCGTTGTTGGCGTACATAACACTCACGAGCACAGTTTTGTTGGTAATTTTTTGACGCAGATCGTCGAGATCTAGCCTGGCTTCTTGCGTAACAAGCACGGTAGAGTAATCAAAGCCGTGAGCCGGCGCAAGCACCGATTCGTGCTCAACGACACTCACTACCGCTGTACTACCTGGAAACGCGGTCATTACCCCACGCACGGCAAGGTTATTTGCCTCGGTGCCACCGGCGGTAAAAATAACTTCGGTCGGCCGCACTCCCAGCCAGTGCGCTACCCTGCCCCTCGCTGCTTCGAGCGCATCCCGCGCCTGACGCGCCGGCAAATACGTCGCCGAGGGGTTATAAAACACGTCGCTAAAATACGGCGCCATCGCCGCCAACACCTCCGCGTCAACCGGCGTCGCCGCCGCATGGTCTAGGTACAGCATAACGCTATTTTACACCCCAGCTTGGGCGGCGAGTAGAGGATCAAATTTGGCATGCATTCGTCGCTGGTATTCATTTATGGCAACACCAAAACGCCGTGCTTCTTCTAGTGACACTGGCTGATATGGTTGACCGTCTTGAGCCTTAAAGATTCCTTGCGGACGCACGTCGTATCGGGTGGTTCGGACTTGTCGCGCCCCTGACTCATTGATCCATTCTTCGTGCCACACCCATGTGTGTTGATCAAGGCAAAAAAACTCTCTTCGCCTGTCTTTGGGGATTGGACCAAAAACCTCTCCCCCCATTTTGGCAAGATCTCGCAAAATATTGCGGTGAATGGCCGCCTTACGCGTCTCGACATCTTGAGAATTGATGATGTTTAGCAGTTTTTTGATCATCTAGGCCGCCTTGTGTAACACATATGCTGCGTGTACCGCACTACGTGCAGAATCAAGAGATACCACATTGCTATTGCTGGAATTTTCGGTACGCTGAGGGGCTACTCGTGCCAAATCGCTGGGTTCCGAAACTGCTGCCGGAGCGCCATCACTCCGCTCGCCAAGCAGTAGCTCGTCAACAACACTATTGAGCGTCTGGTTTGGAGGGACTGTGTTGGTCGCTTCAGGAGTATTTTTGATCGCTGGTTTTGCAATCGTCGTTAAGTACGGCATATGAGGGTGTTGCGAAACTGCGTTATTGGCATCCTTCACCGCTTCGTCAGTATTAAAAACTACTTGCATAATCATACCTGCCTCTAGCGGATTGATGCGAGGCAGTGCTTCAGGATTTTTTGGTCGAGTAAATGGTGAAAAATTCATGGTGTTACAAGTTATATATGGTTGAATAACGTTTGCCCGTTTTTGAGTGTGCTAGCGGCGAGCTGGGTGAGGGTTTCGCCTCGTAGCGCTGCTAAAAACTCCGCCGTGTGCACGACATGCTTCGGCTCACACACTTTACCACGAAAGGGCTTGGGCGTCAAGAAAGGCGCGTCGGTTTCTAACAGGAGTGAGTGTTGTGGAATTGTGCGATATGTCACAAGCTGAGTCTCGTCCCGCGTAAACGTGGCAATACCATTGACACCAATGTACAACCCTCGCTCGAGTGCCCGTGCCAGGTTCTCTGGCGTGTCGGTAAAACTGTGCAACACCCCCCGCACCCCACGGTAACTATCAAAAATACGCCAAAAATCGGTGTAGGCATGGCGTGGGCGGCCCTGGGACGCGCCCGACCGTACGTGGAAGCTCAGCGGCAGCTTGTGCTCGAGCGCCAACTCTATCTGAAACCGCAACACCGCCTCTTGCTCGGCAGGCGACGAATGCCCATAAAAATAATCGAGCCCACACTCCCCCACTGCCACAACGCGCGACTCTCGGGCCAACTGACCAAACCGCTCCACCACCGACCCCACCACCGTAAGACCCACTTTGGGAGGACAGTCCTCCCTAAGTAGTTTTTGTGGTGTAATATAGTTTTTGGCTTCGTGGGGGTGCAGGCCAATCGCCGCCCAGACGGTGTCATGGTTTTGGGCAAACTGCACCGCTCGCTCGCTGTCGGCTAGCGTCGTCCCAATGGCTATCATGCCCGTTACCCCTGCATGCCGCGCTGCCTCCAGAACATTTTTGGCTGTTTGCGGGCCAGTGCCACCCTGCCATTTGCTGTACATAGGCGACGTAGCAACCTCCAGCTCGTGCACATGGCAGTGCGTGTCAAAAAACCGTGGTGCCGCCACAGGCTACCCCTCGGCCGGTCCGTCGTGCTTAGGAAATAGCGTGGTTTCGAGCGGGCTTACAAGACCTTCGGCAAACAGCTGCTGAATTTTGGCCGCGGTGCCGGGCAAAAACGGCTGCAACAACGTCGCTATTTCTAGTAAGTCACTGACGAGCCGGGCTAAAACCTCACGCAAATGGTCGGCATCGTCGGTTTTGGCGATTTGCCAGGGCTTTTCGGTGTCGATAAGCTGATTGAGCCCGCGCACTTGTTCCCACACACTGTCGAGCGCTCGGTCAAACCGGCACTCGGCAAGCGCCTCGTGGTACGCACCTGTGTCATGTCCGGCCTCTGGTACCACGCCAATCACCCCTTGCTGATACTTGACGATCATTGCGGCCGTGCGCTGCACCGCGTTGCCGAGCTCGTTGGCAAGCTCGTTGTTGTAGGCTGACTCAAACGTTTCCCAGCTAAAATCACCGTCGTCGTAACTCGGCACATGTCGCAAAAAGTAGTAGCGAAACGCATCGGCGCCATATCGCTCGATGATGTCGTGTGGGCTTACGCTGTTGCCGAGTGACTTGCTCATTTTTTTGCTGTCAACCGTTACGTAGCCATGCACATACAGCTGACGCGCGAGCGGCAGACCAAGCGCAAGCAATATACCAGGGAAAATCGCCGCGTGAAACCGCAATATCCCTTTGCCTATTACCTGGACATTGGCTGGCCAAAACTGTTTGAAGTCTGCGTGCTCGGGGTAGCCTAGCACCGTTATATAGTTGAGCAAGGCCTCGAACCACACGTACATCACCTGGCTCGTGTCGCCAGGCACTGGTATGCCCCAGTCAATCTTGTTTTTTGGTCGGGAAATGCTAATGTCGTCGAGCCCTTCGCGCAGCAGCGACAAAATTTCGTTGCGGCGAGTGGCTGGCGTGACGACAAAGGTGTTTGTTTCGATAGCCTCGCGGATTGCCTGTGTGTAGTTGCTAAGGCGGAAAAAGTAGTTTTCTTCCTCTATTTTTTCGTACGGGCGGTTGTGATCGGGGCAAACGCCTTTGTTGTCTTGCACGACCGTTTCGGTAAAAAACTCTTCGTCGCCGGTGCAGTACCAGCCGACGTATTTGTTTTTGTATATGTCGTGAGCGAGCGCTTTCCAGATAAGCTGTGAGCGCTGCTCGTGGCCTTTGTCGGTGGTGCGTATAAAGCGATCTGGTTCGACTTCGAGAGCGGTAATAAGGTCGCGGAACTTTTGTGACATTTGGTCGGCCAAAGCCTGTGGGGCCACACCAAGCTCGGCAGCTTTTTCGGCTATTTTGCCGCCGTGCTCGTCGGTGCCGGTACTAAACACGGTGGTTTCACCGCGTGCTCGGGCAGCGCGCGCCAGCACATCGGCCATCACAAACTCCATGGCGTGTCCCAGGTGCGGCTCGCCGTTTACATATGGTATAGAGGTGGTGACATAGTAATTACTCATCAGTGTATTTTACCTTATTTTTCGCTAGAGTTAGGAGATATGAGATAAGAGGATTGTGCCCGCACGGGCATCATCTTCACCTGGGATAGCACTGCAACAGAGACGTGCTTCATCTGAAAGTAGTGTACATCATTTTGCTGATTTTACGAAAAGGCCGTAGCTGGTGGTGACGGTTTCGTCTGAGAGGTCGGCGAAGTCGTAGGGGCGGAGGGTAGTGTCGGCTTCGCGGGTGTAGTTCTGGAGGACGATGTTGGTTTTGCGGTGTTCGCGGCGGAGGGAATCGTACGTTTTGCACAATTGCTGCATGTCTACGGTGCCGTTTGAAACGCGGGTTGCTATGGGTGTAGCTAGTTGAAACCCTTCGTCGCGGAGCTGGCGGAAAAGCAGGCCGCTCGTCTGCCCCTCTAACACATACGGGATTTCGTCGCCACACTGCTGCAAGTAGGCCAGGCGCGGCTCGAGCGGCGCGGCCGAACCGGCAGGTGCCAGCCGTGCTTCCGGTTGTATGGCCATCGTTGCCTGCTGGACGCTCCACAGCACACTGAGCGCGGTGACACTCGCGAGCACACCAACGATTGCCAACATGCGCCGTTTGCTTCCTAGATAAAATAGGCTCGCCGCCAGCACAAATAGCAGCACGCTACAGACAAAACTATACCCAAAATCCCCAGCTTTCCGAAAAAACAACAGCTAACCAGTAGCCCCAA
>CAYZZH010000029.1:0-15283 GCA_964483005.1 uncultured Candidatus Saccharibacteria bacterium | reverse complement strand
TCAAACCTTGGCTAGTCCACCAGTAGAACTGGTGGCTTACCGGATGGGGTAGTTAGAGGATGAACGGCGGGTGTGGCCGAAGGCCGCTGAAGGACCTGTCCTTCGTAGCTTCAGCGAAGAAGGATACAGCTAAGTGGGGCCATGCGTAAGCTCCCAGCTCGGCTGTTGTTAGGCTCGACAACTTCCAGCAGGCGGCGCGAGTTGTTTGACGAAGGCAGGTATTGCCGGTGGCAATACCTGCCCTGAGGAGTTCTCGCGTCGGTTGTCGAACTGACAACTGCTGACCGAGAGGTGGAGCCTTGGCTCGAGCTCTTTTGCCTACTTTTCTTGCGGCAAGAAAAGTAGGTCGCCCGGTGGGGGCGAGACCCCGCATTTTAGATCACCTGAAGACGCGAGAGTCTGTACTCCACAATCAACAAACAAGCGCGAAAGCCCGCATTCCTTCACTTACAGCAGTTTGTAGGTAGGCTCAGTGTCTAGCGGTGCACGAGCGCGTAAGAGGCGCTGGCCCGTAGCATCGACCACCATGGCGACATCTTTGTAGCCGTTGTCGAGATGCAGCTGCATGGTTTTTTGCTCTTGCTCGGTCGGCTCAACCGGCGTGTACGACTGTGCCTGTGGCGACGCAGGTTGCGCCGGAGGCACCTGGGCAACCTGAGGTTGCTGGTATGGCTGAGCATTGACCTGTGTCGGCCCCTGTGGCTGCATAACCGCTGTCTGCTGTGCAGTGGCGACAAGCTGTGGCGCCATGGCTTTTATTTCGCCCTTCAGTGCCTCAAACACATCGCTAACGACTTGCTTGTAATTGGGTAGGTTCGACTCGAGCCACTGCAGCGCCTGCGCCTGGTTTTGGTCACCACCTGCGTCGATAAAACGCTCAAATTCCTCGAGTTGCTGGTCGGTCATTTGGTTGGCAAGTTGGGTGCCAACGCGCAGCTCTAGCGTCTCGTAAATATGCTGCAGCATAGCCTTTTTTTGGTCTTCGGGCAATGCGCCAAGGCCGAGTTCGGCCAAAAGGTTATTGTCGAGTTTTAACATACTACTATTGTACACCCTTTCTAGAGCGAACGCTCTTTGGTTTCTGTGCGATACACCTCTAGCATATCACCGAGCACAAGCTCGAGGCGAGTGGTTGTTTGCAGACTAACGCCGCCCATTTCCCCTTCTACCAAGTCAGTCGCAGCGTTTGGCCCACGTTTTAAGCCAACCAGCGTGGCTTCACCAACTGGCTTTTTGCCACGCAGCACTCGTACCTGTGCGGGGAAAGATAGCTTGCCGCTCTGCACTTCACCACCGCAAATAACCTCTGTTTTTGTCGTCTTAAACACGCCTTTTACCTCAAGCGTACCAAGCGCTGTTTCGATAAGCTCGGGCGCAAGCAGTTTGCTGAGTTCGTTTTTAACATCGTCGATCAGCTCGTAAATAACTGTGTAGAGACGTATCGAGACCTTGTCGCGGTTAGCAAGCCGTTTGATGTTGGTGGCAACACTGGTGTTAAAACCGTACAAAATAGCCCCGGTACTTTTGGCAAGATGAATGTCGTTGTCGTTAACCACGCCAACACTGGCACTAGCGACACGCACGGCAACCTCGTCTGTCCCAATGGTCTTCAGGCTATCGGCAACAGAGGTCAGAGAACCCTGTACGTCTGCTTTGATAATCACCGAAAGCTCTTGCAGTTTGTCGCTTCGGCTCATAATACGCAGTAGCTCGCTGCCACTCATGTCGCTTCGGCTTGAGCCGTGCGCTCGCTCTGTCGCTGTTGCACCAGCCCGTTCCCGCGCCTCGCGCTCGTGGGCAACTACCTCAAACTGATCACCAAACTCTGGCAACGTTTTAAACCCACTAATTACGACCGGGGTAGATGGCCCAGCCGCCCGAATTGGTTTGCCATTGGTCGACTCGAGGTTCCTAATTTTGGCATAGGTACCGCCAGCCAGTATAAACTGACCAACCGCTAGCGTGCCCTCCTCGACGAGCGCGTGTGCAATCGAACCACGGCCATGCTCAACATGTGCCTCAATAATCAGCCCTCTTGCAGGCACCGTTGAGTCAGCCTTAAGCTCGTCGATATCGGCCACCAGTAGCACGGTGTCAAGCAAGTTGGTCAAACCCGCGCCAGTTTTCGCGCTAACCTCTACCATGGGCACATCACCGCCCCACGCTTTGTCGTCAGACACAACCCCTTGCTCTGCGAGCTGCCCCATAACAAGACCGGGGTTCGCACCGTCTTTATCCATTTTGTTAATCGCAACGACGATTTTGGTGCCCGCGTTACGCGCATAGCGAATAGCTTCGATGGTCTGCGGCTTAACCCCGTCGTCGGCCGCCACCACGATAATAACGATATCGGTCAAGTCTGCCCCGTGTTGGCGTATGGCGGCAAAGGCTTCGTGCCCCGGCGTGTCAAGAAACGTCACTGCCCTATTTTTGTGTTCAATTTGGTAGGCGGAAATATGCTGGGTAATCCCCCCTGCCTCACCTTTGGCAACATCTGCCTTACGAATCGCGTCGAGCAAGCTTGTTTTGCCATGGTCAACATGCCCCATAACCGCAACGACTGGCGGCCGAGCAACGGCCTGTGCGCTCGTTGAAGTTTTTTGTCGTTTAACGGTGACTACCTCTGTTTTTTTGCGGGTAAGCGCCACATCGAGCCCCAGTTCGCCAACAATAATCTGAGCGGTGTCAAAGTCGAGCCGCTCGTTAATCGTCGCAACAATGCCATTTTTAAACAGTTCACCAATCAGTCGCGTCGCCGGCAGCTGCAGTACTTCGGCAAGTTCACCGACGGTAATCGTTTCGGGCACTTCTATAATAGCTGCCATGTGTCGCTCCTTTCACCCAGTTCTTTCGGTTTTTAACGGGTAGTTTATAGTTTTTAAGAGTTGCGTGTTGCTTTACAAACTACAACGTACGAACTATTGCTTAACACCTTTCAGGCTTAGTGAAATTTTGCGTGCGTCGGTGTCTATGTCGAGCACCTTGAAGGTCTTTTTTTCGTTGAGCTGAAAGATTTTTTCTGGGTCAACACTGTCGTCGTCACCCATTTCACTCACATGTACTAGAGCCTCAACGCTCGAGCTTAGCTGCACAAACGCGCCAAAAGGTGTTATGCGCGTTATTTTGCCCTCAACCTTGTCGCCCTTGCTAAACGCTTTGACTTCTTTCAGCCATGGGTCTTCGCTCATTTGTTTCAGGCTCAGGCTCAGGCGGTCTTTGTCTATGGCAATAATCTTTGCTTTGACCGTCTCGCCAACTTTTACGTAGTCACGGGGGTTTTCGACCCGCTCCCAGCTGATTTCAGAAATATGAATAAGCCCCTCAATACCATCGACGTTAACAAACGCGCCAAAATCGATCACTCCGGTGACAATTCCTTCGACCTCGTCGCCAACCTTGAGTTCGGCAAACCGAGCCTGCATGTCGTCTTTGACAGCTTCTTTTTCAGAAAAAATAAGTTTGTTGTCTTTGCGGCTCACGTCTAGCACCCGAACGCGCAGTGGTTTGCTGGTAAGTGCGCTTAGTTTTTGCAAAATTTCGTCTTTATCGGCACCACTGACCCGTGGGTAATGCCCTGCCGCAAGCTGAGAAACTGGCAAAAAGCCACGTATCCCCTCAAGCTCAACCAGTAACCCACCTCGGTTGGCGTCGTACGCCTGCACCTCGATAATCTCGCCCGCCTCAAAAATACGCTGTAGCTCGTCCCAGCCGCGGTCTTTGGCGGCTCGGCGCATGCTGAGTAGCGCGTAGCCTTCATCCATTTCGGGGTCTATAACGCTCACCGTAACAGCCGCCCCTTGCTCGAGACTTTGGCCATGGCCGACTTCGCGACGCATAACGATACCGACACCGCGCGGCCCAAGGTCGATCCACACCTGGTGCTTGCGCACCACGCTAATCGTTCCTTCGACGACGTCACCCATTTCGAGTTGTTTTAGTTCTGAGCCAGCGAGTAGCTCATCCATTGTTATTGTTGTAGTTGATTTTGGCATATCTTACATGCCTCCTTTGTAGTGTATTTCTTCGGAAAAACAGCAGAGGCTACACGAGCCCCAACATCTCTCCGTAAGATTACCCTGTATTATATCTGTTTTCCCCAAAAAGGTAAATAGACCTCTTCCATAGACCCTCCAATGCGACTGTCGTTACCTTAATCGCGTCGCCATCTTTCCAAGTTTGGTAACAGCCTGACTCAAAGGACCGTTTTCGGAACCCTTTGCTATCACAACGCACGCATCAATCACCTGTAGCAAACCACTAACGCACAGTCCGAGCCCATCTGGCATACGCTGTACTGCCACCCGTACAGCGTGCGGCACATAAGTTTCAAAATGACATCGTTTTCCCATACAATACTCTCCCCTAAAATGGTACACTATCTGTAAACACGGAGGGCAACACATGTATATCGGTATCGACATTGGTGGCACAAAAACGCTCGTCGCCACACTGACAAATGCTGGGGTTATTGCCGAGCAACTGCGGTTTGAAACACCTCGTACGTACGATTCATTTTTGGCTGAGTTACGGAAAACTGTTGTTTCTCTAACAACGCGAGATTTCCGTGCTGGCACCGTTGCCGTGCCCGGTGCAATCGACCGACAGCATGGTGTAGCCAAGCAGTTTGGCAACCGTCCTACCTGGAAAAACCTCCCCATTTTAAGAGATATCGAGAGCATTACGGTTTGCCCAATGCGCATCGAAAACGACGCAAAACTAGGCGGGCTGAGCGAAGCAATGCTGTTAAAAAAACAATATAAAAGAGTTCTGTACATTACGCTTAGCACCGGGATAGGCATTGGCCTTACCGTCGACGGCGTTATCGACGCGCACATCGGCGACGGCGGCGGGCGCGCCATGCTACAAAGCCACAACGGCAAGCTCGTCCCCTGGGAAACGTTTGCCTCGGGCAGCGCCATTGTAAAAACCTACGGTAAAATGGCTTCCGAAATCAACGACAAAGCCACCTGGCAAAAAGTTGCACGCAACCTTACACCTGGCATACTAGAACTTATTGCCGTGCTAAATCCCGAGGTTATTGTGGTCGGTGGCGGCGCCGGGCACTATCTACAGAAGTTTCATGCCCCATTGCTCGCAGACCTTACACAGTACGAAACACCGCTCCTGGCAATACCCCCCATCGTACCCGCCCAGCGCCCAGACCACGCAGTTATATACGGATGCTACGACTATGCCCGCCAAAAATACGCCTAGTTCTACCCCTGTTGTAACACCAAAAAATTTCGTGTCGTTTTTACAACGTGACTATCCAATGTTTACGTTTGTCGAAGCACCCCGTTTTGCCTGGCACGCTGGGCAGCAGCGTATTGCCTACCGGCCACAGGCTCTC
This sequence comes from uncultured Candidatus Saccharibacteria bacterium, assembly GCA_964483005.1. Classification (GTDB taxonomy): domain Bacteria; phylum Patescibacteriota; class Saccharimonadia; order Saccharimonadales; family UBA4665; genus JAGXIT01. The sequence continues at coordinate 9,933 of CAYZZH010000029.1, read as the reverse complement.
GAAAATGTGCGGGGGAGCTGGGCCGTGCTGCACGAGCTTGGCCACGCCCTGCTTGGCCATGCCGAGTATGAGTGCGATATTGAGCTACTGCAAATGGAAGTTGCTGCGTGGGAAAAAGCACGCGCCCTTGCCAGTCGCTATACCACCAAAATAGACGAAGACTACCTACAGGACTGCCTCGACAGCTACCGCGACTGGTTGCACGTGCGAGCCACCTGCCCCACCTGCTTTATTCGCTGTCTCCAGGCAAACGCACACACCTACCGTTGCCACAACTGCGGCACAGCTTGGCATGTTACTCGTTCGCGGCTTTGCCGGCCATATCGAAGGAGGGGCTCACCCCTCCTCGCTGAGTCAAAGTAAATTTGACTCAGCTCTCCACCCCCTAAAGATCGAAGGAGGGGCTCACCCCTCCTCGCTGAGTCAAAGTAAATTTGATATTTGCAATTTTAAAAGCCCTGCCATTGCGACAGGGCTTTCCGAAAATGTGCGCAGTTTTTACGCAGCTTTTTTAGTGCGGCGCGAAATACGTCCACCAATGGCACCGTAAATACGAGCCCGCTCACGGCCAGCGTCACCAGCAGCAAAACCACCAGTTTTGCCATTTTTACCACCTTTGGCACCGATTTTTGCGTAAAAATCACTGCCATACTTTTTTTTGTTGGTTGCAGCAGCCGCTTGGCCGCCAGCTTTCGTTCCAGCCATAGTAACACCTCCCAGTGTTTCTGCGTCGAGGGCGAACCCCTAACGAACTCATATATGATATATTTACTTCAAAAAGAAAAGGGCATCGCCTGTCCTTACAAACTGACGAAACCCTCGTATCCTTTCGAATTATGCTTATACTATCACAGCTTATCGCTTATGTCAACAATGTTGTTATGGTATTACATTGCGTAGTAATGCGGCTGCCAGTGTTTCGACAAGGTCGGTATACGCCTTCGATGATAAAGGTGCGCACCCACTGTCATACCCGCCGCAACAACGCCTGTCAGTACGATAAAAAGACCGTTCTCATGAACCATGTCTTGCACCGAGTGTTGTTCGTACATACCCACCCGAAGCACTACCGTACCGTCAGCATTCACCTGGGACGCCATTACCCACATATCTAACCGCGAGTCGTAAGCCACATTGAGCCGCACCTTTTCCCCAAGCGGCAAAGTTACTTTACCTCCATCCGGGTCGAACTGCACAATCACATGGGCAGAAGACACTGAAAGCACTGTGAGGGCGCGCGGAGCCAATATGCGGCTGTCTTGTACCAAACGAAACGTATACTGCGCGCCCGCCTGACTCACCAGTAATACTCCTCGTGTAGAAAAAATACCGGGCAAATCATTAAGGTATATTGCCTTGTTCTGCAAAGCTGGGCTATTGGCTTCACCTCCACTTGGCGTCAGGAGTTGGCCTCCGCCAGACGACCCACCTGACGAGGTAGACGCAGGCCGCACGGGGACAACCACGGGGCCGCACATAGCACTTGCCTGGAGTGACGTAATCGAACCAGTCTCTGTCGTTGTCACAGTACATGCAATAGGCTTAATAGTCTGCATTATTTGAACATCGGAGAGAGCATATACGGGAGACCCAGCAAAGCCTGCCCAACAAAGGGAGGTCAGAACAGCAAGCGTGAAGAGGTGTTTTTTCATAGATGTTTATTTTTATAGAAACACTATACATTATACACCAAAAGTGCATAAAAATCAATATGCTGCTATTCTTAGTTATTCTTAGTTCGATATTAGTGTCAGGGTAAGACCAAGGTTATATGAGGCGTTTGATGCCTCTGGAGGAATTTGCTGGCTGAGACTGATGCCCGTAATGTTCCACATACAGTTTATCTCTGCTGAAGCCGAACCAATCACGAGCGGGATTGAGTCGGTCACTCCCTGGCTAAATGCAGCGGCCGCCCCTTTGCTCACTCCTGCTGCACTACAGCTCGTGTCTGGTGTAATAGTTGCGCCAGAGGGGTCAACGGCCAGCTGCCCTGCTACAGTGTCGGTATCGGCACCATCAGCACATCCTGCCGTAGTTGGATCGTTAAAGTCGTACGAGTTTGTTCCACCATCTGACCAGAGTGCTGTTGGACCGTTTGTTGCCGCAAGCGAGAGCGTCCAGGCTGCATTTGCGGTGGTGTTGACCACCCGCAGCTGTTGTGCGCTTGAGCCCAGGGTTGCGGTACTAACTTGGCACGTAAGATCAAACGTTCTCGAGGGAAAAACCACTGCTGGTGACACAACACTACTGTTGGCGGCATCCACTATGTCACCTGATAACGTTTCGGGCAAAAGCTTAAACGCCACTATTTGCCCGCGCCACGCAGAAGCACTCGTGTTTGTAACAGTTGTTGTGTATGTACCTGCAGTGGTCGTGTATCTATCGGCACCCCCAAAACGAGCCGTGCTTGTAAAATCTGCTCGCTCTGCAAAGGTATTTGTCCAGCCTGACAAGCCAGTTCCTGCAGTGCGATACGCCACCGCAGCCAGCACCAATGCTTTCGGCCGTGCCGCTGGAATCGTGAGCGTGCCGCTACTGGCGTTCGCACTATTCCCTGTTGAGCTCGCTGCATTGGTCGTTTCGAACGGTGTAGCCGAGCTATCGGTCCCAGAGTATTCGTACAGTTGTATCCCACGAGGACGCGAGGTGCCCCCCGCGCAAGCAACGGTGGTTTCACCGCCAGTCGCTACTTTATAAAAAATCTCTTGGCTCGGTGCAGCAGTTACCTCACTTTTTGCAATACTAAAACCAGTTGGCAAGGTAAAATCGGTGGCCGCTCGACTGGCGCAGACCACAATAATTAGATGTTTTGGCTTAGCAGATGGGCTCAACGTAGCCGAAACGGATGTCCCGCTTGCAGCGTTTGTTTGTACCTGCACAAGCTTTGCGACAGCAAAGGCTTTGCGCGAGGGTATTTGTGCCACTAAGAGACTTGCGAGTAGCGCCACCCCAAGGAAAGTCATGCGAGACAAACGCATAGCTACCCTGTCTGTTGACCTTTTTTGGGCGTTGGTTTTTTTGTTGCAGAAGCTGCTGTTTTGCGGGCGGCCTTTTCCTGAATAATTTTCTCCAGTTCGTCTTCGCTTACCACTCTCGGCGCCCATGCAGAACCAGGGCTCGCCCAGCTATAGCCACCGCCCTTTGCAGTTGTTTTTGACCTGTGAACATTGGTTGGACGGGGCGCATAAATAATCCGAGCCGGCCTAGATGACGCCACCGGCTGCCAATCATCTTCCTCTACTGGTGTTTCGACAGACGGGTCGTATGGAGCGGCGACATGTACCGGCTTTTTGGGGGGTGTTTTTACCGGACGAGCGGCCGTCACCGGTGCACTCCAGCCCTTTTCTTTCGGCGCAAGGGGGAGCAACAGCTTGTTCCCCGCGCTAATCATATACGGTGCTTTAATGTGGTTTATTCGCGCTAGTTTTTTCCATCGTACGGTATATTGCGCTGCGAGCGAGGGTAGCGTATCGCCAGAACGAACAGTGTAGGTCTGCCAGTTTTTTTGCAGGCGTTTCGCACCCAGTTTCCTACGCACACGCCACACCAGAAAGCCCACAAGTAAAACAAACGCACCGACATAGGTAGCGATTGCTTTCGGTGCGGGTATCATGAAAAAGTAGCCCGTTTCACCCCGAACCGTCTTCACGCTGCCTATGTTTTCGCCCAGGCCGTCGAGAGGGTTTGCGTTATAGGCTAAAGATGTCCGGGCCTTATATACACCGCCCCAGAACGGTCGCTTAAATTCATAGGCCCACCCTGTTGTTGCCCCTGGCATAATTGGGTACTTCCCGTCAGCCTTAATAGGAGTTTTCTGACCAAACATGCTGACCAGCTGGGCTCTTGCCTGCACATCGAGCGAAACATTGCCTTCGTTTTTCGCAAGAGCATTTACCGTATAGTTACCTTCTTCGGTGCGATGAATTTCTACTTGCTTAACGGTTAGTTTTTTTACAATTTTACCGGGCGTCGTTACAGCTATGCGAATTGCATAGCGCATACCTAGGCTTACGCCACCGCTTTTTGCCTTACTGTCACCGTAACTTCGTGTGTCTTGGGCAGTAATACAACCGCCATGTTCGCCTGGACTTACGTCTTTAGGAGAAGTAATGATAAAGTCAACGACTTCATTTGCGCCGGGTTTGAGGGTTATTTGTTTTTTGTCTAGTTGCACCCATGTAGCCACCCCTGTTCGCTTTTCGCTATTTTGCCTACAAGAAAACGAACCGTTTGTCGACACTATGGCATCAACAACTCCCAAGTTGACTGTTCGTTCTTCTTTCGTGTCGTTTACGACGCGTACACCATCTTTGACAATTTCACCTGGTTTTATAGCATGTAAGAAAATAGAGTTTGTGCGCTCATTTTTTGGGTCGGGGTAAGCCGGTAGTGTGCCTATAGAGTTTGACTCGGCGTATGCAACTGGAACCATGCCAAAGAGTAGCATTCCTATAACGAGATACACCGCTTTTACTCTGCACCGTACGCCACACATCTTAGTAATAAATGTACATGCTTTTGCTTAAAAATACCAGCGCCGCTGCCCGTTTATGCTCTCAGGGCAGCGGCAAGAGAAAGGCTGGTTTTGGCGTGCGAGCTAATCAGTTCGCAACAACGGTCAGAGTCATACCTAGGTTATAGGTGTCGTCAACCTGCTCTGCAGGAATTTTCTGCGACAGTTTGTAGCCTGTCAGATCACCTTCAAACGCAATGGTTTGACCAGCAGAACTTGCGGCAATAACTACTGGAGCGTCACCGGTGGTAAATGCACCCCCCGTGAGGTTGATAGTTGGGCTGCCTGCACCCTTTGTTTTTGTAAAGGCTGCACCAGTCGTTGCAACGGTCATCTGACCTGCGTCACAGCCAGCTGTCGTACCAGCAGGATCGTTGAAATCGTACTGGTTTGCTGCATTGCCCTGACCGGTCCACTTAGCTGTGGAAGGAGTCGTAGCGTTAATGTCTACCTGTACACCATCTTTTACTTTGTTGTAAATACGCAACTTCTGTGCTGCCGTAAACAGATCTGCTTCGCTTGTGACACAGTCAAAAGAGAAGTTTTGATCTGGGAATGCGATGGCCGGGGTAACGACATCGACTCCTGAGCCGTTTACTATGCTGGCCGTCAATGTGCCAGGGTTAATGACTTGCGACAGATTTGGGTTAAGCGCTGCAAAGCTGACTGCTGGTACAAATACCGCAGCTGCTGCAACTACCGCTACTACCGCTGATAGTTTCTTACGCATGGTGCGTGAGCTCCTTTTTTGTTATTTATTTTTTGTTTGTACCCACCTCCGTCAGTCTAGAGGTAGTATCGTACTGTTTCATCATACGGCTATTTTGCGAGTGAAACAATGGTGTAGTGAATATTTTAACGTAACATTTACAACACTAATTTTTATGTTTTCTCTCTGTTATTTATATTATTTACAACGTTTTATGGCTTTGTTAGTACCTCTCGCCAGTTGAGAATATCGTAACCGCCTGTAATTGGGTAGCTTGGTGGTGGCGCATAGTACAAGTTGTAATCATAAGTGGTAGTGGTATTTTTCACCCCTGAAACGTATCTGTTTTGGGTAGCATCATAGGCTGAGTCGCCACAAGCGCCTCCGCGGGTGTAGTTCCAGGTCCAATACTGTCGAGTTGCCACCGAGCCATAGTATACAAACTGCTGCGTTGGGCTTGTCCAACCTCGTGTGCAGCGCCCTGTGTTTACCTTGTACGCATCTGGGAACGTAACGGAGCCGCTTTGCGCCAGCGTAGCAGCATCTATTTCGAAGGTAAATGACCCCGTCCGCGGAATGGCATATGGGCTGACGAGCACATCATTTTCGGCTACCAGACCGATAGCGTCTTGGCCGTTTTTTGTGCTATACAAAACATCTCCAACAATATTTATGTCTGCGGCATTGGTATCATTACCAAGCCGCCCTGAAGCAATGGTAACTCGTCCGGTGTAGGTACTGGCCGTCCGCACCCAGACATTATCTTCCACAAATATTACGCCTGAGCTTGGTATGGGAATCCCCGTTTCTACAACTGTCCTAGTGAGAGCTGCGTTGTAGTCCGTCTGCATGTCGTCTTCATTACTGACACGGTACAAATCATAAGTGGCGTTGGCATTAAGCTGTATGTAATATCCCCTTCGAATACTAAATGAGTTTGTACTATAACGAGGAATGTAGGCAGCCGAGCGTGCGGCAGGCGTTAAGTTACAAGCGTCACTCCGTGTTGCAAAAGCGGCTGTGGCGTTATCGTTTGCAAAAGCCACTTTTTTCATAACGCACAGGGCGCCGGTTACTTGATTGAAGTCAATACTAGAGCGCGGATACAACCAGTTTGAAGTGTCACGCGTCAGACAGTTCGGGTTAATTACCGACGGTGAGCACCAGACGCCGTTTTTTGTAGTGCCATCTCCTCCGTAGGCATTTTTTGGCACATAGGTGGCGTTTGCACTACCAACGGTGTCGGTATTTGGGCCATCCATATGGACACCCTGGTTTGAAAAAACGGGGCCATTGGCGGCCTCTGAGGAGCCAAACCAAAACTCTACATCAGATAGCAAACCATAGCTAGCAAACGATGCTGCCCCTATCCGCGCTTCTACCGTGCGCGACACCCCGTCGTTCGTTGTACCTGTTGAGCGAATGGTCGCAACTGTGGAACCACTTCCCTGCGGCTTTATCCAAAGTTTGTACGTACCTTTTTTCTGAGCGTTCGCATCGACGTAGTCGTGCGTGTACGGGCCATACCCAAGCTGAGGATCGGGGTTCGCTGGCGTAGAGTTGCCGTCTTTGTAGTCAGTTGCATTGTGCGCCATGTGCCAAAGATAGTAGTTCACACCGGCTTCAGCGATATGCATTGCCTGCTGGCGAGCAATAACTGCACCGCTAGAAAGAAGATTCCCAATTACGACGGTCATGACTGTTGTCGTTATGATTGCCATGGCCATAATAAAGGACAGCACTGTTGGCAGCGTGAAACCCTGTTCTGCCACGTTTTCTGATTGGTTGGGTTGGTTATGCTGCCTCATAGGTTATTCTTCTTGTTTCTTAAGAGAATTTGTACATTTATATCCTGAACCCCACCATTATCGACTTCGGTGGAAAGGCTTATTTGAACTGTCTTCACCACCGCCAAGTCCGAGACAGGAGTCGTAAGCAGGGCACCATTTGCATTCAGGTACGTAAAAAGTTTCTTCCCTGTTGGCTGGTAGAAGTTATCAATAAGAAGCAGGCTTTTCTTTTTAGCCGTTTCTAGCGTACCCAGCGGCGGATTTGCCGTCATAGGTGTTAGATCAGCGTAAAGCCGCTTTACACCATTGCTTGTTGTCAAGTAGTAACGAACCTGGGAGACAAAAGCATCGGAAGGATAAAAATATGCGTAAACCGTTAAATCGTTGCCTCCTGCCGCTTCAACGCTCGTTGCGCCTCGGAGCACATTGGCAATCCTATCAGCCTGAGCACTCATTTGACCAAAGCTTGTTGCCTGTTTTTGTAATCCAAGGTAATTAAAGATAGTGCTCTTAAAAACGACGAGGAAGATTGTCGAGAGTAGGCCTATCAGGGTAATGACAATCACCAGCTCCAATATAGTGAAGCCTTTCTGACTTGTTGACTTATGGCAAAACACGGAAGCCTCCAAGGGGAACGGTGGGCAAGACAAGCGAACCGTTTGCGTTTTGCACCGTAACCTGTACATCTCCGGCGACGACAGTGCTCAGGTCATAGTTACAGGTCAGTTGGGTCGTATTGCCCACGCAGTTGTTGTCCGTATAGGTGTTCGTTCCCTGGGTGAGCGTTGCGCTCGCCGCATTTAAGTTATACCCGGTAAAGACGATCTTGACGTTCTGTCGGTTGTCTGCGAGGCTGATGTTGTCTGGACTCATACTAAAGACCCGCGGGAAGGTACTGCTCGTTGTCAGCATAAGCCTGACTTTTTGAGCATACTCAAGCCCTCCATAGGAGAAAGAAGGAGCTGCTGCGTCGGTAGAGAGCGGGATTGCAACTGGGGCCAAGCTATTTACTCCCCCATAAGGGATTGCGGCGGCCAGATAGTACGTCGTACCGCCCGCCGCACAGCCGCCTGCTCCATTCGTACCACAAAATGTGTAACTATTTATGGGCGGCAAGGCAGTCAGCGTTGTTATACCGTCTGCACCAGTTGTTGGACGCACGTCTGACGGAGAAAGATTATCATAGTAGTATGACGTGTCCGTCACGAGAGTGTACTTCTTGTAGCCTCCTTTTACCTGAACCTTCACGTTTGGCAGTGCGGCCCCTGCTGTATTCACCGTTTCTACCACAAGACTATTTTGATGCATAGGAGCAATGACAAGCGCCAGATATGACGACTGTTGCGAAAGGATCTTCTGACTCGCGTAAGTTGGCTGCAGAGAGCCTGAGGGCTTGATAGTCTGAATAGATGAGTAACCATTTTTTTCAATGGTAATCGTATAATCTTGCCCGCTGTCTGGTGGTAACCCATAAAAAATCGCAATCCCATTTGTGTCGGTCCCGTCAGAAACATTAACTGAAGGAGCTAGCGTTATGTTTGTCACTCTCACGGTTGCATCGGGTACTGCATTGCCACCCGGATCTGTTACGGTGATAAAGAGTGCACCTGTTGAGCTAGCTGTTTCAGCGACGCGGGCAGCAATTTGGCTGTCCATGACCGCAAGTTTGGTACCTGAAAGAGTAGATACAACGACATGAGCAATCTTATAGTCTGCCGGATTGGTGTCGGTGTTGTTACCGTTTCCGCCGCTGTTTCCGGGTGCCGAAAAGCTTCGGCAATACAGTTTTTTCAAGTTCAGGTTTGGGTATGAGCCGCAGCCATCATATGCATCATCTATATAGCTTATGCTTGTTGTAATTTTATAGACTATGCCATTAATCTTTTTTGTTATCTGTGGCGGTACATAAGATGACGCAATGATACTGCCGCCGCTGACAGCAAGACCGTCGTACGGAAGCGAACGCAAATACTCCATCTGATTGTTTGCGAGCGTTCCGCCGACCGAACGCTGTTTTGCGAGAGTTGAGCTACCAATAAGCGCCGTAAACAAATTGAAAAGACCCAAGCTGATAACCCCAATAACCACCATTGAGACCAGCAATTCAATCAAAGTAAAACCACGCTCCTCGCGTCCAAGCGGCATCCTCATCCTGTTTAAGCATAACAGGTTTAAAGCAAAGTATGAATATTCCCTGGGAAAAAACGAAAAAGCCCTCCACAAAGGAAAGCTTAATCATAAAACGGCACCCGTAACTCTGCTTTCCGCAGAGTTACTGCGCTATTGTATATATTCATTTTCCTGGGAAAATAGCACGGTGCTAGTCCCAGAAATAGAAAAAGCCCTCCACGAATGGAGGGCTTGATCATAAAACGGCACCGTGCTATTTTCCCAGGGCTAGAAGACCCAAGTATTGTAACCGCTGAGAGGCTTAACTGCTGTGTTCGGTATGGGAACAGGTGTGACCCTCTCGCTATGGGCACCGAATGGGTAATGAGACACCCATTTCATGGGGTTCTCATCGCGCGAGGTCAAAAAGCGTGGTTTTTGACTCCGGCTGCTCTTCCCGGCCAGTGGTGAATCATTATTTACTCATCTGTCCAAGCCTGTCGGTGTCCATTCTACAAAGTAGACGGATAAAGTTAGAAAAGGACAAAGCAATTGTTTTTGACAAACATTGCTACCGGTATGGAAAAACCACACCAATAACCAGTCAATACGCACTTTTTGCCTATGAATCATGCACCGAAATGCACGCTTCATAGGTCGTAAAAAGTCAATGGGGCGATTAGTACGCTTCGACTGAATACATTACTGCACTTACATCTTGCGCCTATCAACGTGATAGTCTTTCACGGCCCTCATGGGGAAATCTAATCTTGAGGCTAGTTTCGCGCTTAATATGCTTTCAGCGCTTATCT
>CAYZZH010000028.1:0-15591 GCA_964483005.1 uncultured Candidatus Saccharibacteria bacterium | reverse complement strand
TTGGGGCTACTGGTTAGCTGTTGTTTTTTCGGAAAGCTGGGGATTTTGGGTATATCTACTCGTAAGTCTCAAGTAGATGTTAGTATGTTAGCGCTTCGGAATAGTATTGACCCTTTTACTGTTGCTGCATAGCTACAACGACCGGGAGGTCGGGCCAGTGGCTGGTGTAGCGGGGGCTGCGCATGGCGCTTTTGGGTTGCCAGGCGTTGCTAAGTAGTTCGGCGGCGGGGCCAATGGTGTGCGGACCATATGCGGTGTTTATGGCGTCGGTGGCTTGCATGCGCCGTTGGTTACGCGCGTGTGCGTCGAGGTTAACGGCGCCAAATACATCTGTTTGGAGCGCATGTGAGGGTACAAGGTCGTACAGCACAACTTCGGCTTTATGGTACGACAGTCGGGGCTTAAGGTCGCGGGCAACGAGACGTACGAGCTGGCTGCAAATGGTGCCGGTGTCGGCGGTGGGCGTGTAAAAGACAGCGGGGGTAAAACTGCGGGTGTAGCCGGGTTTGTGCCGGTTGGTTTGCAAAATAACGCCTGCGCGGCAGGCGAGCTGACCGTCGCGGCGTAGTTTGTGCGCGGCGCGGGCGGCAAGGCTGGTAATGGCAGCCTCAAGAACGTGCGGCTCACTGGTGTCGGCGCCAAACTGCCTGCCCCGGGCAACGACACGCTGCGGTTTGGTGGTTTGTTGGAGTGGTAGGCAGCGCGTGCCGCCCAGCTCGTACACCAAATGGCGGCCGTGTATACCCATAAGCTGCTGCGCGCGTTGCGGGCGCAGGCGGGCGAGGTCGAGGGCGGTAAACACGCCTTCGGCCCGGAGGCGCGGGGCGAGTCGCCAGCCGACACCCCACACGTCTTCTATTGGCGTGGAAGAAAGCGCCAAGCTCCAAGCACCTATTTGGGATGTGGGGCTTGAGATTTGGTGCTTGCCAAGCAGCAGAGCTCCCTGGAACCTCGGGTCTTTCTTGGCGGTGTGGTTGGCGAGTTTGCAGAGTGTTTTGGTGTGGGCGAGGCCGATGCTGACGGGTATGCCGATGTTTTGGAGAATAGTGGCGCGCACTTGCCTGCCCCAGGCCTGGTAATCTGCAATGTCGAGCTCGCTCAGGTCGAGAAAGGCTTCGTCGACGCTGTAGACTTCTATGTGCGGGGTAATGCTGGTGAGTTGGGTGGTAATACGCTCACTTATGTCGCCGTACAGCTCAAAGTTGGCCGAAAACACGACCAGTGGTGGTTTTTGAGAATGAAGAATGGGGAATGAAGAATGATGCACAGAGGTTGGATCGCTTTGCGATGGTTGACGGACTGGACCCCGGCTGGAGCCTGTCCTTGACTCATGACTCATGACTCTTGTCTCTACCATATGAAAGCGGTTGCGGAGTTTGAAAACGGGTTCGCCCATGCAAACGCCCAGGGCTTTGGCCTCGCTGCTGCGCGAGATGGCGCAGCCGTCGTTGCTGCTGAGGACAACGGTGGGGGTGGTGGTGAGGTCGGGGCGAAAGAGTCGCTCGCAGCTAACAAAAAAGTTGTTTGAGTCTATTAGTGCATACATTTTAACGCTTTCTTTCTTAGAAACAGTACGGTACAAAAACGGAAGCAAGAAAATATGACAGAGAGGTTCTGCTATACATGGGTGGGATATGGTATAAGATTTGGCATTGTTTCTTACATAAAATCCCCTACTTTTTCTTGATAAAAAGTAGGCAAAACTCACCGGGGAAATGGCGGAACCGGCTGACTTGAGATACCCTCGTCTGTTCTCGGGCTCCTGCGGAACTCGCGATCTTCGCTCAAACATCCTCGTCGCACCGGGAACAGACGAGGGTATCTCAAATCAGTTCAGTCCATATCCCCGGCCCTGGCGGCGACCCTACCTATGACTGCTTCGGGGCTAAGCACTTACTGCAGGCTGAGGTTGGGAAAAGTTTTGGGTCGTTGGTTATATACCTCTTAGTGCTACAGCTCGTGGATGGTGTTGGTGACGACGCCCCAGAGTTGTTCGAGGCGTATTTCGCCCCATTTGCCTAAAACGAGCTCTGCGGTGTCTGTTATGGCAATAACGATTTTGCCCGGAGTGGGGGTGCACGAGCGATCAACGACGGCAATATCGCCGTCAAAAACACCGAGCGACCGCCAGTGATGCCCCTGTACCCGAAAAAAATAGGTGCTGCTCGGCGAGCGTATGAGCAGTCGGTCGAGGCTAAGCGGCGTCTTCCCCCGCTCGGCCGCGGGGTTGGGGAACCCGGCGTGGGTGGCAACGGCGGTGCCTGTTTCGAGCGCTGTTTCGTCGAGTAGGCTTACGGCTATATTGTCCATCGCAGCCCGCCTCCCCAGTGTTTCTGGCCCTTCCCCAAAATAGGGAAGCGCCTAAGCGACGCTTCGGTGCGAAACATGTCGGCGATAGTGCGAGTGCGCCGGCGCGGCGGGGTGAGGTCAAAGGGCGTGCGCAGCGCCACCGGGGTTGCCCCAGGAAAATAGCGTTGGATTTGCGCGAGGTCTTCGTGTAGGTATTGGCGCGTTTTGGGGGTGACAGAGCCGAGCTGCTGCCTCGATGTGTGAGCGGTCATAGGGCGGCTCCTTTTGTGGCGAGCAGGGTCCAGCTGTCGCCGCGGCGGCTGAGGCGGTACACAAGGCCGTCGGCGGTGTGCATGTCGAAAAGCTGCAGGGCTTCTTGGCCGCGGCGCACAAGGTAGCGCAGGCCGTTGGCAAAGGTGACTGCCTGGCCGTTGTATTCGATTTCGCGGGGGAAGGTTTTGAGGTCGCTGCCGGTAAAGTAGACGGCGTTGACGTTGACTGCTTGGTTGATAACATGGGTCATGGTTGAACTCCTTCGATATGATTAATTGTTCGTGCGTGCCGGCGTGTACGAGGCGGTAGCCGAGCTTTAGGGGGAGTGGCGGAAGGTCGAATTCATTTCGAGCTTATGCCAGAGGGGCGCCCCTCTTAACATCGAGGACGACAAAAACGCCAGAGAGAGCTCTAGCGGCGGATTTGGAGGGTTGTAGAGATGCCTGTGGCGCGGGGACCGTCTACCCCTGCCCGGTTAAGGAATCTGTTTGTAGTGTAAAGGCGCACAGGGACCGAAGTGTGATTGCCGTAAAAATATGTAGTCTGTAAGGTAAATTGGCCGGGTAACGCGCCAAAGTCCTCACATGGCTGGACCACGTACTATACGCGCGTCAGGCAGTAAAAACAAGCGGTTTGGAGGTGGTTTTGCGTGTAGTTTTGGCAACAGCGAGCGCGTTTGCCCAAACACGCGCACAAACACCACCAAATCGTCGTACAACCACACATGCTCTACGAGAGCTCTGCAGTCTAAGCGCCTGCCCCATTCTCCCTGACGCCTAAAAATCGAAGGTCACTCACTGTAGCTCTGTTCTTGCCGACCAGTTCGTAGCGTTGCTACGACCATGCCCGTCAACAACAGAGCTAAAATCATGAGTGCTGCTTCGATTTCGGCTTTGCCAGGGAAAATGGGTCAGGCTCTAAGCCAGGTTCTACGGGATCTGCAAAGGCACCCCACTACTGGAGGTTGCTGAGGAATTCGACGAGTTGGTGCGGGGTAATGGCAGCTTTGACCAAGTAGCCGTCGGCCCGGCTTTCGATGTCGGCTCGTATGTCTTCGCGCTGTTCGAGGTTGGTTGTAATGATGATACGGGCGCGCAAACGAGGTGTTTCGTAGGGGCTGCGCAAGGTGCGAAGTATTTCTATACCGGTGAGGTTTGGTACCATAAGGTCGAGGAGGATTATGTCGTAGCGGTCGGTTTGGGCCGCGGCTAAGCCTTTTTGACCGTCTGACTCGACGTCGACCTCATAGCCGGCCCGGGCGAGCGCTCTGGTGTAGAGCTCGCTAATAAAGTGTTCGTCTTCGATACACAGTACTTTGCGAAGCTTGGGTGCTGGCGCATTGGTCGGCGTGTCTGGTTGCATATCGGTAGTATACCACTAAGCAACTAAAATTGACCGTTTCCACCCAGCCCTCGCCGGCCAAACTTCATCAACCACGGTAACCGGAATAAACTTGCTTGACCTAGCGGGGAGGGCGAACCAGCTCGGCTTGCGCGACGAACCTTTGTACAAATGTGAAGTGACCGTAGCTGCCAAGCGGCTCTAGCGTATTGCTCATTACCTCTTTGTATAACGCCAAGAGCGGCTGTGTTGTGTCGGCATCGGCTGCAAGACACGCCTGACCGGCGCGCAGGCCTGTTTCGCACTCGACCATGAGATGTGCTGCCGTAAAAACATCGACGGCGAGTTTACGTTCGGGGCTGTCGTTAGGTTTTTTGTCGATAACGGACTCCACGATTGCCCGGGCTGGTTGTGGTAGGTACGGGAACACCGTTTTAAAAACAAAGTCACGAACTGTAGCCAGTTGCTCACGCTGTTTAGGGGTTTTGTTGCCGTGCTTGATGTCGCCTATGGTATTGCCACAATGACGCCACACGTCACGGTGCGTTACTTCGTCTGCGTCGTGGATGCCCGCAGCAAATAGGGCGAGAGCGGTTTGCTCTTTTGTCAGTGCCAGGGGGCCTCCGTTTCGTAAGCCGTGTGCAATAACGAGCGCGGCAGTTTTGGCGACGAGCTCTTGGTGGGTAATGGGGTTAAAATTGTCGCCGAGCTCGGCAGTAGCAGGGTCAACCGCATGTCCCGCAAAACGGAGTGGCTGAAAATGAGCCATATGTGCGCCGAAGGGATGTGTGTAAAAATAGCCTAACGCTTGCCGGACAGTTTTTGGCCCACGTACTGTTTTGCAGGGCATAGGTAGTGCCAACAGTTTCCACGCATCTGGATGTGCTTGGTAGCTTTTGTGCAGCGATGGTGTTTCTGCCGGCATAGGTACGATTGTATCACCATGAATTGTTTTGGAACAACGAACAGCACGGTCAAGCCCTCCCGATATCCCGTTAGTCTCGGTATAGCGAGTGGTTGCGTATCCAGCCATGGGCACCACGCGTAACGCCTCCCGGGGCGCCTGGTGCTTTGCCGACTTCATCGAGCTTGTTGTACGGCAGCACGGTAAAGGTAAAGGTACTTCCCTCGTTGACTTTACTGCTTACGCTAATCTGCCCACCATGTGCCTGCACAATTGCCCGGCTAAGGTATAGCCCAAGTCCAGTCCCGCCAATCTGGGCACGGTTGCGGTGGTTACGGTAAAATTTGTCAAAAATGTGCGGGAGCACCGTCGCATCAATACCAACTCCAAAATCACTAATTTTTGTTTCGACCAGTCCGTTGGCGTTGAGCGACGCGCTGAGGTGGATTTCGCGCGAGGACCCCGTGTATTTGATGGCGTTGTCGAGCAGGTTGGCGATTACCTCGTATATGCTGTAGCGATCGACTGCTACGGTCGGTAGGTCGCGGCTAAGCGTGGCCTGTATGGTGACGCCGCGCACGCTGGCCCGCAGTCGTAGGTCGTTGACGACGGTTCGCAGCACGTCTTCCCATTTTTCTTCGTGGAGTTGCAAGGTGAGCTGGTTGTCTTCTATTTTGGCGACGTTTAAGATGTTGTCGACAAAGGCGGTGAGCTGCTGGGCGCTGGCGTTCATTTTTTTCATAAAGCCTTGCAGTTCGGGGGTGAGTGTCGGGCCGAGCTCGTCGTCGAATACCTCGATATAGCCTTTAAGCAGGGTGAGCGGTGTGCGTAGTTCGTGGACGGTGAGGGCGACAAAGCTCATGGCTTGGTCGTCTTGGCTGTAGACTTCGGTGTGGTCAAACAGCACGAGAATAACCTCGTAGCCGAGCGGGTTTGCCTGGTTGTAGTGGGCGGCGAGGTCGAACTGCTGGGTTTCTTTTTGGCCGGGGAGGCCTATCCGCACCCGTTCCCAGGTGGCGTTGGCGGTTACCTGGCTGCGGCGGACTTTGCCGAGCCAGTTGTGCAGTGTTTGGTCGTCGGAAAACGACATGTCAAAGGTGGTGTAGAGGTTGTTGCCCTCAATGTCGCTTGCGGCGGCGTCAAAATATTTGCTGGCGGCACCGTTAGCGTAGACAATTTGGTCGTCTTTGTCGCAGACGACGAGCGGCAGTGGCAGCGCATTTGCGATAAAGCTGGCGTGGAGGTCCTGAGCTTTGCGGCTGTTGGTTTTTTCGACGCTGTCGACGACGCTCGCCAGTTGGTACACGTGATTGACTAGGTTAGAAACGAGCTCTTTGCCGTAACTAAGCGTCGAAAGGTCTGGCGCTGGCTGGGTTTCGCCGTGGGGCGCTGTGTGCTGAATGGCTTGCCAGACTTTTTCGATGGGCTGCATGGTAATATGACCAACCAAATTGCCCCAAACAATCGCCAGCACAAACCCAACGCTGCCGACAGCCACCAGGGTGAGGGTGCCGCTCATATCTCCAGAGCGTTGCAGTTGCCAGGTGAGGGCGATTAACACCGCACTATGCAGAACAACCAGCAGCGTAATGGCGAGGGTAGCTTTGCGTCGGTAGTGCGAGAGAAAATCCATAGCTTGGGTTATTTGTAGGTGACACGCTCGGGGCCAGCCAGGGCGGTCAACCAGGTTTGACCAGCATTGAGTGCAAGTGGCTGTCCAGCGCTGTCGAGTAGCTGGAGCGGCGCGGCCACGCTGGCTTTGTTCCAACTGCCCTGCGCCACCGTACCGTCTTGAAAAATCACGGCTGGCCCTGTGCCGGTTACGCCGTACTGGGAGTGTTTGTCGGCGGCAACACCATAACTGGTCACGAGTGCGACAACCACTTTGGGGCTAATGTGGGTTTGGGCGCCGTTTGCGTCGACTGCCATGTGTGGCGCGCCGCCCTGGCTGCGTTTGTAGGTGTTGGTGGCGCGGTCGTAGTCAAAGCGTGCGTTGTACAGGCTACTCGAAATTGCAAAATCTATAGCGGTGGCGGCTGGGCGGGCGTCGCCTGCGGTCGATGGTTTGTCGGCCTTGCGGGTAAATCCGGTAAAAGTAGGCGCACCGTAGCCCCGCGAGGCCTGGTACTGGCTCAGTTTTTCTAGCGAAGAGTACAGGTTGTGTGGCGCGTAGCGGTTTGAGACGCGGGTAAAGTAGCCAACGGCATCGTTGAGGTCTTTGGTACCCCATTCACGTATGTTTTGTAGGGCTTCGGGGCTGCCGCCGGCGTGAGCCAGTGCGCAGTCAAAACCCATGCACCACTGCACGTAGTAGGGTCGAGCGCTGCGGATTGGCCCGAGGTAGGCGGGTTGGGTGTCTTGAAACAGGGCGAGAAACCGGGTAATCCCGCCCTCGGCAATCGCCTCAAACACCACGCTTGCCTGGTCGAGACCGCTTTGGGGGCGAGCCTCTGGACTGTTTTCGATCATGACGCCGGTTACGGGGCGCTGGTTGACGGCTGGGTCGACCAGCAAGCCGCTGAGTGTACTCGGTACACGAGTGTCTTTGGGCGCTGGCTTGGGAGATCGCTTGCTTATGTACACCCGGCCCTGGCCGCGTGGTTGGGCGAGATAGGCTGCCACCGAACCGCCGCCGATAAGCAGCAGTACAACGGCGGCTGCTACAATGGTCCAGGTGTGACTGAGCGGCCACGTACGCGAGAAAAACGCTGTTTTGCGTGGTGATTGACTGGGGATGGCCGCACCAGATGGTGTTGGGTGAGAGCGACTGGGCTCGGCTAGCGACGATTCGGGTGGACTGGCAGACCCAGAAAAGTTCGGCGCAGGAGTGGCCTGCTGGCTCACCTCGTCAGTTGCGGCGTGGTCGGTTGCTCTTGCCTCGTGCTCCGCCACCAGCTGCTCAAGAGGTTTTTGAGGTGTTGGTGCAAGTGGTTCGATGCGTTTTGGTTTGCGTGCAGACCCAGACGACGGTCCGCCAAAATCGTCAAGCATAACCAGTATTATAGCGCATCTCGCCAAACTGAACCACTTGCCCATTTTTGCGTCGAGTCAAACCGCTGCAAAACGCTCATGGCCTACGAAAGACAATGATGTACCATACTTGGTATGCAAATTTTTAATGCACACAATCCCAACAGCTCTCCCAAACAGCAAAAAGGCGACACCGTGAGTCAAGTTATTGGGCTTATCATCTCCAGTGCGGAGACGAAACGTGGCCCTACAGACGCTGCAGCAGATAACAACGACTTTTCTCTGAGACGTCAAATACTGGGCCTGCTTGTTGAGACTCCTATAAACATTTCACCCCGTGATCCAGTGGGCGTACAGGGTAAATGCGTAGGCCTACCTTTTGATGAAAACAATGAGACAAAAGGATTGTTAGAACAGATTTGTAGTGCATGTCTTGCCAAACCGGAGTGTCGCGCAGATGAATTGGCTACCACAGAATTCCTAGGAGAGATTGATGGTATACGGGGCGATGCAACGCAAAAGGATCGCAGGGCCGCACTAGGTGCGCTAAATGGGCTTTGCGGCACTGAACCAGAGAGTATCAATAGAAACCAGATTGCAGGAAAAGTGCGTGTCTTACAAGTTTTTCTCAACCCCGACGCAAACTTTCCTAAGACAAGACAGTAAGCTCCTGCGGTTGAGGGCTCAGGCGGCGGAGGGAGCGGTCGCGGCCCAGTAGGCTGAGGGTGGCGGGGAGTTCGGGGCTGTAGGGGGCCCAGGTAGTGTAGACGCGTATAAGGCTAAAGAGCACGCCTGGTTTTTGGCCGGTTTCGTCGAGTAGTTCGTTGAGGGCGGTCTGAATATGCGCGGCGTCCCAAACTGTCACCGCGCTCAGTTTGGTGTGGGCGGCGGCAATCAGCTGGTCGATTTCACTTGGTTGCAGTTTTTTGAGCTGTTTGTTCTCTGTTAGTAACGCAGGGTTTGCAGCTGGTTCGGCAAAAAAGTAGCCAAAGCCGCGTAGGTCTGAGAGGGTTTTTAACCGGTCTTGCGCCAGCGCTAGCACTTGTTTTTTGTACGGCTCGGCTGCGTCGGCTGCCTCGGCGGGCCAAAAGCTCGTCCCTTGCGCTCCTGTCTCGACTCTGTTATACAGGTCGTCGAGCTCGAGTCGGCGAATCCACTGACCGTTCATCCATAGCAGCCGGGTTTCATCAAACCGCGCCCCGCTTTTTTGTACCCGTGCCAGCTGAAACTTTTCGACCAGCTCTTCCCTGCTAAACAACTCTTGTTCGGTGCCATCGTTCCAGCCAAGTGACGCCAAAAAGTTGAGCATGGCTTCGGGTACTATGCCGCCAAGCCGATAGTCGGTTACGCTTTTGGCACCGTCGCGTTTGCCCAGCTTTTTTTTGCCGTCGGGGGCCATAATGTGCGGCAGGCACGCTAGCACCGGCACTGTTAGCCCGAGGGCTTCGTACAGGCTAAGGTAGCGCGGTATGCTTGCAATGTACTCGAGGCCGCGTATCACGTGCGTGACGCCCATTTCGGCGTCGTCGACAATGTGCGCAAAGTTGTAGGTTGGCAGCCCGTCTGCCTTTATCAAAATAAAGTCGTCGAGCGCCTCTGGCCCAGCGGTGAGCTCACCCATAACGGGGTCGTGCCAGGTGTGGCGTGTAATGTTGGTTACTTTAAAACGCAGCGGCTGCGAGCCGTCCCAGACGGGCGGATTTTTGGGGCGGTGGTCACGGTACAAAAACGCTCGTTTGGCGGCTTTGGCAGCATCGCGAAACGCTTGTACCTGCTCGGGGGTGTATGGGTCGGCGTAGGCAAGGTCTTTGTCGATGAGTTTTTGAGCCCAGGCGTGGTACGCCTCGCGGCGTTCGGTTTGTACGTACGGGCCGTAGCTGCCGCCCACGCGGGGGCCTTCGTCCCACTCGAGCCCGAGCCACTCGAGTGTGTCGAGTATGAGGTCGGTAGCGCCTGCGACAAAACGGGCTTGGTCGGTGTCTTCTATGCGCAAAATAAAACTACCCTTGTTTTGGCGAGCGAGTAGCCAGGGGAACAACGCTGCGCGCACGTTGCCAACGTGTATATAGCCGGTCGGGCTTGGCGCAAAACGGGTACGTACGGGGCTGTTCATGCTTCTAGTATATCGTAAGAGTAAGAGATCATAAAACGCTTGTACTTGCAAAATTGCGTGCGTGCCAGTACTCTTGGTTGGAAGGAATAAAAGACATGGTAGAGGTACGAGAAGGCTGGGCAGCAATAGTAATGCTCAATCCAGGTGAGGTTCGAGTTTGTACGGGAGATGCCGCAAAGGTCTGTTTAGAAGCAGTGCAGAACTTATGTCAGGGTCGTAGAGAAGGTGCATGCGGTGCGCAAGCTGTTTTACTGCCGGGTGGAACAGAAGCTGAGGATACAGCGGTCAAGGCGTTTTGCTTTGGAGATGACTGTGGTATGCAAGGAGAAAGATGTGTCGGAGAGCTAACACAAGCAGTAAAAGACGAAGTCGATAAAATGTGTTATGGGTTTAGCTGTTGGTGACGAGGGCGTGGAGTTCGGTGTCGCTGAGGGGGGCGGTGCCGCTTAGCTGGTACCAAACGCCGTCTTTGACCCAGGTGGCTTGACGGTCGTCAAAGCGGTATACGGTGTGGTCGCCAACCTTGACGCCGCGGTAGTTTGGTTTGCCGCTGGCACTGACCGACGAGACGTGTTGTATCATGCTGTCGCCGTCCCAGTTGGTGGTTTGCTCTGAAAGATGGTAGTTGCCCCGGTCGTTTTTAAGGCCGTAAATAAGCCGTGAATCGTGCTGGGTAACACCGCTGTAGGCAAAACCGCTGGCGACAAAGTTGGGCGCTGCCGTGGCGACACCGGCGCGCATGCCAGCCAGTTTTATTTGGGCGCCCGGGCTGTTTTGGTACAGCGCAAAGGCGGTAATAAGTAGTACGGCGACGATACCAGCCGACATGCTGAGGGCGTGGCGGCGAGCTCGTTTTTTAAACTGTTGCTTTTTGCCCAGCGCGAGGTCAACGTAGTGATTTGCCCCAGCGATCGCTTGTTCAAACATGTCGGCAGCGGCTTTGAGCGGCACTGGTGGCGGCGCGGCGGGGGCTTGGTTGGCTGCGTGGTGCTGCGGGGCTTGCTGAACCGGTATGGCGGCAAAGGTGGGTTGAACGGGCTGCGGGTTGTAAAAGCGGTTGACCTGTGGGTTTTTGGGGATGGTTTCGGCCCGTTGCAGCCGAACGTGATCGACGTGACTGGCCTGTTTTTTAACGGCGACAACGGTGTGTGCCGCGGGTGCGGTAGCCTGGTGCTGTACCTGGACTTGTTTTTTTAGGCTGGGCGATGGTTTTTTGACCGAGCGTCGTACCAGTGTGGCAGCTCGCTGCGGCTGATGGCGCCGGGCGTGGTTGGCGCTGCGGGTTTGGGCGGGGGCTTTGCTGGTAGTTGGGGGTGTGGCGGCAGGTTTGGTAGCGGTCACCGTTACGGCGACGCTTTTTTGCGCAGGCTTCGCTACGGTTTGTACGGCGAGTTTGGTTTTGTGCGGAGTTGTTGGCGCAATAATATCGTCAATCTGGCGACGCATGCGGCCGCTTTCGACGGGTGTAGACGATGGTTTTGCTTTCATATCGGTGTCTCTGTTACCTTCAAACTGTATGTGTGTATCATACTGCTTTTGCTTGATAAAACGCAAGCGGCTTTTGCGGGGCCGGAAGGTTGTTTGGCCTGGAGCGCTCTTTGCGGCCCGCTGGTATGAATGATTTGTTAGAAAATGTGGGGTATCGCCCCCACAGGCGACAAGGACCTTTTGCTGCCAAAAGGTCCTTGACCTAAAACCAGGCCAAGGCTATGGCTCTCGGTCGAATATTGTCCAGTTTTACAACCGACGCCACAACTCACTCCAGGAGATACTGCCACCGGCAGTATCTCCTTCCGTTCAAACAAGTCGCGCCGCCTGTCGGAAGTTGTAAAACATGACAACATATCGAGCCGTGAGCCTCCGCATGGCCCCATCTAGCTGTATCCTTCTTCGCTAATGCTACGAAGGATGTTTTTAGCGGCCTTCGGCCGCGCTCTTGACTCCTTGACTCATTGACTCCCCTGCCGTCCGTAGCTGTTGCGAAGGACGGTTGATTCCTTGACTCTTGTATTACCTGAGCTTCAGTTTATCCCGGGTGCTATACCCAAATAACTCAGACTACCGAATTTTCAGGCAGATGATCGCCGAGCTGAAATGGGCTGAAGCCGACAAAGCCTATCTGGATAGGCTGCGAAGGTTTCAGTCTATTTTAGCCGGTGAGGGCTGGCTAAAAGTGCGGTAGTCTGGGTTGTTTGGGTATATACTACCTGCTATGGATTTCCTTTATCCTCGGCGTGAGCGGCGTAACCGTATTGCACTGTTTGTCAGCTATGGGCTGGTAGCGTGTGCTATTGGTATTGCGAGCGTTATTTTGCTGTATCAAACCGACGGATATTGCGTCGACAAAGCCGGTGCGGTTGATCGCTGCGGGTTTGTGTTTGTTTCGAGCCGACCAGATGGCGCCACTATCGAAATAAACGGCAAGCGCAACAAAGCACAAACAAATACCAAACTCAACCTGCGCAGCGGCGACTATACGTTTCGTCTGAGCAAAACAGGCTACCGCAGCTGGGAGCGCACGATTGCCGTCGCGGGCGGTGATGTTCAGCGGTTTGACTACCCGCTGCTTGTGCCAAACACGTTGTCGACCGCTGTGGTTCAGCAGCACGCAGGCGGCCTGCGTTTGGCGACACAAAGTCCCGACCGTCGCTGGTTGCTGATGGCCGACGACAAAAGTGCCGAGGTTTTTCACCTGTACGACCTGCGTAAGCCCGATCAGCCCCAGGTGTCAAACCTTACGCTACCTCTTACGGTAGTCACTGCTGGCGAGGGTCAGCACCAGTGGGAGGTGGTCGAGTGGTCGAGCGATAATCGACATGTGTTGCTCGCGCATCGCTATGCTCAAACCGGCGCGGTGGTGCGTGAATATGTGGTGGTCGACCGGCAGAGTGCGGCGGCTAGTCGCAACATAAGCAAAGATCTTGCCCTGGCGCCTACCGACGAACCGCGGTTCTTTGACAAAAAGGCCGATACGTTTTACGTGTACAACACCGAGTCAAAAATACTGCGCACCGCAGGTCTAGACGGCACTCCACTGACCAACACGCAGCTGCTGCACGTGCTTGCCTACAAATCGTACGGAGACGACACACTGCTGTATGTGACCGACACATTGCAAGCCGAAAAGCCGACTGCAAACACCGTTGGGTTTGTGTTGCGTCAGGGGACGCGTTCGGTGGTGGTGCGTAAAGTTGCCGCCAGTAGCACGCCCACAAACTACCTGCTCGATATTGCGCGGTACGACGGCCGCTGGTACGTGGTGCTAGGTACGAGTAGCGACAAGGGTATTTATGTGTACAACAACCCAGTGGATCAGCCACTCGAAAACAGCAAAGACCTGCCACGCCCCGAACGGTTTGTGCGGGTTATCGCACCGACGTCGGTGTCGTTTTCGGCAAATGCCCAGTTTATTGCCGCGCAAGGTGGTGGCAACGTGGGGCTGTACGATGTCGAAAACAAGTCGGTGTACCAATACGCACTGCCCCAGCCGCTCGAGGCGCCGCAGCTAAAAGCGACCTGGATGGATGGGCATCGTTTGCAATATGTTAGTGGTGGTACGCTGCAAGTTTTTGACTACGACAAACAAAATCAGCAAGCATTGGTTGCGACACTGCCCTCGTATGGGGCGTTTTTTTCGACGGACTACCAGTATGTGTATGGGGTTCAGACGACGGCTGCGGGCTACAGTGTCACCACTACGCCGCTTGTGCTGCAGTAGCCTTGCGGGGTGGTCTTTTGCATTTCATTGCGGGTGACTCTTTTGTTGGAAAATGTGGGGTTTCGCCCCGCCGGGCGACCTACTTTTCTTGCCGCAAGAAAAGTAGGCAAAAGAGCTCGAGCCAAGGCTCCACCTCTCGGTAGCTTGTTGTTCGTTTTGACAACCACCGAACCACCACATGTGCGAGGATTATCCTTTCACAACTTTGTGAAAGGATAATCCTCGCACATGTGGTGCTAAGCGTCTACCGGGAGCTTACGCATGGCTCTACCTAGCTATTCCTTCTTCGCTGAAGCTACGAAGGACAGGTTCTTCAGCGGCCTACGGCCGCGGTTTAGCACAGTAGTATTAAGAGGTTCGACTTTCTTTTTTGCACGTAGTGGCTTACCAACTCACTGTCCCGCGTACGGTGATTTACCAAAAAGCAATGGCGCGCCACATACGGGTCCAGAGCGTCGGACCGTTGCTGCTGATTTTTTCTGGGTGAGCGGTGACTGCGGGCGCGGGGGCGGCGTTAAAACTTGGGTTTGGACTAATTTGCTTGCCCCACACCACAAGTCGGTTGGTGCTAAGCCCGGGCGGATCACACGTGATAAGCGTGGCCGTTGCCTGCTCGCCTTTGGTGTCGGTTAGTACCGAAACTTGGGTTGGCGGCACGATTTCTTTGGCAAACACCTGGTAGTAATATATTTTGCCCTGGTAAATTACCGAAAAAACGTCGCCGGTGACCATTTCTCGCAGCCGTACAAAAGCAAATTTGTATTTGCCGTTGTTAAAAATGTTTGAGCTACTGTGGCCAAAGTAGGCGCCATTGCCGTTTTGTCCGGGCAGTGCGGTGCTTGGGTAGTGCACGACGCCGTTTTCGAGCGAGTTTTGGATGGTGGCTTCTTCGTTGCTGGGTAAGCCAAAATCGACCGGGATTTGAATGTTAATTTTGTTGACGACAATGGTGGGAGCGGCGAGTTGCTCGGCCGAAAGGTTGTTGACGATAATCGGCATGCTGCTTACCTTGCTGCTCGGCTGTATAAACGGCGCAATAATGTATTCGTTAAAAAATCCAAACAGCAAAACCAGCAGCATAACGGTGCCGAGCCCAAGCCCAAAAAGCAGCGATTGCACGTGGTGTTTTGCCTGCAGCTGACCGCGGGCATTTACTTTGTCGACAACGGTGCGTTTCAGGCGCAGGGTGGCCGCGGCCGCCTCTGAGTCTAGTAGGTCGCGGCCGACTTTGGTTTTGCGTACGGCGCGGGCGGCTTTGGTAGAGAGGGCCTTTTTGCGTTTGGCGTGGCCGCGTGGCAGTTTGCGATGCGCTGCAGCGACACCACCGCCTACGGTGACACCGCTCGCTGTCTGCACAACTTGGCTGGTTTTGGCGGTGTCTGGTTCTGCCGAGCCAGGCGTCGTGAGTGTTTGGGCTGGTTGTGCAGCTAGGCGCTGGCGGCTGGCGACCGGTACTTGTTTTTGAAACAGCTTTTGGTAGGGCGTGTGCTGGTTGGCAGCATAAAACTCGGCCCAGACCTCTCGTTTGTCGTCGTCAGACAGCTGCGTGTAATAGCGGTGCCACTCTGTCTGAATCTCGGCAAGGCTTTTGTCGCCTTGGCTAATTTCACGCAGAAATAGTTGGTGTTTGCTCGGTGTTTTTTCGTGCTTGGCTTGCTCGAGTTCTTCGGTAACTGCCGGCTCTTCGCCGTAGGCGCGGGCTACTTTGGCACGCACCAGTTCCACGGCCGCGTTATCGGCCGGCTCTGGTCGCAGTGGATTGTCGGGGAAAATAGGGTGTGTACTCATAGACGTTTTCACGCCAGCAAGCCACCGCCCACTCGCGTTTCACTATGTAGTATAGTACAATACACCTCTGACAGCCATGATTTTACTTATGGTTATGTTAAAGCCATCGGGCGAGTGGCGGAATTGGTAGACGCGCTAGACTCAAAATCTTGTATTCGCAAGAATGTGAGGGTTCAAGTCCCTCCTCGCCCACCA
>CAYZZH010000027.1:0-17185 GCA_964483005.1 uncultured Candidatus Saccharibacteria bacterium | reverse complement strand
ACAAGAGATAGCGTAGCACGCTTTATGTTTGGGTGGGGGTTTCTTGATTCACGTCTGATAGCATTGAACAAATAGACAATAGGCAAAGTAAAGTAGATCGGGATGACACGCGGAGGAGCTGAATAAACGTATGGCAAACAGTATTACCAGGCAGTTGTTGCTCGACGAAGCATTAAGAAGGGGGTGGAGTGTTGAAACTATTGGCCCCCATGCCCAACTCTGTAAAATCACGACCACGGCTGGTGAATCTGAAATGTTCAGTGGCTCACGTCCCATGCGGAGTGCAGCCAATGGGCGTTTGATATCGGTGTACAAAAACCTCACGCTCGCATTTGTTGAGTCGCTCGGTTATGAGGTCCCTGCCTACGGTATCATCGATACGCTAGACGAAGGGCGCCAGTTTTTAGAGCGCTATAAAAAAGTTGTGATCAAGCCAATTGATGGCAGCCAAAGCAAGGGCGTCACTGTCGGCGTAACAGCGTGTGACCAACTGGTCATAGCGCTACACATTGCACAGGAGCAGAGCGTATCTGGGCGTGTTATCATCCAGAACCAAATAGAGGGCAAGCTCTATCGTATTTTTGTACTCAATGGTACTGTGCCAGTTGTGACCGAAAGACGTGCTGCGCAAGTAGTTGGAGACGGTGCTGCAACAATACGACAACTGGTCGAGCGTCTAAACAAAGACCCTAAACGAGGCGATGGGTCAGATACGCCGCTAAAACGGGTCAAGCTTTCTGCCGTCGAAACATATCTTGGCGCCGAGTCATTGCTCTGGGTACCAGCCGAGCGTGAGGTAGTCCGTATCTCTGATATTGAGAGTGTGAGTGCGGGTGGAGACGCGGTCAACGTGACAGATAGGGCGCATCAAAGTTGGTGTGAGACCGCTTGTCGTATTACCAAAGAAATGGGGTTATTCTTGGCTGGCTTTGACATCATGTGTTCAGATATTGCGCAACCAGTTAAGGGGGCGTACCTGCCGCTGCTGGAGATTAATAGTTCGCCAGGACTTAAAATACACGAGTATCCTTCTGTTGGTAGTTCTGTGCGCCTTGCACCGCTCATCTTCGATGCACTTTTTATGCAGTAGGCTTCCTATGACACAATACTTGTAAAAATACAAACAAAAGTGCTATAATTTGTAAGTTCATTATTTTTGACCGTTCGTATTACACTAGACGTAGCCCTCATGGCAAAGCATACATTGGCAATCGATTATAACAAGTCGCGTCCCATCGGGATTGTAAGCGCTGACCCCTATAACTTCCTTATTGTCGACAAGCTTTTCGAGGATTTTCGTATTATTACGCCCAGAGAACAGCAATGGCTACGAGATTTACCTCTCAGGGCCAGTATAAGTTCACTAAATCTTAAAAAAATTTCTGCCAGTGAAAGCATCAGTCGGTACGTCACGACCCGAAAATTCATCGAGCTTTTCAAGGCTGATCCGAGGCGTAAATACCCGCTGTATTCACCGCTTGACCCTCCGTACAAGATCAACCCGCTCGCGTTCCTCATGAATTCACCGGCGATTGCTCACGCGTACGAAAACAAGCGTTATTTTCGCGACGAGTTTGCCGACTTAATACGTATCCCCGAATACGAAATAAAGTATATGAATGAGCTCGATAGGGCGGCATCGTACCGAGAACTCCACCAGAGATTTGACGGGCCCTTTATGCTGCAAGACGAAGAGTCATCTGGTTCAAAAGGCAGCTACGCCATACATAACGAAGACGACTATGTCGATGCAGTAAAGTCACTTAAAAAGTATTCGCGTGGGCGTACTGTGGTTGCTTCGCAGTTTGTGCACGGCGAAGTTTCGAGCATTCAAGTGTGCATTACTAAATACGGGATATTTAGTGGTGGTATTCAGCGACAACTCGTTGATAGCAAATATCTTTGCAATCCTAAGCTTGAGGGTGCAACGCGTTGGTGTGGTGGCGAGATTGGGTCGGAGTACCCAGACATCGTGCAGTTCCGCGCACAAGAGATCGCTTCGGTAATCGGCTCTGAACTGGCAAGTCACGGATACAAAGGAGTGTTTGGCGTGGATCTTATCGTTACACCTGACGATGAAGTGTATGCTATTGAAATCAACGCTCGACTGACGGGCTATTCGCATATTATTAGTGACATGCAGATGCTCAATGGCAAAATTCCATTTATGCTGTTGCACATCTTAGAGCTTGCAAACTATAAATACGAAGTTACCGACAACGAGGCTTTACCCAGCACAGCGCGGTATAAAAAGCCCGGTTCGCTTATGATACTCAACAATCAGTCTGACGAAGATTTTGTGCTCAAAAAACACATTCGTCCTGGCGTGTACAAACTCGTTGGCGATGAAGTCGTTTTTTTCAAAGACGGACTTTCACTCAAGGACTGCAAAGGCGAAGATACCATGTTGATTTTTTGCCGGTACAACGAAGGCGAAACTATAGAGCGCGGCAAACGGATCCTCAAGATTATGAAACTTGGCCGTACCATGAACGATGGTGATCTGAATATGAAAACACAGTATCTCGTACGAGCTGTTAAAAAAACTTTTGGGATTCCAGGCTAAATAGGCGTGTACTCGCAACAGCCTGACCAAGATGTGTCTATGCGAAACAGCGCAGCACATAAAAAGTTCTCTCAAACGTATGGCGCAGTATTGTTGCTGCTTTTGTGCGCAGCTACGATATTGTTCCACACGTTTTTAGCGTCGCAAAAAGCACTCAACATCAACGATCGTCATTATTCACTGCAAGTTGTTTCGACTGAGGCCGAGCGGGCGAAAGGGCTGGGTGGGAGGGAGAGTATGTCGGCAGACCAAGGGATGTTGTTTGTGTTTGATCGGCCCGAGGCAGCGTGTTTTTGGATGAAAGATATGCGGTTTAGTCTCGATATTATGTGGCTCGATGCGGGCAAACGAGTTATACATGTGGCGCGCGACGTATCGCCACAAACATACCCCAAGTCGTTTTGCCCGCCCACGCCAGCAAAGTACGTTATAGAGCTCAATGCTGGCGAGGCAGCAAAATCTGGCATAACCACCGGCCACACCCTCAAGTTTTAATATATTACACCATAAAACTATTTTGGGAGGACAGTCCTCCCAGCCCCCCCAACAGTCGCAGACTTCCAATGTAGTTGCCAAAACTGTGAGCTAGCTCAAGGAACTTGGCGCGGTTGCAGTGTAGTCTATACCTATGTTTGCTTTTATATTTCGTATCAAAAAAATTATCGCTGTGCTGGCGACCATGCGCGCGCTGTACCGGCTGTACCGCTCGTACCGCGCCCATTCCTCGCGCGCTCGTTAGGTGGGTGCACCGAGCCATCGAGACGGCCCGCACAAAAGCCATGCGCGCTTTGCACGAGTGCTCAAGCAGAGTCAGCCCAAGAGCGGGTAAGTTCAAAACATATTACACCATAAATTTTCGTTGGGAGGACTGTCCTCCCCAAAATTCGTCTTATGGTTTGCTAGCGTAGTTTTTAGTGTGGCCCAGTGATATAGTGAGCACATGGTAGAAATGATTGTGCTTTGCAGTGTTGTCGCGCTGCCACCGGTTGTTTCACTGGTGCTGCGTAGCAACGGCGTGTTAGTGTTTTTGAGTGTATGTATGGGCAGTGTTTTGGCGACGCATGCGGCCAGCGACATGGCAAATGTGGTGTCTGGGTTTACGCAGGCAAGCCTGCTGGGTACGCTTCAGTGGACGAGTCTTGGGTTATTATTTACACCGGTAGTGTGCACGGTACTGTTTAGTCGCAAAAAGTTACAGGGGGGTAAACTACTGCTCGGGTTTGTGGCGGCAGCCGCTGGCGGTGTGCTGCTCGCGACGGTTATGGTACCGTACTTGTCGACCAGCTTGCAAAACACGCTACAAAGCACCACCGTTTGGCACGAGGTGCAAAACCTTGAAATACCAAGTGTGCTTGCTGGGTCGGTCACGACACTGCTGTATCTGTTTATCACCCGGTGGAAGCCCATGTCTGACAAAAAGAAACACCACAAGTAACTACTGGACCTTGCTCAGCGGGTAGTTTGCTCAAAAAGTTGCATGCAATCTACCAGCTCTTGCACGCTTTCGAGCGGTAGCGCGTTGTACATGCTGGCCCGAAAACCGCCGGTTGCACGATGACCTTTTAGCCCTACCACGCCTCGTTTTTGCACAAAGTCGAGAAATGCCTGTTCTTTGTCGCTGTGTTCACTCACCATCACAAAGCACGCGTTCATGAGCGAACGATCTTGGGGCTGGACTGTGCCGCAAAACAGCGGGTTGCGGTCAATTTCGCTGTAGAGCAGGCTTGCTCGCGCCTCGGCCCGCTTTTGCATGGCGCTTACGCCTCCCTCGGCTTTGACCCAGCGTAGCACTTCGCGCACCGTAAATATGCTCGCTACTGGCGGCGTGTTGTACAGCGAACTGTGGTCGACGTGCGTGCGGTAGTCGAGCATGGTGGGTATGTGGCGCCCTACCTTGCCCAGAGCATCTTCGCAGACAATTACAAAAGAAACGCCAGCTGGCCCCATGTTTTTTTGACAGCCACCGTAGATCAGAGCGTATTTACTCACATCAATTGGCCGGCTCAAAACGTCAGACGACATGTCGGCCACCAGCGGCACTGGGCTGTCGATGTCGGTGTGTAGTTGGCTGCCAAAAACGGTGTTGTTTGTGGTTATGTGGAAATAATCGGCATTTTTGGGAATAGTGTAGTCTTTTGGCAGGTAAGAAAAGTTTTGATCTTTTGAAGACGCAACAACCTCAACCTCGCCAAAGTGCTCGGCTTCGGCAATGGCTTTTTGCGCCCAGAGGCCGGTTTCGAGGTAGGCTGCTTTGCTATTAAGCAAGTTGTAGGGCACTGCCACAAACTGGGTGCTGGCGCCTCCACCAAGAAACAGGGTGCGGTACCCGGCAGGCACACCGAGGAGGTCGTGCAGTAGCTGCTCGGCCTCGGTAATAATTGCCTCAAACGCCGGGCTCCGGTGAGAAATCTCGAGCAGCGATAGTCCGCTGTCGTCCAAATCTAACACCGCCTCAGCTGTTTTTTGCAAAACCACACTTGGCAAAACCGCTGGCCCCGCCCCAAAATTATGCACTTGCACCAAACGCACCTCCTATACTGCTATGGTACGCCACACATCACAAAACCTCAAATGGAGGGCCAGACGAGGCCTTGCTGCGCTCGCGCACTATGCAGTTCTCTAAGCGAGCTTCTGTGGGGAGGTACTACCCATTACCAAGTAAAACGACCTGCCAGAACGACAGGTCATTTTACTTGGAGGGCCCAGTGAGACTCGAACTCACGACACGAGGCTTAAAAGGCCTCTGCTCTACCAACTGAGCTATGGGCCCATTTTGGGGGTGCCAAAAACTGGGCTGACTGCTTACATTATCTATATTTCTTTCCAAAAGTCAATTGCGTTGCGGGAGCGTGGCATACACGCTAGCGGTCAAAATTGCCTTCGCGCTCGGGCTGGTGAATAATGGCGTCGACGGTCAGTTTACGAGTGCCGCCAGGGGTGGTGAGTTCGATAGTGTCGCCGACTTTGTAGCCGAGCAGCGCGCAGCCTACTGGCGAGAGTATCGAGATTTTGCCAGACAGTGCGTCGGCGTCTTCGGGGAAAACCAGCCAGTAAGTGAGCGGTTTACCCGCTTCGTCGGTAAACTGTACCTCAGAATTCATGGTAATTACGTCGCCGGGGACGGCTTCTGGTGCGACAACCTTGCCTTTTTCTAGCTCGGCCAGCAGCGCCTTGTCGAAATCGTCGAGGGGGCTTTTTTTGGCGAGCAGCTTTTGCAAGCGGTCGTAGTCAAACTGGGTGATAATAATGTGTGCCATATAGTGATAGTATAGCAACCCCTGTCCAGTTAGACCAGGCCAGCTTTACCACGTCCGCCTACTGGAACGGTACACCACACATAAACATAAGCGGTGTAGATACGGTATACTAAGCG
Source organism: uncultured Candidatus Saccharibacteria bacterium (assembly GCA_964483005.1). Lineage (GTDB taxonomy): Bacteria > Patescibacteriota > Saccharimonadia > Saccharimonadales > UBA4665 > JAGXIT01. The sequence continues at coordinate 11,246 of CAYZZH010000027.1, read as the reverse complement.
TATCATGCATACAAAAGCGGGCAAACGTAAACTTCGTCGATTTTTACTGGTAAAAGAAGTGGTTATGGTAAGCTTGGCGCTGGCGAGCCTGGCCTTTTTGGTGCTCGAACATCTCGAACGACTCTCGACCAGTCAGTTGCGGTGGATCGAGGTGTTTGAAACAGGCGTTGCACTGCTGTTTTTGACCGAGTTTTTGTTTGAATGGCACTTTGCGCGCGACCGTCACCACTATTTCAAATACCACTGGTTTTACCTAATTGCAGCCGTACCCATCCCGACCCAAACATTTGAAATCTTACATGGTGTGCGACTACTGCGGTTGGTCAAACTGCTGCAAATTTTTGCTCATCTGCGCTACGAAAACAACACAAATCTCTTTGCACAAAAGCAAAAACGGTAACTCGTATCATAACCCTCAGTTCTTTTTGCGCATAGTGAGTAGTGTGGTAAACTCAGTCCTACATGCAAAAAAATCACCATACTTCACCTAGCAGCAATTCGTTTATTTTGGGGCATCGGCTCCGGTCTGCAGTGGCTATTGTCGCCTGCGCTTTGTTTTTAGTAGTCGCGAGCGTTTCGCCGCTTGTTACGCGCGCAGCCTCAAACGCAAGCCTCTATACCTATGATTTTTCGTCAGTGTCGGGCGCACAAGTCCCCAACACCGCAGCCGCCAACACCACAGCTGTTATGAATCTGACTGGCGCATGGAGTCAAGTGCCAGACGGCGTACGTTTTCAAGGTAACACGGTCGATACTCAGTCGGGCGGTAACGCGAAACCCACCAGTGGTACGACGCTCAATGTCCCAGCGACGCAGTCGGTCGGCGCCGCCGTGGTCTTTACTTATCAGGCCAGCTGCATTACCGACTCGCAAAACATGAGCCAAGTTGGTCCGTTTGCCAACGCAGTGACACAGGTTAAACTGCAACTTAGCAAGTGTAAAAATGGCGTTACCTATCCAGAATGCCGCCTCGCTGGCGCGTTGACGCCCTCGACAGCCCTAGCGCTTCGGGGAGATGTGGGGCTGCAAGATGGCGTGACCTATCGCTTAAGCTGCTACAAAACACCAGACACCGGCACGACAGCAACCGTAACCATGAACCTCACGTCACTCGACGCAAACAACCAAGACACAACCACTGCAACCAAAACATTTCCCATACCTGCCACGGGTGCAATGGTGTCTTCCGAGCGTGTCACCGCAGGCAACAAGTACCCGCTGCCGCTACAAACCAGTAACACCGACCAGTTTAACGGCATTCTGAAAAAAATAGCCTACTGCGCCAGTGCTGTGACCAGCGAGGTTGCAGCCTGCCTCAGTGACGAGACTGCGTTTGCGGCGACGCCCCCGCAGCCACCCGCTGGTACAGCCGACGAAATAAAATACGCCTTTGGCAGCACTCCCGACTCGGTGGTTTTTAGCTGGCGAGGCACAGAGCAAACGCTGTACTACGGGCTTGACACCAGCTATGGGTCGAGTGTAACGGCCGCTAACTCAGCCATTACTCCTGTGGACACAAGTGGGCCATTTCGCGAAGCTGTGATAACTGGTTTGCAGCCAGGAACAACCTATCATTACAAGGTGGGAAGCACTGGTGCAGACGCGACATTTACCACCACGCCAGCCGAAACCACTAGTTTCAAAGTACTGAGTACCGGCGACACCATAGCGTCGTCGTGTCGTTCGTACCAAACACAGCAAAACCAGTTGTTGTTTGCCGAAAACGCCGACTTTATGATTCACGGCGGCGACATTGCGATTGCCAATGAGTGCGGTGTGCCGGCCATACACCAGTATTTTACCGACATGCAGCCGTTGTTCCAGAGAGCGGCTTTTATGCCGGTATGGGGCAATCACGAGTACGGTCAGCCGACGGCAACCGCACCTGCTGGTACGCCTCGCGACACCCTGGCAAACTACAAAGGTCGCGTTGCGCTGCCAAACGCACAAACGGTGCCAGGTGACATACCAAGCAAAACCAGCCAGCCAGGTTGCGGCGAAGAAATCGGTTCAAGCACAAACACCTGCCTGGGCGAAGACTGGGGATGGTTTAAGGCGGGTCGTGTGCTGTTTGTTAGCTTCCCAGAGCTCAGCTGGAACTCTATACAAGACTGGCAAACCAAGGCAGCAGCGCTTATGCAGCAGGCACAAGACGATGCTTCTGTTGACTATATTGTTACCTACGGCCACCGCCCAGTCCTGAGTAGCACCGGATGGACGCCGAGTGCGGGGTATGAAGCGGCATTTACTGCGCTCGCCGATCAGTTTAGTCCGACGGCTCGAGTCGGTGGCAAATACGTACTAAACATTACCCAACACAGACATAGCATGGAAGTTTTCCCCGATTATCATGGAGTGATGCATGTCGTTAACGGTGGTGGTGGCCAAGGGCTTATAAACTTCCAGACCATTTTGCCTGGTTCAGAGTTTCGCATGAAGCACCTTGGCTATAGTACCCTTGCCTACGACGCGCAAGCTCGCCAGCTCACCTACAACATGGTGTGCGGGGTTACCATGGGCGCTAGTGCTGAGACGCCGTGTACTGCCGGTGCAACAGTGTACAGCAAAACCTTTTCCCGCCCCTAGCACCTCCCCAACGGGTCTGGCTATAGCAACAGCACTCACAGCACTCAGCCAGTCTTTACATCTGACCCCCGTCCACTTTTCGCCCTCCAGGCGTTTGCAAGGGAAAAAGTGCACAAGCACTTTTTCACCTTTGCTTCACCTACCAACCCCTCCGGTTGAAAAAAATGGACGTGGGTCAGGTCCTTACATACCTACCGTTACACAGCCTAGTATGTGCCGCCGCTCATGGTTAGTCGTGACAGGGGTGATATGCTGAAATAATGAAAAAGGCCGCGCTATGGCCACGGTTTGGTTTGGGTTGGGTTCGACGTGTGCGGCGTACCGACAAAATACTCGTGCTGTGCGTTGCTTTTTTAGTGGGTTTGGTAGTGGCGCGCTGGCACCTGACGGTTCCTGGTTGGTTTGTCGTTGCAGTCGGACTGCTGCTGGTTACAGGGGTAAAAAGACCAGTTTTTCAGGTCATTTTACTGGTGGTGTTTGGGCTAAGCCTTGGCGTGTGGCGCGGGGCAGGGTACTTGCAGACGCTGCAGCCCTACCACGACTTTGCCCAGCAACAGGTTACGCTGCAGGGCAAAGTTAGCCTCGATGCGGTGTACGGTAAAAATGGTCAGCTTGCCTTTGAGGTCAAAAAAGTACAGTTTATGTCCCCGCGCAGTGTTAGCGCCCCGGGCACCATTAAAGTAAGCGGCTACGGTGAGTTTGCGGTGTACCGGGGCGATGTCGTTACGGTGACAGGCAAGCTTTACCCAACGCGGGGCGGCAAACAGGCCACCATAGGCTATGCGCAGATCAAACGCGTCGACAACCAGCAGACCGCCATCGATAGTTTTCGCCGAAGCTTTACGGCTGGCATGCAGTCTGCGCTGCCTGAGCCGGCCGCGTCGTTTGCGCTCGGCTTGCTCGTGGGCCAGCGCAACACACTGCCGTACGATGTTTCGCAGGCGTTTTTAATGGTTGGGCTGACGCACATTATTGCCGTAAGCGGATACAATTTGACCATACTGCTCAATGGCGCTCGCAAGCTAACCGGCGAGCGTTCAAAACTGTTTACGACGGGGCTTGGTGTGGGACTTATGCTAAGTTTTTTGGCGCTAACTGGTGCGGCGCCAAGTATTGTGCGGGCTTCGGTGGTGAGCGGTTTGGCGCTGGCTGCTTGGTACTATGGCCGGCCGCTGCGCCCGATGGTGCTTATTCTTATGGCGGCGGCGCTCACCAGCTATGCAACGCCGGTGTATTTTTGGTCTGACATAGGGTGGTGGCTTTCTATGCTGGCGTTTTTTGGGATTGTGGTGATCGCGCCGAAACTAACTGCTTGGCTGTTTCCTCACCGAGCTGCACCCATGTTGCCGCAGATTGCTATAGAGACCCTGGCAGCCGAAATCATGACCATACCGCTCGTTATGTGGGTGTTTGGACAGGTGTCGTTGATTGGTCTGCTAGCAAATGTACTGGTAGCGTTTTTTATTCCTTTCGCCATGCTCCTTAGTTTGGTCGCAGGCCTGGCTGGCATGCTTGTGCCACTTGTCGCTGGCTGGTTTGCCTGGCCGGCGCAGCTGTTGTTGACCTACATGCTCGACGTCACCATGCTGTTGTCGCGCGTACCGCACGTGTTTCAGACAAACACATATTTGAGTGTTTTTGACATGTCGCTCTGCTATCTTTTGGTTTTGGGCCTGGTGGTGCTGCTGTACCGTCGTCGTAAACCCTGGTTTATACGGTAGTGTTGTTGCGCCTGACCCGGGGTATACTATAGCTATGGACGAACGCAAACGTTTTGGCAAACTGTCGGTGCTGGAGCCATATGGCACCATGCGCCAATACCCTAAAAAACGCACCATACTGTTTCAAGGTGAGGTGCCGGTTAACGTGATGGTTTTGCGTCACGGCGTTGTCAAGGTTTACGGTATTACCAGCGGTGGCGACCAGTGCACGGTGACGCTGCTGTCGGCGGGAGATGTCTTTCCCATGTCGTGGGTGTTTGGCAAAACAGAGGCGTGTATGTACTATTTCGAAGCGGCCACGGACTGCACGGTGCTGCTAGTGAGTCGTGAGCTGTACGAAAAATCTTTAGCGCAAGACCCCGCGCTCAAAGACCAGATTTTTGAAAACTATATGTCGCACTACATTGCGGCGACCATGCATGTCTATGCGCTCGAGCATTCGCACGCCTACGATAAACTTATCTACATTTTGCACTATTTGGTGGTGCGTTTGGGCGAGCTGCAGCCAGATGGTCGTACCAAAATAAACCTGCGTTTGTGCCACCAAGATATTGCCGAAATGGTGGGGATTACCCGCGAAACTGCCGCGGTCGAGCTGCACAAAATGAAAAAACTTGGGCTTATCGACTACGATCATTTTACCTACTATGTTGACATGGCACGCCTGTTTCGTTCTCGGCACGGCAACGAGTTTGATGGCGTCGGGCTGTAGGCAGTGCCTCGCAACTAGCCTAAACCCACTAGACCTCTCCCCAAATAATCCTTCAGTCCAGAACGTGATGATTTTTGTTCCAAACAGACTTTTTTGTGACAAGCTGTGGGCGGTGTTACAGCGCGAAGCAAAAAGTTTGTTTGGGAAACAAAAATAGTGCGTTATGGATAGAGGATTTATTTGGGAAGCGGTCTACTGGCAATATGACCGACTCGGTGGTATCATAACAGATAGAAACGGAGTATTTTTGTATGTCGGGACACAGCAAATGGTCTACTATCAAACGTGAAAAGGGCGCCAAAGACGCCGCTCGGGGCGCGGTGTTTACCAAGCTTGGTAATGCCATTGCCATTGCAGCTCGCAGCGGGACCGACCCAGAGACCAACTTTGCGCTGAGGCTTGCCATAGACAAAGCCAAAACCTCTAACATGCCTCACGCCAACATTCAACGGGCGATTGACCGTATAAAAGACAAGTCTGCGGCAGAGCTACAAGAGGTAATGTACGAGGGGTACGGGCCGGGTGGCGTGGCGGTGCTGGTCGAAGTGGCGACCGACAACATTCACCGCACATACCCAGAAGTGCGCCTGGCGTTTAGTAAACATGGCGGTAACATTGCCGAAAAAGGCGCGGTGGCGTTTCAGTTTGCACGCAAAGGCTTGGTGGTGGTCCGTGCTGTGGGCGACGAATGTATGCTGAGTGCGCTCGACGCCGGCGCCGAAGACGTCCAAGAAGACGGCGATGTCAGCGAAGTGTACACCGCAGATGTTGACCTGGCGCGGGTGCGTGACGAGCTAAAAGCTCGCGGGTTCGAGATTACCGAGGCCGTGCTTACCTATGTGCCGGCAAACACCATCGACATTACCGACCGCGAGACAGCGGGCAAGATTATGCGCCTTATGAACGCGCTCGAGGACTGCGACGATGTCGCAAACACCCACGTCAACTTCAACATCGACGAAAGTTTACTTGGGTAGCCAAGTGGCATACGAAAAAGAACTCGCATTTGCCAAAACACTTGCGTTGGAAGCCGGTGAAATTATGCGCCACTATTTTCGATCGGCTCAACTTTTAACCCATGAAAAGCAAGACCACACCCCCCTGACTATTGCCGACACCAAAATCAACGAAATGGTTGTTCAGCAAGTACAACGTAGGTTTCCTGGTCATGGGGTGATCGGCGAAGAGGCGAGTTATGAGCCGACTAGAGCAGCCGTGTGGGTTGTCGATCCAATAGACGGCACGAGTCCTTTTGTGTGTGGTATTCCGGTAAGCACCTTTTCACTCGCGCTCGTGAGCAGAACCGATGGTCAACCCTGTGTTTCGGCAACGTACGACCCATACCTCGATGAGCTAATGTTTGCGACCAAAGGTGGTGGGGCATTTTGCGGTGCACAGCCTTTGACGACTAGTCGAGGGCAGGATCTGGCTGGGCAATACGTATCTCAGGGCAGTGGCCTGTGGAGTCATAGGGCAACTGTCGACATTGGAACAATGGTTAGTAAACTACACGCAGCAGATGTCCGGGGGTTTAACTTTATTTCTGCGGTATATGGAGCAAGACAGGTTGCGAGGGGGAACTTTGTGGCGGGTTTTTTGCTGTATGGATCACCCTGGGATAGCGCAGCCGCTGCACTGTTGGTCTCAGAAGCGGGGGGCGTAGTGAGTGATATATTTGGTCAACAGCGTCGCTACGATGAATTTGCAAATGGATTGCTTGTGTCATGTAACCAGACCGTACACGACAAAATGCTACAGATTTTTCGAGAGTCTGCTGTCCGTTGATCAACCAAGATGGCAAGTAGTTTGGTTGCCGTGGTACTATACTGGTATGAAGCAGTTAAAACGCGCGACGGTGTTGTTTCTGGTGTTTTTGGCGGTGATTGCAGTGGTGTCGGTGGTGCTTGCGTTTGTGCCAGTGCGGCAGCGGGCGTTTGATGTGCCCAAAGGTTTTTACTATGGCGAGGTCACAAACCAGGTCTCTACCCCAGCGACAGCTACCTTTACACGCAAATGGTATGGGTTCCCGGCGACCGTGGCCGAAAAAGAACTCGTGACCTATGCGAACGGTAATTACGAAAGCGCAACATACGATATACAGCGGTTCAGCTGGTTTTATGCGGGTGTCAATGTGGTGTTTTGGATGGGACTGGTGGCGGCTTTGCTTGCGCCGGTTACTATTTTTTATCGTCCCAAAAAGCGTTCAGCCGAAACGCCACGCGACACAAATGCAACGAAATCAACAGAGAGCAACGTGCCCTCTCAGGCAAAGTCCGACCATGCGCATACTGGGAATTGACCCTGGTACCGGTATATTGGGGTTTGGGGTAATCGATGTCACAGACAATAAATCGCAACTGATCGATGCTGGGGTAATACGCACGCCAGCGCACGAAGACGATGTCGTGCGCCTACAAACTATATACGACGAGCTCAGCGATATTATTGTCCAGACAAAACCAGCGCATATGGCGGTCGAAAAACTCTTTTTTGCACGCAATGTCACCACAGCCATGACGGTGGCACAAGCCAGGGGGGTGGTGCTGCTGTGCGGTAGCCAAAACGGTCTACAGATTGCCGAATACACGCCACTACAAATCAAAATGGCCATAGCTGGCTACGGTCGAGCCGAAAAAAAGCAGATCCAAGAAATGGTCCGCGTTCTTCTCGCTCTTCCCACCATCCCCCAGCCAGACGACTGCGCCGACGCCCTCGCCGCCGCCCTCACCCACGCCCACTCCCGCAAACTCTAACCCCACCAACCTGCGCCAGGGTCCAACCCTGACCTGCGTCAGGGTTGGACCCTGGCGCAGACGCGTTCGTAGGCGGTGGGTTCATTGGGGCTGGTATCTTCAATAGTTGCCAAGTCCCACTTGATTTCGTCATGCATTTTTTTTACATCTTCGTAATCTTCGATGAAACTTAGGTAGCTCTGAGGCCCAGAAAAAAAATCAAGGACACGGGTTGGATTTAGCCAGTCTGCCCGGCGCTTTCCTAGGTAGAAGTCTAAGCTTGTCTTGTCTGTTGTTCGCCAATCTCTTGGATTGAGGTGTATGTATCTGGATATGTGCTGGAGGTACGCGTCGTCGCCTATAAGCACTGCCCGATAATTGCTCTGAAAAAGCGGTCCCACACGGTCGTGGACTTTATTGTACTGCATGCAGTAACTGGTGAGAAGCGCCCGCATAAAATCGCGAATGGCGTACTGGGTATGCTGGTACACAAACAGGTGTATATGGTTTGGCATGAGGGCGTAGGCCAGCAATTCCACTTCGCCTGAGAAATTTGGATACACATGACGGTTTTTGCTTACCCGCGGTGTTGGCGAAAGATACCGTTTTAGTAGACCGATAAAAACCGCAAAGTCTTGGTCGCCGTCAAACGTAATATTGCGGTTTACACCTCTTGTGTAGATGTGATAGTAGCTTGCGGGGGCGTATTGTTTCACGATATTTTTTCCAGGCATGCGTGTAGTATGCGCCAGGGTCCAACCCTGACGCAAGCAGCAGCGGTTTGTTTGGCAGTCGTGTTCGTTTTTTGTATGCGTCAGGGTTGGACCCTGGCGCAGTGCGGGGAGGGTATAATGGGGGGATGATTGCATGGTTGCGGGGGGTTGTAGAGAAGACGGTTCAGGGGGTGGTGCTCGATGTGGGCGGCGTGGGGTATGGGTTGAGTGTGACGAGTGAGGATTTTGGACGGGCGGCCGATGGGCGCGAGACGAAATTTTACCTGTACGAGCATATACGCGAGCAGGGATACGACTTGTTTGGGTTTTTGCAGCCTGACACAAAACAGTTGTTTACGCAGTTGCTGGGGGTCAAAAATGTGGGGCCAAAGGTGGCGATGGGCGTGCTGGACCTTGGTTCGGCGGCGCAGGTGCGGGGTGCTATTGCTGCGGGCGACGTGAAACTGCTGCAAAGCGCCAAGGGTGTTGGTAAACGCGCGGCCGAACAGATTGTGGTGGAACTACGCGACAAGGTGGGACTGGCGCCAGGTGCTTCTGCCGAAGACGTGGTGTACCGCCCGGGTATTAACACGCAAGACGAAGCGGTGGCGGCGCTTGTGGCGTTGGGCTATTCCCCGCAAGATGCTGCTGTTGCGCTGCAAAAAATCGACCCGAATCTTTCGGTAGAAGAACGAATTAAGCAAGCGTTAAAGGGGTAGAACATGATTGTGATAACAGGTGCAAGCGATGGGTTGGGAAGAGAACTGGCAAAAGTACTACAAGAGGCGGGTAGGTTGTAGTGAACGTTTCGCGGCGGCCATGCGAGTTTGCTGAGTACAATTTTTTACACGATCTAACGCACCCCCAGGAAATCGAAGCGGCCGCCAAAGAAATTTGTGCGCTGAAGGAGCCACTCGAGGCTGTGGTGAACGCGGCGGCCGTGATGTCTGTGCAGCCGCTGGGAAAGGTGACGGCGGCAGAGGTCACAAGCGTTATGGACACAAATATCAAGGGAGCTATTTTGCTTGTTTCGGCGCTAGCAGATCGCATAGACAAAGACGGCACAGATGTTGTAAATGTTTCGTCGACGGTTGGCACAAAAGGGTATGTGGAGCAGGCCGCGTATGGTGCTTCCAAATGGGCCATGCGGGGGTTTTCACAAAATCTTCAGGCGGAGTTTAGGGGCAAGCCTTCGCGGGTGATTAGCTTTTGTGTTGGCGGCATGCGAACACGTATGGGCGAGAAAATAGGCCTGACCATGACCGACCCAGAGAACTGGATGGACCCGCATGATATTGCCGTGTGTTTGCAGCAACTACTCGACCTGCCAAAAAGCGTAGAGGTAAGCGAGATCGTGATTAACAGGAAGTCGGCATGAATATGTCAACAATACAGCTGGCAAACGGTCGAGAGATACCCCAGGTGGGGTTGGGGTTGTGGCAGGTCAAGCGAGCGGCAGAGTTTGCGACGGTGTTTGATGCCGCAGTGGCGGCAGGGTATCGGCACTTTGACAGCGCGCAGGTGTATGGAAACGAAGCTTTGCTGGGCGAAGCCTGGCGGCGCAGCGGGCTCGCGCGCGAAGAGCTGTACCTGACGACAAAGATTAGCGTGGAGCATATTTTGACGGGCCGCACAGAGCAGAGTTTTGTGCAGTCGCTTGTTGGCCTTCAGACCGAGTACGTCGATCTTTTGCTACTGCATTTTCCGGTGCCGGTGGTGCGTAAAAAAGCCTGGAAAGTGTTGGAGACGATTTGCCAAAGGGGACAAGCCAGGGCGATTGGCGTTAGCAACTACACTGTGCGACACTTGGAGGAAATGCAGGCGCATGCCGACGTTATGCCAGTGGTGAACCAGGTGGAGCTGCACGTGTTTTTGCAGCAGCCAGAGCTTGTGCAGTATTGTCGGCAGCGAGGTATTGTGCTGGAAGCGTATAGTCCTTTGGCGCACGGAAAGCGCATGCACGACCCTGTTGTGCAGGGGATTGCTGAGCGTCATGGCAAAACATATGCGCAGATTATGCTGCGGTGGGGTGTCGAAAGCGGGTTTGTGGTGTTGCCAAAGTCGACTACACCGGAACGCGTGCGTGAAAACCTGGCAATTTTTGACTTTGAGTTTTATTTGGATGATATCGATAAGCTTGCGCGACTCGACCGCAACCTGCGCACCTGCTGGAGCCCAGTGCATGTCCCTTGAAATCCTGAAGTCGCTGCCGGGCATTGCATTGACCGTGCCGCGACTTATGCTGGCCGATAGAATTGCCCGAAGGGTAGAGAGCGGAGCCGATATAACTACTGACATGCTGTTATTTGTCGCATGGGATATATTGGACGGGGCTGTACTGAGGCAGGTGGGTCTGGATGATCGCCCAAGACGTGTGCTTGATGGAGTTATTGACCAGCTTTCGATAGCACGAGTCGGCATGAGTACTTACCGGACATACCCGGAGGCAAAACCCTATGTGCGCACGTTTGTTGCTCGTGCAGCCCTTGTGGGAGCAATAAATTGCGCACACTTTTTGCTAACCAATGAGGTGACCAAGGGGCAAATATGGCAAAAATCATCGAATGTTGCTGCCGCCGTCTTTTCGGTGGTCGCTGCAAGAGGTGACGAGGGGCATACGCGGCTGGCAGGAAAAATGGCGAGCGTAATAACCGTAGTGTCTGGACTCGGTCACTTAAAAGGTTTCGGTCAAATGCACAATAACGGAGTTCGAGAACTGTAGGGTCCTGAGATATACCCAAAATCCCCAGCTTTCCGAAAATTGAGGTATAATCTATCGTGA